>JAKURX010000036.1 GCA_022451505.1 Acidimicrobiales bacterium | reverse complement strand
CACCCGGGACCTGGCACCCGACCTGGTGGTGCTCATCGAGGGCGACGCCCCGCTGGCCGGCGACCGCCTGGGCGGCGACCTAGACCGGATTGAACAAGCCGGCAACGACCTCCAGGCCACCGTGGTGGCTGCCTACCGGGAGATGGCCACCGCCGACCCGGACCGGTGGGTGGTGGTGGACGGGACCGGGCCCATCGAAGAGGTGGCCGACCGGGTGGCCACCGCCGTCGACCAGCGGTTGTCGTGATCTCCGGAACGTCAGCCGACGACGTGGCGCCCGTGGACGAGGACGCGCTATGGGCCACCGTGGTGGGCCAGGAGGCTGCCGTGGCCCTCCTCCGGACGGCGGCCTGGTCCCCGGTTCACGCCTATCTGCTGGTCGGGCCACCCGGTGCGGGGCGAGGCGAAGCCGCCCGGGCCTTCGCCGGGTCCCTGTTCGCCTCCGGTGCGCCGGACGGGCCAGATTCGCTGTCGGCCTCCCGCCACCGGCGTCTGTCCGCCGTCGGACACCATCCGGACCTCCTCGAGGTGGAGCCCGAGGGCCGGTCTCTGTTGGTGGCTGACGCCAGGGAGATCACCGTGGAAGGTTGGAGGTCGCCGGTCGAAGCGACTCACAAGGTGGTGGTGGTTAACCGGTTCGACACCGCCGAACCGGAGGCGGTGGCCAGCCTGCTCAAGACCATTGAGGAGCCGCCGGCCACGACCGTGTTCGTGCTGCTGTCCGAGGAGGTCCCTGACTCCCACGTCACCGTGGCCTCTCGTTGCGTACGAGTCGACCTCCCTCCGCTGACCGACGAAGTGGTGTCCGACGTGTTGGAAGCCGACGGGGTGCCCTCCGACCGGGCCACCGAGTTGGCCGAGGCGGCCGCCGGGAGTCTCTCCCGGGCCCGGCTGCTGGCCCAGGACCCGGCGTTCCACGGGCGGCAAAACGCCTGGCACGCCGTTCCGTCCCGCCTGGACGGAACCGGGGCGGCGGTCGCCGTGGTGGTCGAGGAGATGCGGGCCTTGATAGACGAGGCTCAGGCGCCGCTAGTGACCCGCCACGCCGTGGAGCTGGAAGAGTTGACTGAACGCGAAGAAGCCTTCGGGACCCGCGGGTCAGGTCGCAGGACGCTGGTCGAACGCCAACGGCGAGAGGTGCGTCGGCTCCGGGACGACGAGCTGCGGTTCGGGCTGGCCACGATCAGCCGGTCCTACCGGGACCGGGCCGCCGGATCGGGCGGTGAGGCCGACATGGACGCGACGGCCCGGATTACCGAGGCCACCGGCGAACTGATCCGCAACCCCAACGAGTCGCTGCTGCTCCAGGCCCTCTTCTTGGACCTCCCGGTCGGGGGGCGTAACGGGGCCTGACCGGCTGCCCGCCGGTCGGTTATTCGGGGGTGACGTAGGCGGCGGTCAGGCCGCCGTCCACAGAAAAGTCGGTGCCCGTGACGTACGAGGACTCGTCAGAGGCCAGCCACAGGGCGGCCTCGGCGATCTCTGATGCTTCGCCGAATCGCCCCATCGGAACGTGGACCAGCCGACGCTGCCGCTTCTCCTCGGTGTCCAGGAACGACATCAGTAACTCGGTGCGCAGCGGGCCGGGGCACAGGGCGTTGACCCGGATGTTCTCGCGGGCATGGATGACCGACAGCTCGCGGGTCATGGCCAGTACCGCGCCCTTGGAGGCCGTGTAGGCCAGCTGTGGGGTGGCTGCCCCCACAAGGGCCACGAAGCTGGCCGTGTTGATGATGGAGCCGCCACCCGACCGGCGTAATGCCGGGATCCCGTGCCGGCAGCCGAACCAGACGCCCTTCAGGTTGATGTCCATGGTCAGGTCCCAGACCGTCTCCTCGGTGGCCTCGGCGTCTCCGTCATCACTGTGCATGATCCCGGCGTTGTTGAACACCACGTCCAGGCGACCGAAGGCCTCCTCGGCGTCGGCAACAGCCGTTGCCACTTCGTCCTCTGAGGACACGTCGGCCCTCAGGGCAATGGCCTTTCCACCAGCCCCGACCACCTCGTTGGCCACGGCAGCTGCCCCGTCGGCGTTCACGTCCACCACGGCGACCAGCGCCCCTTCGGCGGCGAACCGCAGGGCGCTCTGCCGACCGATTCCGGACGCCGCTCCGGTGATGAAGGCAGCCTTGCCTTCCAGCCGTTTTCCCATTTCGGTCACGGGGCGAGCATCGCACACGCGGGGGCCGGTCTGGCAGGCTTGCCCGGTGACCGCTGGAATAACGGTGAAGGGCACCTACCACCACGACTGTCCGGACACTTGTGCCTGGGAGGTGACGGTCCGGGACGGTCGGGGGGTCAACGCCCTGACCAACCCGGGTCTGGGGCGTCGGCTGGGCTCGGCTGCCTTCCACGACACACTGGTAGAGGTGGAACGCCTGGTCGTCCGGGAGGGGGAGTGACCACCACCGTTATCGTCACCGGCACCGGGACGCCGATCGCCACCGCCGACCGGGCCGGTCCCGGGGTGCTGGTCGTCTACGAGGGGTCTGGGGGCACGGTGCGGCTCCAGTTCGACGTCGGCCGGTCCACCGTCATGCGGCTGCTGGGGGCCGGTACGTCTCCCGGCGGACTGGACGCTGTGTTCCTCACCCACCATCACTCCGACCACCTGGTGGGCCTGGACGACCTACTCCTCACCCGGTGGGTGCTGGACCGGCAGAGGGACCTGCCGCCCATCCCAGTGGTGGCGCCCGCTGGCCCCTGTATCCGGTTCGTGGACGGCCTGGCCGACCGGTGGGCCGAGGACCTGGCGGTGCGGGCGGCCCACGCCGGCCGGGACCGGGGCCCCGAGGTGGATGTAAGGCCTTTCGGTTTGCCGGAGGCACCGACGGAGGTCTGGCGGGCCGCCGATGTCCGGGTGCTGGCCGGTCGGGTCCGCCATGAGCCGGTGCGTCCGGCGGTCGGCTACCGGGTCGAGACTCCGGATGGCGTGGTAGTGGTTTCCGGCGACACGGTGGTGTGTGACGAGGTGGCCGACTTGGCAGCAGGGACTGACGTGCTGGTCTACGAGGCCATGCGGTTCTCTGAGGTCCGGGCCCTGTCCGAGGAGCGGAGGTTCATCCTTGACTACCACGCAGACACGGTCGCTATTGGTCGCCAGGCTGAGGATCTGGGCGTTTCCCGGCTGGTGCTCACCCACCTCATCCCGCCTCCAGGGTCGGAGGCCGACGAGCAGGCCTTTGAGGACGACGTCCGGTCCGGTGGCTACACGGGTGACGTGGTCGTGGCCCGGGACCTCACCGCGGTCACCCTGCCCTGAGTGGCCTTCTGCCGCCCGGTCAGCGGTGAGGCCAACGATTAGGAGTCGTGCAGGACGAAGCGGATCCGCTTGAATCCTTTTCCCTTGGATTCCGTCTTCACGACCTCTAGACGCCCCACCTGGCCGGTGGACGATACGTGGGTCCCACCGTCGGCCTGCTTGTCGAGGCCGACGATGTCCACCACCCGGATCTCGTCCACCGACTCAGGCACCAGATTGACCTTCGTGCGGATGAGTTCCCGGTCCAGTACCGCCTCGCCACGGGGGAGGAACGAGACCTCGATGGGGCGGTCGGCGGCGATCTCGGTGTTGCAGAGAGCTTCCACCTCGGCTCCGAAGCCGTCGGGTAACTGGTCAACCTCGAAGTCCATGCGCCCTGAGAGGGCGTCCATGTTCCCGCCAGTCACCACCCGCTTCCAGTGCTTCCACACCACGCCGCACAGCACGTGCATGGCGGTGTGGGTGCGCATCATGTGGCGCCGTCGCTCGTTGTCGACCTCACCGGTGACTGTGGTACCGACTTCGGGGACCGGTCCGGCCAGCATGTGGAGGACCCTCTCGTCAACGGTCCGGACGTCCAGGACGGCGGCGGCTCCGGTCGCCCACACCAGGTGGCCCGTGTCGTGGGGCTGACCCCCGCTGGTGGCGTAAAAGGCCGTGCGGTCCAGCTCCACCCGGTCACCGTCCACGGCGACCACGGTGGCGTCGAACGACCGTAGGTCGGCGTCCCGCAGGTACAAGCGGTCAGTCACCCGTCGCTCCCGTCCGTCGCCCAGTCGTCGGGGCGTTCGCCACTGACCGCCACCCTCAGCTCACCGTCCACTACCTGCCAGGCCAAGGCCCCGAGGCCCCGCCCGTCGGGGGGCCAGGTCGACAACGGGTCGCACGAGTCCACGAAGGTCGAGGTCCCGGCGTCCCACTGCACCAGACAGTGGTTGGCTCCGCCGGGGGTCCGGGCCGAGAAGGCAGACCATCCGGTGGCCGGGTCGGACCCGGTGTGGGTGATCCAGAGAGGAAGATCCCGGCCAACCAGGTCAGGGAAGGGCACCGGACCGTTCTCGGCAATCTCCTTGGCCAGGTCAGCGGCATCTATCCCCCGGAAGTCGCGGTCGCCCAACTGAACCTCGAAGGCGTTAGTGGACCCGGCTAACCAGAGGACCGCCACCAGCGCCCCGACGGCCCCAGCCAGCGCCACGGCGGTGACGGCCAGGGCCCGGCGCACGTCGAACCGGATCCCGCGGGCCACGGTCATGGGTGTGACGCCTTTCTCTCCGAAATCGCCGTCCGGACACCGATCCGTTGGGGACCGCCGACCCGGTGATGCCTAGTATCGCCCCGGTTCGGGCCGCCGGTGGATGTCGGCGCCCGGGGTGGCGGAATTGATCTAGGGGCCTATGGGAGGAAGCCGGAGTGGATCTGTTCGAGTATCAGGGCAAGCAGTTCTTCGCCCAGTACGGCATGCCGGTGTCGGCCGGCGAGGTGGCGCTGACCGTCGACGAGGCGGTGGACGCTGCCGAACGCCTAGGCACCCCGGTGATGGTCAAGGCCCAGGTCCACACAGGCGGCAGGGGCAAGGCGGGGGGCATCAAGTTCGCCGCCACACTCGACGACGTCCGGACCCACGCCAACGACATCCTCGGGCTGGACATCCGGGGCCATGTGGTGGGCCGGGTGTGGATCGAGAAGGCTTCCGACATCGCCGACGAGTACTACGCCTCGTTCACCCTGGACCGCTCGGCCAAGAAGCACCTGGGCATGCTGTCAGCCGAGGGGGGCGTCGAAATCGAGACGGTGGCTGTCGAGAACCCTGACGCCATCGCCAAAGTCTGGGTTGACCCGGTCGACGGGTTGGACGAGGCCACGGCCCGCGACTGGGTCGCAGCGGCCAACCTGCCGGAGGCGGCCGTGGAAGGCACCGTGGACGTCCTGCTAAAGCTCTACGCGGCATACGTGGACGGCGACGCCGACCTGGTGGAGATCAACCCGCTGATCCTCACACCGGAGGGTCGGATCCACGTTCTGGACGCCAAGGTCACGCTGGACGCCAATTCGGTGTTCCGCCACGAGGACTACGCGGCGTACGACGAGACCCAGACCCGGGACGAACGGGAGACAGCGGCCCACGCCCGGGGCCTCCAGTACGTGGGGCTGGACGGCTCGGTGGGAGTAATCGCCAACGGCGCTGGCCTGGCCATGTCGACGGTCGACGTGGTCAACCAGGTCGGAGGCAGCCCGGCCAACTTTCTAGACATCGGAGGCGGGGCCAACGCCGAGGTGATGGCCGGGGCGTTGGAGGTCATCAACAACGATCCGGCCGTGCGGTCCATCTTCATCAACATCTTCGGAGGGATCACCCGGGGCGAGGAGGTGGCCAACGGCATCGTCGAGGCGCTGGAGCGAGTCGCCATCGACGCCCCGATCGTGATCCGCCTGGACGGCACCAACGCTGACGAGGGCCGGACCATCCTCGAACCGCACCTGTCCGACGTCCTCCAGATGGCACCCACCATGCTGGACGCCGCCCGTCGGGCCGTGGAGCTGGCCGAGGGTCGGGAGGTCTGAGCGATGAGCATCTTCGTCGACGCCGAAACCCGGGTCGTCTACCAGGGGTTGACCGGCAGCCAGGGTCGCTACTACGGCCTCCTGAATCGGGACTACGGAACCCGGGTGGTGGCCGGGACCAACCCGAGGAAGGCCGGTACCGACGTGGACGGCATTCCCGTCTTTGCCACGGTGGCTGAGGCGGTGGCCGAGACGGGCGCCACCGCGTCGTGCGTCTTCATCCCGGCCGCCGGGGTCCATGGCGCCGTGATCGAGGCAGCCGAGGGGGGCGTCGAGTTCATCGTGGCCATCACCGAGGGCGTTCCCGCCCACGACGAGGCCGACTTCTACAACCGACTACGCCGTGACCATCCCCACGTCCGCCTACTAGGTCCCAATTGTCCGGGGATCATCTCGCCGGGCCAATGCAACATCGGCATCACGGCCGGGCACATCGCCCTGCCGGGCGGCCCGGTGGGCATCGTGAGCCGGTCCGGCACCCTGACCTACCAGGCGCTGTACGAGCTCAGGGAGAAGGGCATCGGGTGTACGACGTGCGTTGGCATCGGGGGAGATCCCGTGCCCGGCACGTCGTTCATCGACTGCCTGGCGGCCTTCGAGGCCGATCCCGACACAAAGGCTGTGATGATGATCGGCGAGATCGGAGGCTCGGCCGAGGAAGAGGCCGCCGAGTTCATCGCCACCCGGATGACCAAGCCCATCTCGGCCTACGTGGCCGGCGTGACGGCCCCACCCGGCAAGAAGATGGGACACGCCGGAGCCATCGTCTCGGGCGGCAAGGGTACGGCGGCGGCCAAGATGGACGCCCTCCGCGAGGCAGGGGTTCGGGTGGGCTTGAACCCCACCGAGGCCGGGGAACTGATGGCCGACATCGTCGCCGAACTCTAGGAGCCAACCGGCTACGCATCAGGTTGGCTCGGGGGCCTGTCGGCTACGCGTCCGGACGACCGGGGCACCTCCGGACCGGCGAACCCACGGTCGGGCCACGGTGACCCGCTGGTACGGTCGCCGACATGTCGTTGGCGGTGCTGGTATCAGGGACCGGGTCCATCCTGGATGCCATGGTTGAGGCTGGCCTGCCGATCACCCTGGTCGTCTCAGACCGTCCCTGCCCTGCCATGGAGAAGGCGGCCGAACACGATGTGGAGGCCGTGGTGGTCTGCCGGGACAGCTTCGGCGACGACTTCGACCGCGACGGCTACACGTTGCGCCTGACCGACCTCCTGGAGGAGCGAGGCGTCACCCTGGTGGCAATGGCTGGATTTGGGACCATCTTGAGCCAACCCGTGTACGACCGGTACGCAGGTCGCATCCTGAACACCCACCCAGCGCTGCTCCCCGCCTACCCGGGCTGGCATGCCGTAGCCGACGCCCTGGCCGACGGTGCCACGGTGAGCGGCTGCACGGTGCACCGGGCCACCCTGGAGGTGGACAGCGGGCCGATCCTGGCCCACGAGACCGTGCCCGTGCTGCCCGACGACGACGAGGCCTCCCTCCACGAGCGGATCAAGGTGGTGGAGCGACGCCTCTACGTCGACACCATCCGGTTGATCCTGGCCGGGGAAACACCCATGGAGGCCGCCGCCCCCGAGGGAGCCCCGGCGTGAGCCCCGTCCCGAAGCGGGCCCTGCTATCCGTCCACGACAAGACCGGTATCGCAGACCTGGCACGCGGGCTTGTCGAAGCGGGCTGGGAGCTGGTTTCCAGCGGGGGTACGGCCTCGGTCCTGGCCGACGAGGGCGTGCCCGTGGTGGAGGTCGGCGAGGTCACCGGGGCCCCGGAGATTCTTGAGGGCAGGGTCAAGACGCTGCACCCGGCGATTCACGGTGGGATCCTGGCCGACCGATCCGATCCCGAGCACCTGGCCAATCTGGAAGCCAGGGGTATCGTGCCCATTGACCTGGTGGTTGGGAACCTCTACCCGTTCACGTCGGACCCCGGGATCGAGCTGATCGACATCGGCGGCCCGACCATGGTCCGGGCAGCGGCCAAGAACTACGCCTACGTGGG
The DNA here is from genome assembly GCA_022451505.1 of Acidimicrobiales bacterium. Taxonomy (GTDB): domain Bacteria; phylum Actinomycetota; class Acidimicrobiia; order Acidimicrobiales; family MedAcidi-G1; genus UBA9410. The sequence continues at coordinate 8,492 of JAKURX010000036.1, read as the reverse complement.
CGTGGTCGTCGACCCGGCCGACTACCGGCCGGTCCTCGACGAGCTCCGGGCCGTCGGCTCCCTGTCCGACGCCACCCGACGGCGGCTGGCCCGATCGGCCTTCGCCCACACGGCGGCCTACGACGCGGCCATCGTGACCTGGTTCGATGAGGACCCATCGTCGGACCACGCCAACAACCTGCTCAAGCCGTCCCTGCATCTGGCCCTGGACCGGGTCCATGACCTCCGGTACGGCGAGAATCCGCACCAGGCGGGCGCCCGCTACCGGGCTGTCGGCTCCTCCGGATGGTGGGACACCGCCGTGGTGCACGGTGGGAAGGCCATGTCATATCTGAACCTGTTTGACACCGAGGCGGCGTGGCGGCTTGTGCACCGCCTGGGTGACGAACCGTGTGCAGTGGTCGTCAAGCACGCCAACCCGTGCGGTGCGGCAGTCGGCTCCGACATCGCCGATGCCTACCTTTCGGCCCACCGGTGCGATCCGGTGTCGGCCTTCGGCGGGGTGGTGGCCGTGAACCGTCCGGTCACGCCGGCCATGGCCGAGGCCCTGTCCGAGGTATTCACCGAGGTCGTGGTGGCGCCCGCCTACGAGCCAGACGCCCTGGTCCTCCTCGGCGAGCGGAAGAACCTGCGGGTCCTGGAGGCTGGCCCCCCCGGCTGGCCGGAGTTGGACGTCCGGGGTATCGACGGTGGGCTCCTGGTCCAGACGGCCGACGAGCTGGTGGCCGAACCGTCCGTCTGGCGGGTGGTGACCGAACGGGAACCCACCGGAGCCGAGTGGGCCGACCTGGAGTTCGCCTGGCGGGTAGTCGCCCGGGTGAGCTCCAACGCCATCGTGCTCGTGAAGGACCGGTGTGCGGTAGGAATCGGGGCTGGCCAGCAGAACCGCCGGGACGCCGGCCGGATTGCTGCCGAGAAGGCGGCCGGTCGGGCAATCGACGGGGCGTGCGCCAGCGACGCCTTCTTTCCGTTCCGGGACGGCTTGGACGCTGCGGCCGACGCCGGGGTCACCGCCGTGGTGCAGCCCGGGGGCTCGTTGCGTGACGACGAGGTGGTGGCGGCGGCCGACGCCCATGGCATGGCCATGGTCTTCACCAACGAGCGGCATTTTCGCCACTGAGCAGCCGTCGGGGTCGGGATCGGCGGCGGCTAGCGTCACCGCCCATGAGCGCACAACTCCTCGCAGGTGGACCGGTGGCCGAAGCTGTCTTGGACGACGTCCGGACCCGGGTCGACGCCCTAAGGGCTGCCGGCACCACACCCGGCCTGGGCACCATCCTCGTTGGTGACGACGGGGCTAGTGCCGGCTACGTACGCAAGAAGCACGAGACGTGCGAGTCGGTTGGCATGGTCTCGTATCACATCCAGGTGGAGGCCGATGACCCTGTGGAGGCCCTCGACGAGGCGGTGGCCGCCTTCAACGGGGATCCGGCCGTCCACGCCTACATCATCCAGCATCCGGTAGCCGACGGCTTCGACTTCAACTCCGCGCTTTCGGCCATGGATCCAGCCAAGGACGCGGACGGCCTGCATCCCACCAACCTCGGCAAGCTGGTCCTCCAGGAGGAAGGCCCTGTGCCGTGCACACCGGCCGGCATCCAGGCCCTGTTCGTTCACTACGACATCGATGTCAGCGGGAAGCACGTGGTAGTCATCGGACGCGGCCCGACCCTAGGCCGGCCGTTGTCTCTGCTCCTGACGACCAAGGCCCCGGGAGCCAACGCGGCGGTCACCGTGGTGCACTCGGCGGTGCCCGACCTAGCCGGCCTGACTCGGGAGGCCGACATCGTGGTGGCCGCCCTCGGCGTGCCATCGTTTGTGCAGCCGGACATGGTGAAGCCAGGGGCCGTGGTGGTCAGCGGCGGTATCTCCTGGGAGGGCCGGAAGCTGCTGGCTGACGTGGACGAGTCGGTGGGTGAGGTGGCGTCCTGGATCACTCCCCGGCTTGGTGGGGTGGGGCCAACCACCGTGGCCATGCTGCTGCGCAACACGGTCGAGGCTGCCGAGCGCGCCGACGCCAAGGTGGACTAATGGTCGGCGGTCCGCCGACCATGTTCAGTACCCGCCGGTGCCCACCGGTTAGACCCCCGTCCGCTGGATGCTGGGCGACCCCGAATCGGTAGGGTCGGAGGCATGACAGGAAAGATCACCATGGGTGCCGACGGTGTCCTTGCCGTGCCCGCTGATCCGATCATCCCGTTCATCGAGGGAGACGGCACCGGTGTCGACATCTGGCCAGCGGCCCGGCTGGTACTCGACGCCGCGGCGGCCAGGTACGGCCACACCGTCGAGTGGATGGAGGTGCTGGCCGGGGAGAAGGCTTACAACGAGACCGGTGAATGGCTGCCCCGGGAGACCGTCGAGGCGTTCACCGAGTACCTGATCGGTATCAAGGGGCCGCTCACCACCCCGATCGGCGGGGGCTTCCGCAGCCTCAACGTGGCTCTCCGCCAGATCCTGGACCTCTACGTGTGCCTCCGCCCGGTGCGGTGGTTCCAGGGCGTGCCGTCGCCGGTCAAGCACCCCGAGCTGGTCGACATGGTGATCTTCCGGGAGAACACCGAAGACATATACACCGGCCTCGAGGTCGAGGCCATGACGCCCGAGGCCCTTCGCTTGCGGGAGCTGCTAGAGGACGCCTTCGGCTGGCAGATCCGCGAGGACTCCGGAATCGGCATCAAGACCATCTCCAAAACCGGGTCCCAGCGCCTGCAACGAGCCGCTCTGCAGTACGCGGTGGACCGAGGACGACCCCGGGTCCACTGGGTCCATAAGGGCAACATCATGAAGTTCACCGAGGGCGCCTTCCAGAAGTGGGGCTACGAGCTGGTAAGAGAGGAGTTCTCAGATGTGGCCGTCGGGTGGGACGACTGCGACGGCGATCCCGGCGACCGGATCCTCGTACAGGACACCATTGCCGACATCGCCCTCCAGCAGGTACTGACCCGCCCATCGGAGTTCGACGTGATCGCCACCATGAACCTCAACGGCGACTATCTGTCCGATGCCCTGGCCGCCCAGGTAGGGGGCATCGGCATCGCCCCGGGTGGCAACGCCAACTACGTCACCGGACACGGCATCTTCGAGGCCACCCACGGCACAGCACCCAAGTACGCCGGTCAGGACAAGGTCAACCCGTCGTCCGTGCTGCTGTCCGGCGTTCTCATGTTCGAGCACATCGGCTGGCAGGAGGCCGCCGACGACATCGTCCGGGCCGTCGAGACGGCGGTCACCGACAAGATCGTGACCTACGATTTTGCCCGGCTCATGGACGGGGCCACCGAGGTTTTGTGCTCGGAGTTCGCCTCGGCCGTGGTCGACCGGCTCTGAGCACCGGCCACTGAACGAGAAGCCGGACCGGCGGGGCGGGACCGTCCCGGAGAGCGTGATGCGGCGCGGCTGGCGCCTGGTCCGTCGGTCGTTGCGAGCCCATCCGGGGGCCCACGCCCTTGGCATCCTGGGGGCCAACGTCTTCGCCCTTGCCGTGGTGGGATTCACGGTGATCGTGGGTTGGGTGACCGACGAGGTGATCGTCCCCGGGCTGGACGGCGACGGGGTGTCTCGCCGGTCGCTACTGGTTGCCGTGGCCTCCATCACCGCCGTGGGGGTGGTCCGGGGCGTTTCGATCATGACCCGCCGGTGGTTCAACATGCTGGCCACCGTTCGTACCCAGCAGACATGGCGCCGTGCCGTCACCGACCGGTTCTTGGACGTCCCGCTGTCCTTCCACCGCTCCCGCCCGGCCGGACAGCTGCTGGCCCACGCCGACGCCGACGTGGAGGTGGCCACGTCGATGCTCAAGCCGCTGGCCTTCTCGATGTCGGTGGTCATGCTGGCTGTGGCCTCCCTGGTCAGCCTGCTGGTTATCCACCCGCTCTTTGCCCTGGTCGCTCTGGTGATGTTTCCCACCCTGACCATCCTGAACCGCCGGTTTACCCGTGCTGTGGAACTACCGGCGGCCCGTGGCCAGGCGGCGGTGGGGGAGATCTCAGGGGTTGCCCACGAGAGCCTCGATGGGGTTCTGGTCGTCAAGACACTGGGTCGGGAACGCCTTGAGGTGGACCGATTCGCTGAAGCAGCATCGAGGCTCCGGGAGCACCGGTTAGCGGCGGGTCGGATCCGGTCGGACTATGCGCCGTTGTATTACTCGCTGCCCCAGCTAGGGATCGTCGTCCTGCTGCTGGTCGGGGCGTGGCTGGTGGACGGAGGTTCGGTGTCGATTGGCGACGTGGTCCAGGCCATGTCCCTGTTCAGCATCCTCACCCTGCCTATGGAGATCCTGGGTTACCTGTTCCAGGAGATGCCCCGGTCGGTGGTGGCCATGGATCGCATCGACCGGGTGCTGGCTGAACCGACGGAACTCCACCCAGGTCCGGTGGCTGATGAGTCGACCGGTTCGACGCCAGGGGGCTCCAGGGCGGTTGGGCCGGTGGTCGTCGAGTTCGATGCCGTGGGCTTCTCCTACCCGGGCGGACCACCCGTCCTCTCCAACCTCGACCTCCGGCTGGACCCCGGCGAGACCGTGGCCCTGGTAGGGGCCACCGGTTCTGGAAAGAGCACGGCCGTCGCTCTACTGGCCGGCCTCGTGCCACCGACGGTCGGGGAGGTGCGGGTCGGTGGGGTGGCGACATCGACTCTGGGCCCCGAGGGGGTGACCCGATCGGTGGCCACGGTCCTCCAGGAGACCTTCTTGTTCGCCGACTCGGTACGGGCCAACCTCGCCCTTGGGCTCGACGTCGACGACGACGAGCTGGCTCGGGCGCTGGCCGCCGCCTCGGCCGACGGCTTCGTGGCCGAACTGCCTGCCGGCCTGGACACGGTGGTCGGCGAACGGGGCATGACGCTGTCCGGCGGCCAGCGGCAGCGCTTGGCCATCGCCCGGGCCTTGCTCCGGCGACCCGCCGTCCTCGTGCTCGACGACGCCACCTCAGCCGTCGACCCAGTCGTCGAGGCGGGGATCCTCGAGTCGCTGCGTCGACCGGTCGGAGGGGACATGGTTGGTGGGGGGTCGGTCGGGTTCGACGGGCCACCGACGCTGCTGGTCATTGCCCACCGCATGGCCACCATCCGGCTGGCCGATCGGGTGCTTTTCCTCGAGGGTGGGCGGATCGCCGCTTCCGGGACCCACGACGAGCTGCTCGAGGTCGAGGCCTACGCGGCCCTGGCCCGGGCCTACGAGATGGCCGGAGGCCCACGATGACCGACGTGGACTCCCGGAGGATCGATGGGGTTGGCGCAATCGCCGTGCTCCGGAGGGGTATGGCGGCTTCCCCCGAACTGCGCGACGGGGCCCTGTACACCGCAACTATGGCGTTGGCGGTGGCCGGAGGGAAATTGCTGATCCCCCTGCTCATCCAGGTGGTGATGGACGTGTCGATCACCACCGACGGGGTCCGGTTGGGCCTGGCGGTGGTTTTGTGCGCGGTGGCCGCTGCGTTGGTGGTGGGCAGCATCTTCGTCGGGAAGATCACCTACTTCCGGCTCGTCCGGACCGCCGAGAATGTCCTGCTGGGTCTGAGGGTGCGCACCTTCGAGCACCTGCACCGGCTCAGCCTCGCCGAGCACACGGCCTCCAAGAAAGGGGTCCTCACCGCACGGGTCACTAGCGACGTCGAGACACTCACCCAGTTCGCCCAGTGGGGGGCCATCGCCTGGATCATCGACTCGGTCCAGGTGGTAGCCGTGCTGGTCATCATGGCCGTGTACTCGTGGCAGCTCACCCTCGTGGTGCTGCTGTTTCACCTCCCGTTGCTCCCCGTGCTGCGGTGGATGCAGTCCAGACAGCTTGTGGCCTACGACAACCTCAGAACCCGGGTGTCGGACACCCTGGGCGTGGTGTCCGAGTCGGTCCACGGTGTCGAGGTGGTTCGGGCTTACGGCTATCGGGAACGGATGCGCAGCCGAGTCCACGGGGTCATTGATGCCCAGTACGACCAGCAGATGGTGGCCGCCCGCTACTTCTCCCTGGTTCTTCCCCTCACCGACGTGTTCGGAGTGACAGCCATCGCGTCAGTCGTCGGGGCCGGGGTGTGGTGGGGTGGCGCCTGGGGAGTGACCTCGGGTGAGCTGGTGGCCTTTGTCTTCCTCTGCAACCTGCTGGTGGTGCCCATCACCGAGATGGGCGAGGTGCTGGACCAGACCCAGGCCGCCTTGGCCGGCTGGTGGAAGATCCTGGATGTCCTGGACACTGAGGTGGAAGTGGTCGAGCCGTCCACCGCGGTGCCACTACCAACGGGGGCCCTGGGCGTTCGAGTGGAGGCCGTTGACTTCTCCTACCGCCAGGGCGGTCAGGTCCTCCACGGCATCGACGTGTCCCTACCCGCTGGGGCCTCGGTGGCTGTGGTCGGAGAGACCGGGTCGGGCAAGACCACGCTGGCCAAGCTGATGGCCCGGCTGGCCGACCCCACCTCGGGTCGGGTGCTGGTCGGCGGTGTGGACCTGCGCGACGTGTCGGCCGAGGACCGGCGTCGGGCCATACGGATGGTCCCCCAGGACGGGTTCTTGTTCGACACGTCGATCGCCGAAAACGTCCGGTTCGGCCGCCCCGACGCCACGACGGGTGACGTGGAGGCCGCCCTCGACGCCCTGGACCTGACGGACTGGGTGAACGGCCTAGGAGCCGGCCTGGACACCCGGGTGGGCGAACGGGGCGAGTCGTTGTCGGTTGGCGAGCGGCAGTTGGTGGCCCTGGCCCGGGCCCACCTGGCCGACCCAGGGCTGCTGGTCCTGGACGAGGCCACTTCGGCCGTTGACCCGGAGACCGAAACCACTCTGGAGCGGGCCCTAGAGCGACTGGCCGCCGGACGGACGACGGTCAGCGTGGCCCACCGGCTTTCGACCGCCGAACGGTCCGACCTAGTGCTGGTCTTCGACGCCGGCCGGATCGCCGAACAGGGGAGTCATGACGAATTGGTGGCCCGGGGCGAGATCTACGCCGGCCTCTACCGCTCCTGGCTGGGCGGCACCCGCTCCCCCGGAACCAGCCGGGAGGGTATGACCCGGTGACTGGCGTCGAACCTCACCGGAATCCCATCGACCCGGTGGTCGGACGCACGGCCCCCGAATGGGATGCCGTGATCGCCGGGTTGCCGACCGTGGCCGACCCGTGGCCTCCGTTAGGTCCCCTGGTGCTGGTAGCACCCCATCCCGACGACGAGCTCCTGGCCGCCGGTGCCACTCTGGCCGCCGCTTCGGATGCCGGGACAGAGGTTCGGGTGGTGGCGGTGACCGACGGCGAGATGTCCCACCCTCATCTGGACGATGCCGGACAACGCCACCTAGTGGACCGGCGTTTGGCCGAGACGGCTGCCGCCTACACGGCGGCCGGGATCGTGGCCGACCGCCACCGGCTGTCGCTCCCCGACGGAGACACCACGAACCACGCCGACCGCCTCGTGGAGGGCCTCCTCTCCATCCTGGAGGGGGCGGCGGCCTGTCTGGCCCCTTGGGAGGCCGATGGCCACCCCGACCACGATGCCTGCGGCCGGGCGGCCCTCGAGGCCTGTGCGGAACTCGGGATACCCGTGTTCTCGTTCCCGGTGTGGTCTTGGAACTGGGACGATCCCGGCAATCCGGCCATCCCCTTCGATCGGGCGGTCCGGTTCTCATTGTCCGACCGACCGGACGGTGCGGCGTGGATGGTTCGGAAGTGGGCCGGGCTAGCCGCCTATGCCAGCCAGGTCCTCGTCGAGGACGGACACCGACCGGTCCTCCCGGCCGGCTTCGTGGCCCACTTCACGCGGTCCGACGAGGTGTTTCTGCGATCCTGAGCCACCTGTCACGTCATTGCGGTGACGACCGTTACTGGTGGCGTCGGTAGCCTCGGACCACAGGCCCGAGCCCCCCGAGGAGTCTTCCGTGAGCCCCCGTCCCGTCCGAGTTGCCGTCACCGGAGCCGCCGGCCAGATCGGCTACAGCCTCGTCTTCCGTATCGCCAGTGGCCACCTCTTAGGGCCCGACCAGCCGGTGGTCCTCCATCTGCTGGAGATCCCGCCGGCCATGGGGGCCCTCGAGGGGGTGGCTATGGAATTGGACGACTGCGCCTTCCCTCTCCTCGACGACTTGGTACTTACCGACGACCCGAGCCTGGCCTTCGACGGCGCCAATATCGCCCTGCTGGTCGGTTCCAGGCCCCGGTCCGCGGGCATGGAGCGCCGCGACCTCCTGGAGGCCAACGGCGCCATCTTCACTGGACAGGGTCGGGTGTTGAACGACCGGGCGGCCGACGACCTCCGCGTGCTGGTGGTCGGCAACCCGGCTAACACCAACTGCCTGATCGCCATGAACAGTGCACCGGACGTTCCGAACGAGCGGTTCACGGCCATGATGCGCCTGGACCACAATCGGGCCCTGACCCAGGTCACCCAACGCCTCGGGGTTTCGGTCAACGACGTCACCCGGATGACCATCTGGGGCAACCACTCGGCCACCCAGTACCCGGACCTCTTCCACTGTCGGGTAGACGGGACCAGCGCTGCCGAGGCGGTGGACGA
>JAKURX010000035.1 GCA_022451505.1 Acidimicrobiales bacterium | reverse complement strand
GGCCGGCTTCCTGCCTACCGCCGAGATGTACGTGGTCACCACCCCCCACCCGGTGGCCCAGACGGTGGCCCAGAGGGCGGCCTTCATGGCCGAGAAGGTCAACCTCAAGGTCCTCGGCGTCATCGAGAACATGTCCTGGTTCACCGGCGATGATGGCACTCGCTACGAACTGTTCGGCGCCGGTGGTGGAGACTCACTAGCCAAGCGACTGGACGTGCCCCTTATCGGTCAGGTCCCGCTGATCCCCGAACTGCGCGAGGGTGCCGATCACGGTCGACCGGTGGCCAAAGATCCGACCAGCGAGGCGGGCGCCGTGTTCGCCGAAATGGCCCGGGTGCTGGACGTCGAGATGAAGCCCACGAAGCGTCGGCACAGGGAACTGAAGATCATCTGAGCCGGTCGCCGACCGGCCAGAGCGAACCCGAGGAGGATGAGGGTGGACCTGCGCATTGGGGTGACTAACGCCCCGAAGGAGATCACAGTGGAGTTGGCCGACGACACCGACGTGGACGCCCTACGGGCCGACGTGGACCGGGTGGTCGGCGGCGAGGAGGGGGCCATGCTGTGGCTCACCGACGTCCGGGGTCGGCAGGTGGGGGTCCCGGCCGACCGGATCGCCTACGTGGACGTGGGCACCGCCGGATCCGACAACCCGGTCGGCTTCGGCTGATCCGCTGACCGCGAGGGCCCCGTGGCGACGTTGGCCGACCTGGCCCGGACCCACACGGACCTCGACGACGAGGACATCGGCCTCCTTCAAGACCTGTCCAGCACCTGGGGCCTGCTGGCCGACCTCTCGTTCGCCGACCTACTGCTCTTCGGCCGCCGGGACGGTGAGCTCAGGGGCCCCCTGGTCCTGCTAGGCCACGTCCGACCCACCACCGGCACCACCCTGTACCGGGCCGACCTAGTCGGCCAGGTCTTCGAGTCGTCGCGCCGTCCGTTGGCCACCGCGGCTTTCGACACGGGGAGCACGACCGTCGGGACGGTCAGCGTGGGAACCGACCGGGATGTCAACGTGGTGGCTATCCCGGTCCGACGGTCGGGGCGCACGGTCGGCGTGGTAGTACGCGAGAGGTTCCGCCCCGAGAGCCGTCCGACCAGCGAGCAGGAGCGCACTTATCTGACGGTCTTCGACCGGTTCGCGTCCATGATCGAGGCAGGTGAGTTCCCTTACCGAGACGTGGAGCGCCTCCGCCACCGGACACCCCGGGTGGGCGACGGCCTCCTGTTGGTCGACGCAGAGGGCCGCATCGAGTTCGCGTCGCCCAATGCCGTCTCGGTCCTGCATCGGCTCGGGATGACCCGGGGTGTTGTCGGCGCCCGGTTCGACGACACCGGGCTGGGCTCGGCGATGCTGCGATCGGCGTTCTCCCGGCGGACGGCGGCCATCGACGAGATGGAACGGTCCGATGAGGTGGCGGTGGTCAGCCACTGCTTTCCGCTGCTGGATGGGGGGGTGGCCACCGGGGCCATCGTCCTGGTCCGCGACGTGACCGAACTACGCCGACGGGATCGCCAGTTGGTGTCCAAGGACACCACCATCCGGGAGATCCACCACCGGGTGAAGAACAATTTGCAGACCATCTCGTCGCTGCTACGGCTCCAAGCCCGGCGGCTGCAGTCCGACGAGGCCCGGGCGGCCTTGGGGGAGTCGGTACGTCGCATCGGGTCCATCTCCGTCGTACACGAGACCCTGGCCCAGAGCGCCGACGACGACGTGGCGTTCGGCGAGATCGTGCGCCCTCTAGTCCGCGTTGTGGAGGAAAGTGTCTCCTCGCCGTTGCGTCCCCTGTCGTTCACGGTTCAGGACGAGGCGGGCCTGGTTCCCGGCCAGGTCGCCATGACCCTGGCCGTGGTCCTGACTGAGTTGCTCCAGAACGCCGTGGACCACGCCTTCCCACCAGACGAGGTGGACACCTCGGCCTCGGGAACCGTACGGATCGAGTTCGACCGGCGTGCTGACGGTCTGGCCGTACGGGTGGTCGACGACGGGGTGGGGGTTCCCGAGGGCTTCGACGTGGCCGAGGCCACGGGCCTCGGGCTGACCATCGTGCGGACCTTCGTGGAGGGCGAGCTGGGGGGGCGCATCCGACTAGATCGGGTGGAAAGCGGCTCCGGGACAGTGGCCGAAGTGTGGGTGCCCGGCTCCCGGCTGGTCGGCCCGGGGGGAGACGCCCGTGATCCGGCCACCTAAGCCCGCGGGGAGATACCCGTGACCCGGCTACCTGAGGTCGTGCACCGCCCTAGGGTCGGCGGGGTGGGAAGCCGTCCAGGGCACAGCAGGTGATCGTCGGCAGGCTTGACGGCCGACCGCTGGTGGTCGCCCACAGGGGTGCCTCGGTGGGCCGGCGGGAGAACACCGTCGAGGCGTTCGAGGAGGCCGCGGCGCAGGGAGCCGACTGGGTCGAGATGGACGTCCGCCTGTCGGCCGATGGCGTGCTGGTCGTCCACCACGACGCCCACTTCGATGACGGGAGGCTGGTCCGCGAGACGCCGGCCGACGAGGTCCCCGACTACGTGCCCAACCTGGCCGAGGCCTTCGAGGCTTGCGGCGGCATGGGGGTGAACGTGGAGGTGAAGAACCTGCCCGGTGACCCCGACCACGACGCTTCGGACCAGGTCTGCGCCGCGGTGGCCGGGCTGGTAGCCGCCTACCGACCGGCCGACGAGCTGCTGGTCTCCTCGTTTGACATCTCTGCTGTGGACCGGATCCGTGGCACGGATCCGACCCTTCCCACCGGCTGGCTGGTTGTGGAGCGCCACGGAACTGACCTCGTCCTCGACCGAGTCGTGGCCCATGGGCACAGTTCCGTGAACCCGTGGGACGAGCTGGTCGACGAGTCGATGGTGGTGGCAGCCCACCAGCGAGGCCTCCGCATGGTGGTCTGGACGGTCGACGATCCGGGTCGCATCTCTCAACTAGCTGACTGGGGGGTGGACGGCATCATCACTAACCGGCCCGAGGTGGCCCGCCGGGTCATCGACGGTCGCCTCGACGGGACCTGGGTCGACGGCTAACTAGGCCGGGTCCCACCGGCCGAGGTCAGTCGAAGGCAGCCGACGCTAGAGGGACCACCAGGTCCAAGGCGTCCGGCTGGTGGTGCACCACCAGCTCGGTGGCCGTTCCTAGGTAGTCGCCGTCGACCTGCCACGGCACGGCCCTCGACGCGACCACCGTGGCCTCGGTGACGTCGGACCGGAAGTTGACCGCCGGGTTGGCGGCCGGTGAGGACCGGGTCAGGCCGAGCGAAGCGGCAATCACCGGCAGCAGGCGGGCCGGGGACAGGCTCCGGAAGGTGATGGCGGCCAACGGGTCGTCCAGGGTGGTGCCGGGGGCCAGCGACAGGCCCCGGGTGCCCAGGTAGGTGTACGGGTCGGTGTTCAGGAACACCGCGAACACCCCAGGTACCCCAGTCGATGGGTGAGGGGCCTCCTCATCGCCGAGGCCCCGGGTGGCCACCCGGAAGGCCGGGTTCCGGTGGTCGTAATGCCGGAGCCACGTGTCGATGGCCGCCACGATGAACAGGGGGTGCCCGGCGAACCGCTTCAGGAGACCACCCCGGCGCTCCACCTGTTCGACCACCGCGGCGTCGAAGCCCACGCCGGCGTGGAACAGGAAGTACCGCTGGTTGATGGACCCGAGGCCGATTCGTCGGATGGAGGCCGCCTCGACGGCGTCCAGCAGAGCTCCCGTGGCCTCGACTGGGTCGTCGGGCAGGCCCAGGGTCCGGGCGAACACGTTGGTTGACCCGCCGGGGAGGGCAGCCAACGCTGTGTCGGTGCCGACCAGGCCGTTAGCTGCCTCGTTCAGGGTCCCGTCACCGCCCAGGACGACCACCACGTCCATTCCGTCCTTGGCGGCGCTCTGGGCCAGCCGGGTGGCGTGGCCCCGCCGGGTGGTGGCCGCTACCTCTAGGCGGTGGTCGGCCGATAAGGCCTTTTGGATCACGATCCGGGTTCGGGCCGTGACCGACGAGGCCGAGGGGTTGACGACCAGGAGGATCTTCACGACGCGGTGGCAATGTCGCGGCGGGCAGGAGGTCCGGGGGTGCCGTCCTGGAACGGATCGTCGACCACGGACGAACCCTACGTCGCGGGCCACCTCGGAGGCCGGAGACCGCTGGTGACTGACGACCACCACGAAAACACCTTCCACGGATGGTCCGGTTGTCGTCCTCGTCGGGCACACTTTGCGACATGAACGTCGTCGTGTGTGTGAAGCAGATTCCCGATCCGGCAGACCCCGGGGCGCTGGATCCGGAGACCAGGACCCTCAAGAGGGACGTCAAGCTCATCTTGGACGAGTCCGACTCCTACGGGGTCGAGATGGGCCTGCAGCTGGTGGACGCCGCTGGCGAGGGTGAGGTCACCCTGGTGTCGATGGCCCCCAACAATGAGGTGGGCGGCCTCCGGACCGCCCTGGCCATGGGCGCCGCCGGTGCTGTGCTGGTCAGTGACGAGGCCCTGGCCGGCTCGGATGCCCTATCCACGGCCAAGGTCCTAGCTGCCGCCATCCGGCGCTGCGAGCCCGACCTGGTCCTGACCGCTACCGAGTCCAGCGATGGCTACACGGGAACGGTCCCTGTCCAGGTGGCCGAGCTGCTCGGTCTGCCGTCGGTTACCTTCGGCAAGGAGATCGAGGTGTCCGGTGGCGCGGCCACCGTCCGCCGACAGACGGAGGCCGGCTACGACGAGGTGGAGTGCCCGCTCCCCGCCGTGGTCTCGGTGACAGCCGGCGTGGTCGAGCCCCGGTACCCCTCGTTCAAGGGGATCATGGCCGCCAAGAACAAGCCGGTCGAGGAAATCGATCTGGCAGGTCTGGGCATCGACCCGGCCACCGTCGGCTGGGCCGGTGCACGCCAGGAGATCACCGAGATCACAGAGGCGCCCGCCCGCGAGGCCGGCGAGATCATCCACGACGAGGGCGACGCCCACGAGCGCATCCTGGCGTTCCTGGACGATCTCAAGGTCCTGTAGGAGGTCATCATGGGAATCTCGAAGATTTGGGTGTTCGGCGAAACTACCGAGGCCGGTGCCACCGCCTCCACGCTAGAGATGCTGACCAGGGCCCGCGATCTGGCCGACACCGTCGAAGTGGTCATGTCGGGCGACGCCGGATCCGTAGCCGGTCCGCTGGGTGCCCACGGAGCCACCACCGTCCACACCATCGGCGACATTGAGGGAGCGCTGGCCGGTCCCCGGGTGGCCTCGGCCATCGCCAGTGCCGTGGAGGCGGGTTCCGGTCCAGACGTCCTGCTGTGCGCCACCTCCTACGACGGCCGCGACGTGGCCGGCCGCCTGTCGGCCAGGATCGACCGCCCGGTTATCACCAACGTGGTTGACCTGGTGGTCGACGGCGACCGCCTGCTGGGCTGCGAGCCGGTCTTCGGCGGGACCACCGACGTGACCACCGGCTTCACTGACGACGGCCTGGCTATCTTCCTGGTCCGTCCCAAGTCATTCACTGCCGAGGAGTCGGGCGGCGGGCTGGCTGACGTGGCCGAACTGGCTGTCGGCGAGCTCGGCAACACCGGGGCGGCCACTGTGCGCGAGCGCTTCGTCGAGGAGAGCAGCGGTCCGAAGTTGGACGAGGCGACCGTCGTGGTCTCCGGCGGCCGGGGGCTGGGCGATCCTGAGAAATACGAGATGATCGAGTCGCTAGCCAAGCTGGTGAAGGGCGCCCCCGGGGCGTCACGGGCCGTGGTGGATGCCGGCTGGGTGCCCTATTCGTACCAGGTGGGCCAGACCGGCAAGGTCGTCAAGCCGACCGTCTACCTGGCCTGTGGCATCTCCGGTGCCACCCAGCACCTGGTGGGTATGAAGGGTTCAGCCAACATCATCGCCATCAACAAGGACGAGGAGGCGCCGATCTTCGGCGTGGCCGACCTCGGCATCGTGGGCGACGTGCACAAGGTCCTGCCCAAACTGATCGAGGCGCTCCAGGCCCGAGGCTGAGGGCCGCCGGCCGTCGGGGCGACCGCTCCGGCGACCCGGATCAACCGGTCGGGTCCGCGGCGTCCCTGGCGTCCAACGCCCAGGCCAGCCCGTCGGCCGGGTCCTCGACGGCTATCAGCAGATGCCAGCCGGTGGGCGGCGTTCCATCGTCCCACCGCCACCATCGGAGCTCAGCGACCGCTCCTCCCAGATCCTCCCCGTCGGGGGGCCAGGCCTCGTCCAGGCCGGTGAGAGCCGCCGCGCACCACCAGGCTTCGAAGCGGCCCCGGGCCATGCCCCGACGCCTGCCGTGGGCGCCTCCTGATGCCCCGGCCCACGCCAGCAGCCCTAACGCCTCATCGACCGGCAACCTGTGGTGGCGACCGGGGCGCCCGCTGAGCGAGGCCACGGCCTGGGCTGCGGTTCCCCGGACCGCAGCGGCCCTCCGAAGGCCGTTGGACTGCTCGGCCCATACGGCGGTCAGGTCCCCGAGGGCGGCCAACCCGGGATCTCCGTCCAGTCCGGCAGGTAGTGCGTCGTCCACGGCGTCGACGGCGCGGGTAGGCCCGGGAGCCGGGACGGGGTCCTCCAGGGAGTAGGCCCCGATGGCCGGTCCCTCGAGGCGGGGTTCCCATGGGGCGAGGGTCAGGGGAAGGCCAAGCGGGTCCTCGGCCAGATCCGTCCCCGTGAGGTCCTCGCCCCGGGCGACCCGTTCGTGGGCTACCACTGACCGGACCGGGCCAGCGTCGATCGGGAGGTGGGGTTCGAGGTCGACCCACCGGTGGGTGGAGGCCACCACCTCGGCTAGAGGGGCTAGACCGAACGTGGGGGCGTCACGTAGCACGGCGGCCGCCGCACGGTCGGCGGGTGCCTCCAGTGCTAACCGGTGTTCGGCATGGTCGGCGGCCGGCCACAGCTGGTAGCCGCGGTCGTGGGCCTTCCGGGCCCGGAGCGCCACCTGTTCCAGGTCGTCCCAGGCGCAGTCGTCACACGCCTCATCGACCAGGCGGAGTAGCCCGTCCAGGTCGCCGTCAACCAGCAGGCGGTCGAGGCCGTGGCCGCTCACCGGGCCCCCACCCGGGCAGTGTCTCGCCGGGCGGCTGCAGTGGTGCGACTGGTCCCCACGTGGAGGGTCACGGGATCCACCTTCCGACCGATGGTCACACCAGTGGCCACGGCACCCGCCGCCCGCTGGGGTCGGCCGGGAGCTCGCCGGCGTCCAGCACAGCCCGGGCCCGGGCCACCACGGCGTCCCGCTCGAACGGGTCGAGCAGGTCGGCCAGCCCGTCACTTAGGCCGTCGGAAAGCAGGCGGCCCAGGTCACCGGCCAGGTCGTCGCCGATCGGATCGCCGGCGAAGTCCCAGACCACGGTCCGGACCTTGAACTGGTGGTGGAAGCACAGGGCGTTGTCGATGGCCCACAGGTGGCCGTCGAGGCCGGCCAGGACGTGGCCCGCCTTGCGGTCTGCGTTGTTGGCCACCAGGTCGAAGGCGGCCAGGCGACGGAGGTCGACTACCCGGTCCGGGTCGTGGTGGAGAGTGAAGTAGTGCTCCTCGTAGTCGCACGGCACGTACAACTGGACCGATCCCTCTCCGAACGGGCCGTCCCGGATGATCGTCGGGGGGACCAGACCCCACCCGAGGAGGTGGGCCAGCTCCCACGCCGCGGCCTCCCTCCGGTACAGGCCGGGAGGGAAGTCGTGGAGGGGTCGCTCGCCGCGCCCCGGCTTGTAGACGCCCTGGATCAGGGGAAGGGGGACGTCGTCCGGTGGGGTGACGTCCACCAGGAAGGTGGCGTTCGAGGTCCACGGCATGCGACCCAGAATTTCCAGGCGACCGGCGGCTAGCACCTCTACGGCCGTCGCGTCGTCGATCGGACCCCGGGCCCGAAAGGGGCTGGGAGCTCCGTCGCCCTCTCCGGTGGCCGGGTCCGACGGTGCTGGGGCGTCAGTTGGCACAGGGGCACCAGCCGTCGACCGCGGGGTCGAGCGGTGCACCGCACCACGGGCACGGTGGCCGGCCGGCCGCCACTAGTTCCCGGGCTCGGACGATGAAGGCGGCCACCAGATCGCGGCGCATCGGGAACCGGGCCTGGGCTGGGACCAGGTCCTCGTCTCGCAGCAGTTCCTCGGCGATAAGGACCAGGCGGTCGGTGGACTGCTGGTAGGTCACCCCGAGGCTGCCGACCACCCAGTCGGCTTCCTCGGGGTCCTCGAACCGGGCCGACGTCTCCGCTACCTCGACGGCCGGTTCGTCGATCGGCGGCAGGTCGCCCATCAGGCCGTGCAGGAACTCGGCCAACCCGGCTACCTGCTGCTTCTCCAACTTCAGGGAGACCACCTGTCCGGCCCGGCGGGCCTGGAGAAAGAACACCCGCCGCCCCTGCGGTCCGGTGGTCCCGGCCGTGAAGGCATCGGTGTCGTCCCAGTCGATTTCCGGCCGTTCCATCGCTGACGAGCCTACGGGTCGGGGTGTCCGGTGGTCCGGAGTTGGAGGGCCCGGGCGGCCGCCGCCTGGTCGAGGTACACGAGGATCTCTTGGGTGTTGGAGGCCGGGTCCATGACGCGTGCCGTATAGGCGTCGACCACCAGTTGCTGGACGTCCGGGTGGTCGGGGTCGGCGTACCACGCCCAGTCGGCCAGGTGACAGGCCTGCGCCACGTCGGCGTCCACCAGCGAGTGGGCCCGGGCCACCAGCGGGCCCAGGCCGCCGGCCAGGTCCACGATGGTGGCCGCCTGGTCGACCAGGGGGGCCGGGGACCAGTGCGAGGGGATGTCGTCCCACCATCCCGTCCAGCGCTTAATGACCATCCGGGCGATGTCTCCGGGGGTGACGTACCGGATGGCCAGGGTCGGGTGGTCAGCGAAGCGTTCCGGCCAGTCCAGCGTGTCCACAATAAGGTCCTTGCGGAGGCGACGGTTCAGGCCATCGACCACGTGGTCGATGATGTGCTCGAGGGCGTCGGCCAGGAGATGGAACTCGGATCGGATCAGTTCGGGGTCGGTGATCGGCTCGCCGTGGCCGGGGAACAGCAAGAGCGGGCCCAGGTCTGCCATCTCCCTCATGGCTAGGACCCAGTCGTCGGTGCCCCGCTGGGTCCGCTTGCCATTGCCCAAGTTGGGCAAGAAGCCCTGGTAGTAGTCGGCGCTGTAGAGGGCCCGGCGGTCGGGGAACCAGGCGTAGCACTGGTCGTCGGTCTCTGCTGGGTGGTGAACCAGGTGGACT
Organism: Acidimicrobiales bacterium; assembly: GCA_022451505.1. Classification (GTDB taxonomy): domain Bacteria; phylum Actinomycetota; class Acidimicrobiia; order Acidimicrobiales; family MedAcidi-G1; genus UBA9410. Next base: position 7,571 of record JAKURX010000035.1, on the reverse strand, counting down.
TCTTCCCCGCCGACGGTCAGCACGAGGCGCTCGTCGAAGGTCTCAGTCGGCCAGGCCAGGTCGTCGCGGGAGATGGGCAGGTGGTGGGGGGGCTGGTTCATGTAGCGGGCCAGCGAGCCCCGGAGCCGGAGGTAGTAGTCGAAACGGTCGGCGACGCCCCGGTGGGCCACGATCCGGGGCCCTCCAGCGGCGATCGTGGCCTCGTCCTCCAGGAGGGCCCAGGTCCCATAGGCGTGGTCAACGTGGCCGTGGCTGTACACGATGGTGTGGATCGGGCTGGCGGATACCGAGCGGATGGCCTCCAGCAGGGCGGGCCCGCCGGGCGCCATGGCGGTGTCGCACACCACCAGGCCGTCATCGGTTTCGAACACGGCGCTGTTCACGATGGGCAGGCGGATTAGCCATGACCGGGGGGCCACCTCGACCACCCGGGTCTTAGCCCGGAGGTCCTCCACGGCCGGCCCTGAGTGGCGGTTGAACATGGCCTGGGCGGCGGGTCGGGAGTACTCGCCGCCAAAGGAGCCCCCCTCGGCTACCCGGGCCATGAGTTCCGGGTAGCCCACCACCAAGTCGATGCGGGCCGCCGTGCACTCGGCCACGTCGAGGCCTAGGTCACCGTGTTCCAGGGCGGCTGGCGAGTCGGTCACCTTGGGGGCCTCCGTCGGGGGTTCAGGGGTGGTCGGCCAGGTGGCCGGTGGCGTTGATGCCCAGGATGTGGGGTCGGTGTGACCCGTGCAGCACGGCGCTCACCGAGCACGGGCTGACCTCCAGCCGCTGGAAGAGATCCAGCGGGGTGCCCAGGTCGCGGGCCAGGATCGCCTTCAGGGGATCGGCGTGGGAGACGCACACGATGGCCTGGCCGGGGTGCCGGGAGACCAGGGAGTCCACCTGGCCGGTGATCCGGTCCTGCATTTCGGTGAACGACTCGCCCTTTGGGAACCGGAAGGTCGACGGCTGGTTCTGCACGGTCGCCCAGGACTTCAGTCTGCGGAGTTCCCGGAGGCGACGGCCGGTCCAGGCTCCGAAGTCGCATTCGTTCAGCCCGGAAGCCGTCCGGACCCGGCACCCGACAGCCCGGGCGATGGGTGCGGCCGTTTCCTGGGCCCGTTCCATGGGCGAGGCGTAGACGGCGGCGATGGCTCCGCCGGGTAGCCCGGGTGCCCGGTCGGCCAGGTGGCGGGCCACAGCCTCGGCCTGGGCCCGACCCTCGTCTGAGAGGTGCAGGTCGGGGGCCCGGCCGGGGAGGCGTGCCCCGGTGGTCGGGGTGTGGCCGTGGCGGACGTAGAGCACGAGGGTGGGGGCCATCGGTCGTTGAACCTACCCTGCGCTCGTGGACGGTGGCCGGGCGCTGCAGGCAGTGCACGACGAGGTGGTGTCCTGCCGGGCCTGTCCGCGCCTCGTGGCGTGGCGAGAACAGGTGTCCACCGAGAAGAGGGCTGCCTTCCGGGATCAGGACTACTGGGGTCGGGGGGTTCCCGGCTTCGGCGACCCGCGGGCCCGGATCTTGGTCGTGGGGTTGGCCCCAGCCGCCCACGGGGCCAACCGGACGGGACGGGTGTTCACCGGGGACCGGTCGGGAGACTTCCTGTTCGCGGCGCTCCACCGGGTAGGCCTGGCCAGCCAGCCAGAGGCCGTGGGCCGCGACGACGGCATGGAGCTGGACGACGTGTTCATCACGGCGCCGGTCAAGTGCGCCCCACCGGCCAACAAGCCCACGCCCGACGAGAGGGCGACCTGTCGGCCGTTCTTCCAGCGGGAGGTGGCGGCCCTGGAGCGGGTCAGGGTCGTCGTGGCACTAGGCCAGATCGGCTACGTAGCGGCGGCCGCCGAGTTCGGGCTGCGTCCGCGGCCGGATTTCGGCCACGGGGTGGAAGCACCCCTGAGCGACGGTCGGACCATCCTCTGCTCGTACCACGTCAGCCAGCAGAACACGTTCACCGGTCGGCTCACCGGTCCCATGTTCGACACCGTCCTGAACCGGGCCCAGGGGCTGGCCGACGGTCGGTGACCGGGACGGGGGTAGGTCGACGGGCCGGTAGCCTCGGCGCCGTGGTGAACCGTCTCCGTTGCCTCCTGGCCGTTGTCGCCGTGGTCGTCCTGGCTTCCGGCTGCGTGGGTTCCGGGGAGCCCGTCTCGTGGGAGGACCAGGCTGATGAGACCGGGGAGGGCCTCGTTGAACGGGAGTTCACAGCGGCCTGCCTGGCCGCCAACGACGATCTCCCGACGGTCCGGGCCAAGGACTTCTGCGGCTGCGTCCTGGGCCGGGTGCAGGCTGCGGTGACGTTTGATGAGTTCAAGGGGCTCGACGACTTCATCGACAAGCACCGAGACGACGTAACTGTCGCCATGCTGGGCGAGCACTACGGCTGGTTTGTGGAGGCTACGGAGACCTGCGGCGCCTGACCGGATTCTGGCGGCCCGGGGGCCGTCGGCATTTCAGCCGGCCCTGACGGGCAAACCCACCCGGGCCGTCGGGTTGGCCCACTCCGGCCACCGCTCGCGGCTCTTGGCTGACAGGCGGTGCATGAGGGCGATGGCTCCGGGGTCGCTGTCGCCCGGCCGTCCCTCGATCACGCCCTCGGCCAGCATCTGCATGATGACCTGGCGTCCCAGTTCGGTTCGCACGATGGTCAGGGTCCAGTCGTTGTTCTCGCCGATACCACCGGTCGAGATGTCGGCATGCTCGGCGGCGAAGTCGGGGCAGTAGTCGCACCCCTCCCGGGTCCAGGCGTGGCACTCCTTGAGGTTGACCTCGTGGTAGTCGCCGTTACGCATCCAGATCTGGAACACGCCCTTGATGTTCATCTTGACCATGTCCTCCTTGCGGAGGCGGTACTTGGCCAGGAACAACTCCTCGAAGATGGAGTCGTCGAACGACTTGGAGCACAGCAGGCCAATGTTCAACTTGATGGGCTTCCCGGCCTTGCCGACCTTGCGGTGCCACATCACCGGTCCGACCGACGTCTGGCAACTCATGCCCACAAGGGCCAGTGACGACAGGCCCCGGTCCAGGGCCTCGGGAATGGCCAGAGTGTTGGCCGAGTAGGTGTAACGGCTCCCCGCTCCGGCCAGCACCGATTCCCGGTCGGTGGCCACGGCCGGCACGGCCTTCCAACTCCCGTCGTGCTCCAGGTGGGAGGTCAGGGCGCCGTCGATGACACCATTCTCCAGGCACCAGATGAGGATCGCCGAGACCAGGCCTCCGTCCTGGCCCACGGCGTGCACGGCATCGTCGGAGGCTCGGGTGAGCAGGATGTCCTTGTAGACGCCGGACATCTCATCCGGCCGGCGCTCCCGGGCGAACAGGTGCCGGTCGGCCTCGGTCTCCCAGTCTCGGAACCGGGGACAGGCCCGGGTGCACGACGTGCAGCCCTTCTGGCCGTGGCCGCAGTCGTCGAGTCCCAGTTCCTCCTCCAGGTGGAACGGGAGGTACTTCCCGGGCTCGTGCTCGTATCCGATGACGTCGTGCGGGCAGGCGATCACGCAGCCAGCACACCCCGTGCACAGCCCCGAGGTGATGACCTCGTCGTAGAGCTCTTTCCACTGGAAGGACCACTTCTCGCGGGGTGCAGCCACGGGTCGACACTAGCCATGGTCCTGCGGTCGTCCGGGTCCCGGACCGGTGCGATCTTTCCCCCAGCCGGCGGTGGTTTGAGAAGGCGCCAAAGGCCGGAGGGCCGTACCCATGTCTACCTGCGGCTGCGGAGTTTCGGTCTGCCGCCACAGCCATAGCCTCGACCCCATGATCATTGGGATTGACGTCGGGGGGACGAAGGCGTCAGCCCTGCTGGTCGACGCCAGGTCGGCGGCCGTCGTCGACCGGGATCGGGCGTCCAGCGCCGGGGATGGCCCGGCCTTGGTGACCGCCCTGGCCGCCTTGGTGGCCGCTCTCCGGGACCGCAGCCCGGAGCCGGTGGAAGCCGTGGGCTTGGGTATCGCCGGCCTGACTGATCGGTCCGGCACGCTGACCTGGTCGCCCAACCTCCCGGGTGCCGTCGGCCACCCAGTGGGCCCCGCCCTGGAGCGGACCGTTGGGCTCCCGGTGACGGTGGGCAACGACGCCACTGCGGCCACTCTGGCCGAAGCCCGGTTCGGAGCCGGCCGGGACTGCGACGACCTGGCCCTGGTAACCCTGGGAACGGGTATCGGCGGTGGCTTCGTGCTCGGTGGGCACCTACAGCGGGGCGCTCACGGGTTCTCCGGCGAACCGGGCCACATGGTGGTGGATGCCGGGGGGCCGGTGCACCTCTCCGGCCTACGGGGTCCGTGGGAGCACTACGCCTCGGGCAACGCCCTGGGGCGCCTCGGCAGCGAGGCGGCGACGGCCGGGGTCTTCGACCGGGGGGTGGCCCTTGCCGGCTCCCCAGACGCCGTCACCGGGTTCCACGTCGTCGAGGCGATGGCCGCTGGCGACCCGCAGGCCGCTGCGGTGTTCGACCGATGGTGCACCGAGGTGGCCCGGGGGGTAGCCAACCTGATTGTCCTCCTGGACCTATCCCGGGTCGTGCTGGGTGGCGGGCTTGCCGAGGTTGGCGAGCCACTACGCAACGGGGTGGCGACGGCCCTGGTCGCCCTGCTCCCCGGAGCTGGTGCCCGGCCTCCGGTCGACGTGGTACTAGCTCAACTGGGCCCGGACGCCGGGGCAATCGGCGCCGCCCTAATGGCCATCGACCCGGGCTGAGCCACCTGGCGGTTTGGCCTGTTGTCAGCCGGAGCGTCAGAGGTGGGCGCCCAGAAAGGCCACCGTGCGGGCCCACGCCATGGCGGCGGCGGCCTCGTCCCAGGTCCCCAGCGGGTTTTCCTCGTTGGCGAAGCCGTGCCCGGTGCCCTCGTACACGTGGAACACCACATCGCGGCCGGCCCCCCGGAGCTCAGCACCCAGAGCGTTGACGGCCTCCGGAGGGAAGAAGTCGTCGTTCTCGGCCAGGTGGCCCTCCACGGCGGCCGTCAGGCCCGACCAATCGGGCGCGCTGTCGCCGAGGGGGGCGCCGTAGAAGGGGGCGGCGGCGGCCACCCGGTCGCCCTCCCGGGCGGCGATCAGCAGGGAGAGCATCCCGCCCATACAGAAGCCGGTCACACCGACGGCGTCACCGGTCGTGGTGTCCAGGGAGAGCAGGTGGTCGACGGCTGCCGACATGTCCCGGGCCGCCCGGTCGGGTGGCAGCGAGGTCATCAGCTCGCCGGCCCTATCCATCTCTGTGTGCTCGGCCATCTCCCCGTGGTACAGGTCGGGGGCCAGGGCCACGAAACCCTCCGAGGCCAGGCGGTCGCACACCCCCTTAATCTGGGGGACGAGGCCCCACCACTCCTGGAGCACGACCACACCGGGGCCGCGGCCACCATCCGGTATGGCCAGGTAGCCACCGGCCGTTGTTCCGTTGGCTGGGAACTCGACCATCGTTCCGCTCATCGTTCCTCCTGCACTGCTTTCCTTCTTCTGTCTGGACTTTGGGGATCGTACGCGTCAGGCGCGGTCGGCGGCCCGGGAACCTCGAACGGCCTCTGGCCCCGTCCCTGTCCCCGTAACCCGGACAGCGCCGCAGACGGCCACCGCGCAGCGGTCGGGGGATCCTGGGGCCGCGGTAGCCTGACCCGTCCCAGCCCCTGTAGCTCAGCGGATAGAGCATCGGCTTCCGGAGCCGTGTGCACAGGTTCGAGTCCTGTCAGGGGCGCCAACCATCGCAAGCACCGGACGCCACCGACCCTCGGGACGGTGGTCTACCGTCTCCTCCGGGTGGTCAGCCGTTGGGCTTATCGCCCCAAAGACGCTCTTCTCGGTGAACCATGGAACAGATGACTGCGGGCCGTCCCGTGAGCCCGGGTGAGCTCAGCGACGCAGGCCGGTCAGGTCGGCTAGCACGGCAGCGTTGCGGTCCTCGTCGGAGTCGACGCCTGAGGACGTGGCGGCACCCCGGATGATCCGTCGCCGCACCGCGGCCGAGACAGTGTCGATGCTCAACACCACGGCGATGGTCATCAACAGCACGGCGCCCACTGCCGGGAAGTTGCGAAACACCAGTTGGGACACCAGCTCGGAGCCCACGCCGCCGGCACCGATCATGCCCAGTACCGCCGACGCCCTCACGTTGATCTCGAAGCGGAACAGCCACTGGGAGGTCACCACGGGCAGGATCTGGGGCACGACCCCCCAGCGCATTCCTGACACCCACCGGCCCCCGGTAGCCGCCACCGCCTCCAGGGGGCCGGTGTCCACCCCCTCGATGGTCTCGGTGGCCCACTTGCCAAGGGTGCCCACCGAGTGGATCCCGATGGCCAGCGCACCGGCCCACGGGCCCAGCCCGGTAATCGGAATGAGGATCACGGCCAGGATCAGCTCCGGTACGGCACGGATCACGTTGAACAGCTGGCGGACCGGGATCCGGACCGCAGCCGGGGCCACGTTTTCGGCGGCCAGGAAAGCCAGCGGCAGGGACAGCGTGGCCCCGATGAGGGTGCCGATCCACGCAATGTGCACCGACTCCAGCACCTTGCCCACCACCCCGCGCTCAGCGGCCTGGGCAAAGGCTGGTGGGACCATACGACGGAAGATGTCCCAGGCGTCCCCGGGTGCACCGAGAAGGCGGTCGAGCGAGACGCCCAGGCCAGATACCGACCAGCCGACGACCATGACCAGGATCGCCGCCGCCACGGCGCGACGGCCCGACCTGGCGGGGGCGACCGGCCGGTCGGGAGAGGCGATGGTCGGGTCAGCGGACAAGTCAGACCAGCCGCCTGCGGATGGCCACGCTGATCTGCTCGATCACGAAGACGACGATGAAAATCAGCACCAGCACGCCCAGTACCCGGTCGAACCGGAAGTACTGCCGTTGGGCCTCAACCACCCGGCCGATACCCCCGGCTCCCACCAGGCCCAGGACCACCGACGCCCGGATGTTCAGCTCGAACACGTACAGCCCGTAGGCCACGTACTCGGGAAGGACGGTGGGAAGGACGCCGGTCCGGACCACGGGACCGTGGCGACCGCCGGCCGCCCGGGCCGCCTCCAGCGGTCGGGGATCAGCGCCGTCGATCGTCTCGCTAAAAAGCTTCACCATCACGCCTAGGGAGAAGACCGAAAGGGCCCAAGAACCGGCGAACGCCCCGACCCCCACCGCGGTGACCAGCAACTTGGCCCAGAACAGGTCGGGCACCGCCCGGACCACGTTCATGACCGACCGGCTGACCACCAGGGTTACCCGGTTGGGAGAGGTCAACGGGGACATGGCGAAGGCCAAGGGGAGGGCCAGGGTGCAACCGATGAGAGTGGAGACCACAGCGATCTGGAGGGTTTCGACCAGGGGGTCCAGAACGTTGTGCCGATCCAGCACCCAGTCCCACGGGACGGGCCAGAACTTCTCCCACAGGGGGTTCGACCAAACGTTCCAGAACGTGGAGGCGTCAAAGCCGACCTTGCGGCCGGCAAACAGTGTGTAGGCGGTCAGGGCACCGGCCACCGGCCACAGCCGGAGGCCGCGGCGGGGGCGCGCCGGCCCCCTCGTGGGGGCGCCGCCTGAGGGGGCGTTCCCCCGGCGGGGTCGGCGGCGCCGGCCAGGAGGGCGGCGGCGGGGTTC
>JAKURX010000034.1 GCA_022451505.1 Acidimicrobiales bacterium | reverse complement strand
CCTGTCGGAGAGGGACGATTTGCCGCCCAGGTCAGCGGGTCGTGGAACATCGGCGATAACCCAAACGGCGGCTACCTGACAGCCATCGCCATCCAGGCCCTGCGCCAAATAGGACCCCACCAGGACCCGGTCTCGGTCACCACCCATTTCCTTCGCCCCGGTTCCGGAGGACAGCCTGGCGAGGTGACCACCGAGCTACTCCGCTCCGGACGATCGGTCACCACGGGGAGGGCCACGCTCTCTCAGGACGGACGGCCCCGGATCGAAGTGGTGGCCGCCCTAGGCGACCTGTCGGACACGTCGGGCCACGAGCACGAGATCACCCTTCCTCCACCCAGCATGCCGCCCCTGGCCGAGTGCGTTGAACGCGACGGACTGGAGCAGGGCGTCCGCCTGTTCATCTCCAGCCGGGTTGACCTCCGAGTACACCCCGCGATGTCGACCGCTGGGGGCTCGAACAAAGCCGAGGTAGTTGGTTGGATCCGTTTCGCCGACGAACGTCCCCCCGATGCCCTGGGCGCCGTACTGTTCTCCGACGCCTTCGCCCCGTCGATCTTCTCCAGGCTCGGACGGGTGGGCTGGGTTCCCACCATCGAGCTGACCGTCCACGTGAGACGCCGCCCCAGTCCTGGATGGATGATGGGCCGGTTCACCACCGAGGACCTGCACGACGGCCGGATGATCGAAGATGGGTGCATCTGGGACGCCAACGGGTCCCTGGTGGCCCGCTCCCGACAACTGGCCATGCTCCTCCCGGGAACCGCCGGCAGTTGAGCCGAGAGCCGGCAGCGGCCTGACGGGCAGTCGGCGCCGTTTAGGTCCCGGTCCACTCCGGGGGACGCTTCTCGGCGAAAGCCCGGGGCCCCTCCTTGGCGTCGTCGGACTTCCAGACAGTCGCCATGTGGGGGCGCTGCATCTTCCACAGTTCCTCTTCGGTGGCGCCCTGGGTAGCCCGGATGAGCTGCTTGGAGGCGGCTACAGCTAGCGGAGCATTCCGGGCAATCCGCTCGGCCAGAGCGAGGGCCTCACCGAGCGCACCACCGGGCTCAGTCAGCCGGGATACCAGACCGTGGTCGGCAGCTTCCTCGGCGGTGATCGGATCTCCGGTAATGGCCATCTCCATGGCCGTGCCGTAGCCGACACGACCGGGCAGCCGGAACAGGCCAGCTCCTGCGGCAAACAGGCCCACCCCAACCTCCGGGATGCCTAACTTGGCCCCACGGGCAGCCACCAGCAGGTCGCACGACAGGGCCAGTTCCAGCCCTCCAGCAAGGGCGAAGCCCTCAATCGCCCCAACAAGTGGTTTAGTTGCGCCGTTTTGCACGAACTCCAACATCGGCCCGATGTCCTCACCCCGCGAGAACGCCTTGAGGTCCATGCCGGAGCAGAAGCCCTTTCCGGCACCGGTTAGGACACCGGCCGTGAGCCCAGAATCACTGTCGAGATCCTCCACGGCGGACCGCAGGCCCTCGGACAGGGCTCCGTTGATGGCGTTCATGGCTTCGGGTCGATTCAGCGTGATGACCATCACCCGACCCCGGCGCTCAGTGAGCACCGCCGACTCCCCATTGCCGCCCATCTCCGGTCGGCCTACTTGGGGGGCATCCGGATGCCCCCGTCGACCCGGATGACTTCACCGTTCATGTACGGATTGGTAAGCAAGTCCATGACCATAAAGGCCAGTTCCTCGGAGGAACCCAGCCGTTTCGGGAACAGCACCGACTGGCCCAGGTGAGCCTTAAAGGCTTCGCTCTGTTCGCCCTCGCCATAGATGGGGGTGTCGATGAGGCCAGGAGCGATGGTGTTAACCCGTACACCGACAGCCGACAGGTCCCGGGCGATGGGAAGCGTCATGCCCACGATGCCGCCCTTGGAGGCTGAGTAGGCGGCCTGTCCGATCTGGCCGTCGAAGGCCGCAGCAGAAGCCATATTCACCACCGCACCTCGTTGTCCGTCTTCATCCAGCGGCTCAGTCGCCGCCATGGCACCGGCGGCCCGGCTGAGCACGTTGAACGAGCCAACCAGGTTGACTCGGACCACGAACTCAAACCGAGCTAGGTCCATCGGCTCGTTGTCGCGGGAGATAGTCCGCGCCGCATATCCGAGACCCGCCGAGTTGACGAGCGCCCTGAGCGGGCCCATCTCGGAGGCAGCGGCCACCGCAGCGTCGGCATCGTCGGTGCTGGTGACATCGCACCGAACAAACAGGCCACCTAACTCGGAGGCCACGGCCTGGCCACGCTCCTCGTTGAGGTCGGCAACGACGACCCGGCTTCCAGCGGCTGCCAGTTGACGGGCACTGGCCTCGCCGATACCGGACGCTCCGCCGGTGACGACAGAGGAACTGCCGTCCAAGTCAACTCGGGGCACGCTGATCACCTCTCGTGTTATTGCTGGTGTGCGGTTGAACCCGGGACGAGTCAGCCGTGGGGGAGCAGGACGGTTCGGGCCTCAGCGCCTGCCTTTAGGGAGTCAAACGCCTCCTGAAGGCCGTCAAGGCCAGCAGTATGGGAGACCAACTCATCCAGCCGAAGCATCCCCCGGAGGTACAGGTCGGCTAGGAGCGGGAAATCTCGCCGGGGCTTACCGCCCCCGGCCCGGATACCCAACAGGTTCTTGTTCTGGTGAAGGGCCTGGAACGGGTAGGTAACAGTGGCCGTGAGGTCGGGTACCCCTACGGCACACACGTTTCCGCCGGCTCGGGCCATGGAGATGGCGTCGGCCAAAAGCTTGGTACTACCCACCACCTCGAAGGCGTGGTCCACGCCGCCGCCGCTGACCTGTTGCACGGCGGTCACCGCGTCAAAGTCGTCGCTATCAGCCAACAGGAAGTCGGTGGCTCCGAACTCAGTGGCCATCCGCTCCTTGGAGGGCGCCCGGTCGATAGCGATGACCTGGGAGGCGCCACTGAGCCGGGCAGCCTGGATGACGTTTAGACCGACGCCCCCAGCACCGATGACCGCGACCCGGTCGCCGACGGCCACCCGAGCCCGGTTGAAAACCGCCCCAGCCCCGGTCATTACACCGCACCCAATGAGGGCAGCCGAGGTGAGGGGAACCTCAGCGGGGATAGGGACGGCTTGGTTCTCGTGGACGATGGTCTCCTGGGCAAAGGCGCCCAGGTTGGCGAACCCCCACAGGGCCTGATCGCCCTCGACGTGGGTATGACGGAGACCACCGAAGCCGCAGTTACCCGGATCTCCGCCCTCGCAGGTCGGACAGTGTCCACAGTTCCCAAACGTGGACAGCACCACGTGGTCACCCACCGAGCAATAGGTGGCGGCCGATCCGACCTCCACAACGACGCCGGCTGCCTCGTGCCCGGGAACCAGCGGGGTGGGCATGTAGTACTTGCCCTGCACGCAACTGAGGTCACTCCCGCAGACACCGGCCGCCCGGATCTCGACGCGGACCTGCCGCGGCTCGAGGTCCGCCGCATGCTCAAGGGCGTCGGATAGCCGGACGTGCTCCTCGCCGTTGCCCTCTTGGATAAGGCCCTGCATGGTGGACGTGCTCCGTTCGACCGAAATCAGACAGGACCCATCATCCCGCCCGGATGTCGGCGGGGCCAACGCGTGGGACGGTGTTGCCGATCACAGTGAGGCCCAGAAGCCCACGAGCAGATCAGCGGCCTCCTCGGGACGCTCCATCATCCACCAGTGGCCAGCACCATCCATCGGAGCATGGCAGGCGCCCAGGCGGTCGGCCATCTCGGCGGCCCGACCCGGCGGCCCGACATAGGGGTCCTCGGTCGGGTCCAAGGCCAGCCCGGGTGGGAGGTCGGTGGCGGCCAGGATCTCGCCCAACTCGATCATTGCCGGCTGGGCGCCCGACCGGTAGAGCGGGAGGATGCAGTCGGTCATGGCCTCGAGCGCGTCGGCCATGTCCGCGGCCGCCGCCTCGGTTACGCCGTTGTCGCCCATGTTGGCGATCCAGTCCTCGCGTGAGACGGCACCCATGCCGTCCAGTACCTGTTCACCAACGTCGGGGGTTTGCCAGAGCTGGGCTAGGTCGTGCCACTGGTAGTCGGGGTGTACAAGGCCCGTGCAGTCACACGCCCACGAGTGGACCAGGTCAGGCCGGGTGCCCAGGACGCCAAACACGTGGCCGGCGCCCCAGTCATGGCCAACCAGGTCGATCGGGTTGCCACCGGAGGTCAGATCCTCCAGCTCGGCGATCAGCCAGTCCCGGTATTCGAGCTGGGTGGCTCCCCACCCGTCCGGTATTGATGCGCCGAACCCGGGCGGTGAAAGCAGCACCAGGTCAGTGACACTGCGGTCGGTGAGCTCGCCGACCAGATCAGTCCAGATGGCGTCAGTTTCCGGGTTGCCGTGGATCAGGACAGTGGTCACGCAATTTCCTCCATTTCCGGCAGGGGTCAACCCCGTTCGGTCAGGTCGTATTCGGCCATGAAGTAAGGGGTGCCAGGGTCGTAGGAGGTGAGGGTGACGGGATCAGTTACCTGACCCACCGGGCGGACGTCGGAGCCAAGGGTGTCTGAGGCGTCGTCGCCGAGTTCGTCCTTGGCCGCCTCGACGAGGGCCAAGAGCTCGGCAACCACAGCGGGGTATTCCTCGACCACGTCATTTCGCTCGCCGATATCCGCCTCCAGGTCGTAGAGCCGCACCCGTTCCACGTTCCACTTCCGGACATGAAGCTTCCAGCGACCCTTTCTCACGGCCTCCACGTTGCCGCCAAGGATGTAGAAGAACGGGGCCTCGGGCGGAGCGTCGCCACCCTCCAGGAGGGTGCTGATGTCTCGCCCGTCCAGAGTCCGGTCGCCGGGGACGTCGACGCCACACCACCCGGCGATTGTGGGATAGAGATCCATGGCGTTGACGACCTCGGGGACCGTCTGCCCAGCCGGGACCCTTCCCGGCCACCGGACGATGCACGGCACCCGCTGACCGCCCTCCCACGTTGTGCCCTTGGAGGCCCGGAGCGCACCGTTGCTTCCGCCGCCGTCGCGAATCAGGGCACCGTTGTCACTGGTGAAGACGACCACCGTGTCCTCGTCCAGGCCCAGAGCTCGGATCTCGGCAAGGAGTGCCCCGGTTGACCAATCAATACATTGCACCGCCGCCCCGTAACGGCCATTAGTTGACTGTCGGACGAAGCGATCCCGGACGTAGATCGGCAGGTGCACGTAGAGGTGTGCCAGGTAGAGGAAGAACGGCCGGTCCCGATGCGAGCGTAGGAACTCCACCGCGTCGGCGACGTATGCCTCGGTAAGGGCAGCCTGGTCGGGCTGCTCGGCTACTACCTCGTCGTCCCGCATAAGGGGTAGGGGCGGGCGGTCAGCCAGCATCGGGGCGTCGTTGGGCACCGGCGTTCCTAGTTGCTCCATGATGTCGCGGTAGGACTGCCCCTCCGGCGGCAAGGCCTGCCGACCCATGTCGTTGCTGTAGGGGAGACCAAACCATCCATCGAAACCATGGCGGGTAGGCAGGAACTCCGGTTGGTCTCCGCAGTGCCACTTTCCGACCAGCCGGGTGGCATACCCAGCGTCGCTGAGGAGCCGGGCGATGGTGATCTCGTCAGGGTGCAGGCCCTGAGCCTGGCCGGGGAACAAGACGGGAGCGTTGTCGATGCTCCGCCCGCCGAAGCCAACCCGAAGCGGATAACTACCGGTAAGCATCGCGGCTCGTGACGGCGAGCAGACCGGTGACGCCATGTAGAAGTTAGTGAGGCGGGCCCCCTCAGAGGCCATGCAGTCCAGGACCGGGGTCTCGTGCTGCGTTGAGCCGTAGCACGACAGGTCGCCGTAACCCAGATCGTCGCAGTTGATGAGAATGACGTTCGGTCGTCGACCCATGGCTGGCCCTTCAGTCACCGTGATCATCCTGCGTGGGGCGGCAGTCTGCCGAAGCGGGCTCGGGGACCGGACCCGGTCTGGGGGTCAGACCGAGACTACGGTCCGCCCCATGAGCGACGAAGCCGAGAGCCAGAAGGTCGTTATGGAGTGGGAGACCCCCACCCATGCAGAGATTATCGAGATCACGAAGGCGCACATCATGGGGATGGAGGCCTCCGATGACGATGCCGTGTGGTGCGTGGTGGGCATGCACCATGTGCTGTTACACACCGTCGGTCGACGATCGGGCAACGAACACAAGGTGGCTCTACCGTTCTGGCGAGATGCCGACGGGCATCGGATCGTGGTCGGATCGTTTGCCGGGGCGACGAATGACCCGGCGTGGGTCCTGAACCTACGGGACCGGGAGGCCAATCCCCGGGTGAAAGTCAGGGTCCAGGGCGGCATGTTCTGGTCTGAGCACGAGGTCCTCGATGCAGGGCCAACCCGTGACGCCCTGTGGGCGGCCCTCGTGGAGGATCGGGCGTTTTATGCCGACTACCAGACAAAGACGGACCGGGTGATACCCCTGGTGCGCCTGGCCGAGACTGAAGCCATCACCGATTAATCGATCGGTCATCGATCAGGTAAGGCGGACTATCGAGAGCCCGATTTCGGGGCTCAAGCACCGGGATCCTCAGGGTCGGCCTGCATGGGGATCGTCCACACGCGTGGCCCAGATACAGCCGTCGCCGGTGTCCGCGCGAACCGAGCCGGCACCTGGAGCGGTGAGGATGTACAGGGTCCGCCCGTCGTCACCACCGAGGGTGCAGGCGAAAGCCTGCTGTGGAGTCTCGATGCGGTGGGTGATCTCGCCACCCTCCAACACCCGGAGCACTCCAGAGGTGGCCACGTCAGCGAACCAGATTCCACTCGCTTCGTCCATCGTGCAGCCGTCGGGTGCCGACTGGGGGAGGGGTGCCCACTCACGGCCCGGGCCCGGTGTTCCGTTTCTGTCAAGGTTGAAGGCGGTGTAGCGCCGACCGAATGTTTCGCCCACAACCAGGGTCCGACCATCGGGGGTGATGACAGAACCGTTGGGGAACAGCAGGTCACCGGGCCCGACATCCACGGTGCCATCCGGTCGCACCACGGCCAGGGTTGCTGCCTGTGGGTGGCCAGAGTCGGTCTCGATGTCCCAGCCGAAGTTCCCCACGTAGGCGGTGCCGTCAGCCGCGACCACCATGTCGTTGCAGTGCCAGGTGGCCACTCCAGAAAGGTCAGCGTGGATGTTCACCTCGCCATCCACTACACGGAGAACCTGTCTGGCGACCATGGCTACAACAAGCAGGGAGCCGTCAGGCATCCACCCGAGCCCAGAGGGTTGCTCGCCGCCCAGGTCGAGCACGGTTTCGCGTTCGCCGTCCGGTGACACGGCGTAGACGCGGTGCTGGTAGAAGTCGCTGTACCAAAGGCGGCCGTCGTGCCAGCGAGGTCCCTCGCCGAAGTCCAGGTCGTTGAGCACCAGTTCGAGTTGTGCCATCGAGGCCTCCCGGGTTTCGTCCCGATATTACGGGAGGGTCTAAGCGCTGGTGAAGGCGGTGCCCCGCCTAGCCTTCGGCGCAGATGGGCTTCCGAGCGCTGACACCTTACGTTTGGCCGATCTACGGGCCCTGGATGTCGGCCAGCCTCGGCATGAGCCTCCTCCTGGTCGCATTGCCAATCATCCTGGTTGGGGATGGCCACGGGTACGCCGTGGCCAGCATCGTGGCCGGTGCCGGGGGTGCGGGAGCTGCTACCGGGGCGCTACCCGTAGGTTGGGCCACTGATCGGTGGGGTCCGGCCAGAGTGGGGGCGGGGTCACTCGTGGCCATGGTGGGTTCAGCGGCCGTCATGACGGCCAGCGGAACGGTCGTCGTTTTGGGACTCGGCCACTTTGTGTTCGGGGCCGGCGCGCTCGGCGTGATGCTGTCGCGCCAAGCTGACCTGACCCGCCGGATTCCACTCCTGCTCCGGGGGCGAGCTATGTCGCTGATGGGCGGGACAATGCGGTTCTCAGTTCTACTCGGAACCATCGTTGGCGGCACCCTCGTCGATGTGGCGGGGGCCCGCTGGACCTTTGCGGCCGCCGGCCTAGGAGCAGCGATAGGCATTCCGGCGGTTCTGCCTGGGGCCCTCAAGCCGGAAAGAGAGGTTGCTCCGATCGGCACCGGAGGTCCGGACCTGTTGGAGGTGGTGAGGACGAACCGGAGGCGTCTACTACACGCAGGCCTCTTCGGGATGGCCGCTATGACGACGCGTGAGGGTCGGATGGTGTTACTTCCCCTGGTGGGGGTTGCCTTAGACCTTCGACCGTCGACCATCGGGATCCTGGTGGCTGCCGGCTACAGCGCGGACCTGATCCTCTTCCCGCTGTCGGGCTACATCATGGACCGCCTGGGGCGCCTAGCGGCCATAGTGCCGGCCTACGCATTACTCGCGCTCGGCCTCCTCAGCCTGCTGGTGGTGGACTCGGCGACAGGGGTTTTGTTTTCGGGGTTGGTGATGGGCCTCGGGAACGGTCTCAGCGCCGGCTCCCTGTTCACCCTGAGTAGCGACCTAGCTCCCGAGGAGGGAACAGCGTCGTTCCTCTCGGCGGTCGCGCTGCTCACCGACGGCGGTCGGGTGCTCGGACCGCTGGTTGTGGCGGTAGTGGCCAGCCTCGGCAGCCTGGATGGCGCAGCGGTTGGCCTGGCCCTAGTCATGACCCTCGGCCTGCTCTGGCTGGTGGCCGTGGTCGGCGAAACCTCGACCTAGGTTGCCTCGAATGGTGAGCCTCTTCTCTCCGACGTCGTTGGGAACCCTGAAGCTCCAGAACCGGATCGTCATGGCGCCCATGACCCGCTCACGATCCACCGAGAAAGGCGCAGTGACCGACCTGATGGCCGCGTATTACGGGCAGCGGGCTTCGGCAGGACTAATCGTGACCGAGGGAATCGCCCCGAGCGAAGACGGCAAGGGCTATTGCCGTACGCCGGTCCTGGACTCGCCGGAACGGGCCGACGGGTGGCGGCCAGTAACCAGTGCCGTACACCAGCGCGGCGGGTTGATCGTCGCCCAAGCCATGCACTGCGGACGAATTGCCCATAAGGACAACAAGGCCCCGGGCGCCGAGACTGTGGATCCGTCAGCCGTCCGTGCCGCAGGGGAGATGTACACGGACGCCAACGGCCTGCAGCCCTTCGACCAACCACGGGAACTGACGGAATACGAGGTTCCTGGAGTGGTGGCGGAATACCGGCGATTCGCCGCCCTGGCTGTCGAAGCCGGATTCGATGGCGTCGAACTGCACGGGACGAGTGGCTACCTGCCGGCCCAGTTCCTGTGCACGGGAACAAACCGGAGAACCGACGCCTACGGCGGGCCAGTTCAGAATCGGATCCGGTTCGTCGTTGAAGCGTTACACGCCATGGCCGACGAGGTGGGGGCCGACCGAATCGGCCTCCGCATCTGCCCGGGGAACCCCTTCAACGACCTTCAAGATCACGGGCCTTCCGACGTCGAGGACACCTTCCGGGCACTTCTGGAGGAGATACGTCCCATGGGCCTCGCCTACCTGCACGTCATCCGTCTGGCGGGAGCGCACCTGGACAACCTGGCACTGGCCCGCGACCACCACGACGGGGCACTAGTCGCCAACGACTCCTTCGACGCCCGAGAGGCCGAAGATGCCATCACCGACGGACGGTGTGACGCCGTGTCGTTCGCGCGGTACTTCCTGGCCAACCCCGACCTGGTTGAGCGCTTCGCTGATGGCCTGCCGCTGGCTCGCTTCGATCGTCGCACCCTTTACACCCCAGGGCCCGCCGGCTACGTCGACTATCCGACAGCTGGAGAGGCGTGACGGCCCGATTCGGCAACGGGAGGAAAGCGCGTACGAGGAGCTGGTCGAGTTCGACCTGCCACCACTCAGGGGTTGGCGGACCAGCAGCGGCGCGACGATCCTGCCGAGGCATGCACTACGTGATCCACGCCCTTGACCGCCCGGAAGCCGGCGACCTGAGGGCCCAGACCCGACCGGACCACCTGGCGTACTTGGCCGGCTTCGCGGTGACGTTCGGCGGGCCCCTCCTGGACGATGACGGCCAGATGGTCGGTTCTCTTATCGTCCTTGACGTCGATACCCGCGAAGCAGCCGAGGAGTTCGCGGCCGGGGATCCCTACGCCGAGGCGGGCCTATTCGAACGAGTCACGATTACAGGCTTCCGGCCCCTACTGGGCACCTAAACCTCGGCCACGTGCTCGCCGGTCAGTCCAAGCCGGCCAGGAAGTCCAGCATGGCAGGGTTGACTACGTCTGGCGCCTCGAGGTTGCTGGTATGGCCGGCGCCGGGAACCACCACGAAGGTTGACGGCCCCGAGAGTGATTCCGAGACGAGACGCCCCCTTTCCAGAGGAATGGCCATGTCGGCGTCGCCGTGGAAGACGATGCTCGGACAGGTGATCTCACCAAGGCGGTCGACGATCGAGTCGCGTTCGAAAAGGCAATCCTTGGCCCCCACCCAGGCGGCGATCGGCTTGGAGGTCCACTTGCCCCGCCAGTAACGGGCGTCGGCGTAGCCAGGGGCGAACAAGACCATCTGGAGGGCATCACCGATCTCACCGGAAAGCCCCAGGGCGCCCGCGGCGTCGAAGAGTCCCTGGTACTGCGCCCGATCCTCGACGGAGAGAGCTTCGGCCTCGGTGTCGACTAGCACCATGGCCCGGACCCGGGCGGGGGCGGTGAGGGCGGCCCGCAGCGTCAGGAAACCGCCCTGGGACATACCGCCGAGCACCGCACGATCAATGCCAAGGTGGTCCATCAGCCCGACCACGTCAGCGGCCAGGTCCCAGTAGTCGAAGGGCTCGGTGTGGGTGGTCTGGCCCCAGCCCCGCTCGTCGTAGGTCACGACCCGCCATCCGGAGCCGGTGAGAGGACCAATCTGATGCACCCACATCTCATGACCCATGCTGAAGCCGTGGCTCAGCACGATGGCCGGCCCGTCGCCACCGGTGTCCAGGTAGTGGATGGTCTGGCCGTTCACGTCGGCGAAGGGCACGGTTGATCTCCTCGGGTGCTGCATGTCGGGCCGGTTGGTCGATCGACCGCCGGCCGCGTTCGGGATAGAAATTCGCAACAAGGCGCGTAACGAAATCTACTCTGGGGCCGTGACCGTCGGCTATCGCAACCCGTTTCTGGCCGCCAGCGAGAACCCGATCGCCCACGGCCGGTGTGACCAGCAGGACTGCACAGAGATAGCTGGGGCCATTCCCGACGGTGCCGTCGATTTGGCCGACGAAGAGAGGCAGTTCACGTGGCTTGGTCCCGGTCACTTCGGCGGTTTGATTTCCGGCCCGTACCCCGACGGGAAGCGCACAATTTGGAGCAATGGCCGCGAACGGCTGGTCAAGCTGGATTACGAAACCCTGGAGGTCCTAGCCACCCTGGATCTACCTGGCCCGGAGTCCAGCACAATGACGGACTGGGAGGCTGGCGTGGCGGGCCTCGACGACCTGGAGGGCGACGAGGCAGTCCTCCACGCCGTCGACCTGGCCACCCGGTTCCTGACCGGTCTCGACGGGGTGTACTCCCTCCTAGATGCGAACCACACCCTGTTCCTGGGGTGCAAGACGGGTGCTGTGGCCTACGCCGAGGTAGACCCGACGGATCGTTGTTCGCCACTTGTGGAGGTCGCACGGTGGACCAAACCAGCAGAGGTCGAGGGGTTGTTCGTCGGTGTCAACATGACCCCCGACGGTCGCCTGGTGCTGTCCACTGACCACGGGTGGTTGGTCAGCCTGGCTCGGGACTTCTCTGACCACGTGGCCGTCCGACTACCTGGAGCGGACAAGGAGGCAGCCGACCATTGCGCCCGAATGGAGGCCGAGCGGGGGAATACGGGATACGGCTGGGTACGTACCAGCATGTGCTGCGACGAGACGGGGGGCGTTTACGTCAGCTCGGTGGACCACACCCACCGGGTGGTGTGGACCGGCGAGCGTTTCTCGTTAGACGAGGCCGACGGTGCGTGGAGGGCTCGCTACCGAAACGAAACCGGCCGGGGCTCAGGAACAACGCCGTCGCTCATGGGGTTCGAACCCGACGAAGACCGCTTCGTGGTCATCGGCGATGGCGACGAGGTGGTCAACATCACCCTGTTTTGGCGGGACAGAATCCCCGAGGACTGGGAGCAGCTCCCCGGGGCCCCGTCTCGACGGATTGCTGGCCTGGGAGCGGCCCATATGGGTGACCTGACCCGCGCCGCCATCCAGACCGAGCAGTCGATCACCGTGTCGGGCTATGGGGCCATGACGGTCAATAACGAACCGGGTTCCCTTCCCGACTGGCTGCCGGCTCGGGGAGCCCGCCTGTTGTGTTTTTTCTTGGGACATCACGAGCGGTTCACTCCGTACGGCCTCCACAAGTACGAGTGGGACCCGTCGACCCAGACCCTGATGGAGGCGTGGGTGGCCACTGACGTCAGTTCCCCCAACTCAGTGCCCTACGTGAGCCAGGACGCCGACACCGTCTACACGTGTGGAACCCGAAATGGAAAGTGGACCATCGAGGCGTTGTCCTGGTCGACGGGTGTATCTCGGGGTCACTGGGTGATGGGGGACTCCCGCTACAACTCGCTGGGCGGGGGCGTTCACCTCGACGAGGACGGCCGGCTGGTGTACGGCACCATCTTCGGCAAGGCCCGGATACTGCGAGCGCCCTAACCGTCGATTGGTATGGAGGGATGTACGTACCTCCCGGGGGTGTGCACGAGAGGTGGACCGGCTACAACGGGTGTGTGGAACGGCCACCGGACCGGCGGGCTGAGGCGCTGGACGCTCTCGACGGAGGCACTTTTGACGCCCTCGTGGTGGGCGGTGGCATTAACGGGGCCGTCTCGGCCCTAGCCCTGTCGGCTCACGGCCTGCGGGTGGCCCTTGTGGAACGCCACGACTTCGGCTCCGGCACCAGCCAAGAGTCGTCATGCATGGTCTGGGGCGGTTTCAAATACCTGGAGAGCCGCGACCTGCGCTTGGTGGCCGGGCTCTGCGACTCCCGCAATCGACTTGCCCGGGCCTTTCCGACCCGTCTGGCCGAGACCCGCTTCCTGGCTGCCCTGGACCACGGGGCGCCCTTCCCGCCCTGGTTTGCTTCGTTGGGGGCTGTGACCTACTGGGGTCTGGGGCGTATGGCCACCCAGCCCCCCCGCCATCGGCCGACGGCCAGCATCGAACGCTTAGAGCCGTCGGTTGATACTTCGATGGTGCGGGGGGGCATCGAGTATTCCGATTATCTCTTGGTAGACAACGACGCCCGTTTCGTCTCGGAGATGGCGTTGCAGGCCGTGCGGTACGGGGCGGTTATTGCCAACCGGGTTGATGTGGTGGCCGCCGAAACAGGGGTGGGTGGCTGGCGGGTGGGCCTGCACGACGTCTTGGCCGATCGGTCCTTCCAGTGCTCGGCGACTCTCGTCGTCAACGCAGCCGGTCCCTACGTGCCCGACGTAGGGCACCTGACCGGGACAGCCACCGACCACCGCCTGGTGTTTTCCAAGGGCATCCACCTGGTGGTACCTCGGATCACTGACTCGGGACGGATCTTGGCGTTTTTCGACGATGGCGAGAGGTTGTTCTATGTGCTTCCGATGGGGGAGCGTTCGGTTATCGGGACGACGGATACCCCTGTCGAGGATCCCGACGTGTCGGTGACTGGAGAGGACCGGTCGTTCCTGCTGGAGCAGATCAACGCCCGGATCGACCTGCCGCGTCCGCTAACTGCCGCCGACGTGATTGCCGACCGCTGCGGAGTCCGTTCCCTCGCCGTGGAGCCCGGTGGATCGGCGGAGGGGCGGGACTGGACTGAACTGTCGCGGCGGCACGCCGTGGAAGTCGACCGGACCCTTGGTGTGATATCGATCCTGGGTGGAAAACTGTCCGACTGTCTCAACGTGGGTGACGAAGTCGTCGAGGCGGCAGGGGACTGCGGCCTGGAGGCCCGCACGCCGGTAGCACGGTGGTACGGCGAGCCTGGTCGTACAGCCCGACGACGGTTCAACGAGCGGGCGTCCGGTCTTGGGCTGAACCAGCGAGTGGCCGAAGACCTTTGGCGCCGCCAGGGTATGCGAGCCTTCCCGACGCTCGACCTGATCGACGAGGATCGGTCGCTGGGCGAACCAATGGGTGGACTGGTGCCCCTAACCGAGGCCGAGGTTCGAGTCATGGCCGACCACGAGCGGATCCTCGAACCAGAGGACTTCCTGCGCCGGCGGACCATGCTCGCCCAGGTGGAGCGGGACGAGGACCTAGCTGGTGACGAGGCAGTACAACGGGCGTTGGGGATCCTGGGATTGGTTTAGGCCGGTTGCTGAAATCTTGGCCTCGCTAGCCGGTTGACCGGCTCTAGGGCCCGTGGGACCGTAGTCCGTTCGTCGGAACGGCCGGCGGCGACGAAAGGCGGAAACCCCATGCTCCTCTGGAACAGACAATTGACCATCAGCCCCGACTCGCTCAACGCCGGTATGGCCGGGATGGTGGACGCCGTCACGCACGTCAATTCGGTGTCCGATTACGAGTTCGCCCTCTGGGCTCCCGTCCTAGGAACCTTCGGGAGGGTGGGTATTTCGGCCCGCTGCGAAGACTTCGGCCCGTTCGCCGATGAGATGGCGGAGCGAGGCGTTCAGGACGAAGCCTTCCGGGCAAAGGTCGATGCTGTAGGTCCCTGTATGGCCGGAAACCCCGAGGACACCTTGTGGCAGATCTTCCACGTGGCCGGTGAGATGGGCGCCCTCCCTAACGTCCTCACGTACATTCGCTGGCAGGCCGCGCCCTCCCAGCTAATGGCGGCCATCGAGTTCGCCACGGGTATGGCCGATTTCTCGTCAGGGATCACCGGAGCCACAACGACCGTGTCCGCATGCCAGTGGGGCTACCCCAACGGGATCGGCCTGATCACCGGGTACGACTCCGTCTCCGCCCAGCAAACAGCCTCTATCGCCGTGGGCGCCGACAGTGGCTTCGCTGAACGCCTAGCGGCCTCTGCTGATATCGGACGTCCGGAGACCATCGAGACCGGCGTCTTGCGCCACATCGTCTGAGCGCAAGATTCCACCCATGCAGCTTTTCCAACGGAGGCGGTGGGTCGATCCACACCGGTTGACGGAGGGGAGCGCCGCGTTTGTCCGACAACTGGAGTGGATCGACGCCCATACCAGCATGGACATGGCTGGGTGGCGGCTCGCTGACAGCGACCGGCTGGGGGCAATTCTGGCCACGACCACCTACGACGACCACGACTGGTTCCTAGCCGAGAAGGACTACCTCCAGACCTTGTCCGCCTACGGCCCGGTCAACAACGCTGCGGCAGCCCTGACGGTCGGCGAGGACACCTTCGAACGGTGGGACAGCGTGGAAGACCTCCCGGTCGGCTGGTCCCTTGACGACACGTTTTGGCAGGTAACGGACCCGAAGGACGTCGAACCGCCGGGTGAGGCCGCTACCCGGTGGACAAATGTCGAGGGCGCAGCGGGCTGCATTGTCTGGTTCCTGGGCGGCGACGGGCCGATGGCCGAACTGACCGGTGCCCGAGTGGAGCGCTGGGAACGAATTCACTGACCAGGGGACGTCGTGTCTGGTCAGCCCTCTGAACCGTCTGTCGGCCACGTGTGGTGACTGGGGTGCCGCTCGTCGACCTCGCAGTCGTGCTTGTCCAGGTGGTGATGCCACCCGGCTAGCGGATGGAGGACCCACTTGCTGACCGAGTGGGCAATCTCCCCCGACCGGGCCAGGATGGGCTGGAACGTTGATTGGTGCTCGACGGGTACGGCCTGCCGGATCCGGACCCGGTACGAGAGATACAGGACCAGGACGGCCAAGCAGGTAGCCAACGACCAGAAGTAGGCAGAAGGTCCGAAGGCCTGCACAGCCATTCCAATGATCATTGGCGCGGCCATGGCGCCGAAACTGGACGCCAGCACGAGGGTCGACGCGGCCGCCACCCGCTTCTCGGCGGGTACCCAATCGTTGGCCAGGGCCACGAACTGCCCGTAGAGAGGGAATACGAAGGCTCCGAAGACCAGGTTGACGATCAGGAGGACCACGCTGGTCGCCGGAACCAGGGCACCGATACAGGCCAGCCCACACGACGTGGTGGCCACGACCAGAATCACGGCCCGGCGGGGATACCGGTCCGAAAGCATGCCCAGTGGGATCTGGAGGGTGATGGCCCCGATTACGGCCGCCGAGGTGAACAAAGTGATTCGGCCGGCGCCCATACCCGACTCGGTGCCGAACACGGCAGCCATCGAAGTGGAGGCCGCCTGAACGAACGAACAGAGAACGATGCCGACGACCGCCGAGGGGATGGTCCGATACAGGTCGCGTAGCGGCATCTTCTCGTCGCTCGGGACCGGAGCGGTCGTGGAGGCCGAGAGGGTCACCGGCACGACGGCGAGCGAGATGAGGACTGAGGACAGTACGAAGAGCTCGAACCCGTCAGCTGAGCCCACGTTCAGTAGGAGCTGACCGGCGGCCGTCCCACCCATCATGACCATCATGTAGGCGCCAAGGATGCTGCCCCGTGTCTCGTTGGTGGCTCGGTCGTTCAGCCAGCTCTCCAGGACCACCAAAACGCCGGCGTTACAGGCTCCGCCAACGAAGTACACAGCAGCCCACGTAACGGGCAGCACGAGCACAGCGTTGATGAGGACGGTGGCCGAGGCGGTAGAGACCAGCGCCGCAAACACTCTGATGTGGCCCACCGCCGAAAGGGCACGGCTAATGGCCTTGGCCCCTAGCAGGTAGCCGGCGAAGTGGACGGCCATCACTGCGCCCATCGAGCCGGCACTAAAGCCCTCAGATTCGGCTCGGATGGGCAGGAGGATCCGCTGCAGACCATTGCCGACCTGTAGGAGGAGGAATGCTAGGAACAGGGCCCACACGCCGAGCAGGGACGAGATGGTCGACGTTCGACCCTGTCCCATGCTGGCCCTGGCCCGAAAGGGGGCCCGGGGGGTGGTAGCCAAAAAGGGAAAGCCCCCCGGGGGAAAGCCCGGCC
>JAKURX010000033.1 GCA_022451505.1 Acidimicrobiales bacterium | reverse complement strand
GCCTGCTTTCTCTCTGATGAAGGTGCTGTTTGCTCGGACGATGTCGATTCCAGCAGGCCCCGGGGGAAGGCGACAAGCCGTCTCAGGGCTTCAGGTCAGAAGGCGAAGTACCGGAGAGGTTCGCCCCGCCGAGGTTCGCCCCGCCGAGGTTCGCCCTGTGGAGGTCCGCCCTTTTGAGGTCCCATTGACGAGCATCTCTACGTGTCGGAGGGGGGACTTGAACCCCCACGCCCTTGCGGGCACCAGCTCCTTAAGCTGGCGCGTCTGCCAATTCCGCCACTCCGACGTGGTTTCCGGACTAATCCGGAACGGCGGCCAATCTACCGGTCGCTCTACCGTGCCCCGCAGGGCCGACAGGACCTGATGGCTGCTAGAAGAGGAGGCCCAGGGTGACCGTAGTGAAGGCGAAGACCAGGGCCGTGAGTACGGTTATCCGGTCCAGATTCTGTTCAACCACAGTCGAACCGGCGGTCTGGGCGCCGATACCCCCACCGAACATGTCGGACAGGCCGCCGCCCTTCCCGCTGTGTAGCAGCACGAGGAAGATGAGGCCGAGCCCCGAGAGAGCCTGAACGATGGCGACGATCACGAACATGATGGGCTGAAGGCTATCGGTGGCCGGACGGTCACCCGACCAGCCGGTAGGCGATGATCCGGGCGAACTCGTCGGCGTCCAACGAGGCCCCCCCAACCAGCGCTCCGTCGATGTCGGACTGTCGCATCAGGTCGGGAGCGTTCACCGGTTTGACTGAGCCGCCGTACTGGATACGGATGCTGTCAGCCGCCTCGACCCCCCACCGGGAGCGCACCACGCTCCGGATGGCCCCGCACATCTCTTGGGCGTCCTCGGGGGTAGCCGTCTGGCCGGTCCCGATGGCCCAAATGGGCTCGTATGCCACCACCAGGCCCGCCACTTGTGGTGCCTTCAGCCCGGCCAAGCCGGCTACCACCTGCCGTTCGACCTTGGCTCTCGCCTGCCCGGCCTCCCGTTCCTCGAGGGTCTCGCCGCAGCACATAATGGGCGTCATCCCAGCGGCCAAGATCGCCTCGACCTTACGCTTCACATCGTCGTCCGTTTCACCGAACAGTTCCCGGCGTTCCGAGTGGCCGACGACCACCAGGGACACGTTCAGCTTGGCGAGCATGGCCGGTGACACCTCGCCGGTGAACGCCCCTCTCTCCTCCCAGTGGCAGTGCTGAGCACCGAGGGCCACCGGTATCCCGTCCGACTCCAGCACCGTCTGGACCGACCGCAGGTCGGTGAACGGCGGATGCACCGACACGTCCACCGCGTCGTAGTCGTTGGCCGACAGCAGGTACGACAGCTTTTGAACCATCTGGATGGCCTCAAAGTGGTTGTGGTGCATCTTCCAGTTCCCGCTGATCAGCGGCTTGCGATTGGTCATGGTTTGCTCCCCTGTCTCGCTACCGCTCCCCGCGCAGGGCTGCCAGCCCCGGCAGGTCGCCCCGTTCGATCAATTCCAGTGCCGCGCCACCACCGGTCGACACGTGGTCCATGCGTCCGTCCAGGCCAAAGAGGCGGGCCGCCGCCACGCTGTCACCGCCCCCGACCACGGTAAAGCCCCGGCAGTCGGCCACCGCCTCGGCCACAGTCCTGGTCCCAGCTGCGAACCGCTCGTCCTCAAACACTCCCATCGGACCGTTCCACAGGACGGTCCGGGCTTCGGCGATCAGATCGCAGAACTCGACGGCCGACCCGGGGCCGATGTCCAGACCCATCCATCCGTCCGGCATCGACGTCCCGACCTGTCGTACCTCTCCACCGGAGTCCGGATCACCGACACGGCCCCCCGGTCCGAGGGCCGTGATGTCCAGCGGAAGGCGGATTGGGGCGCCGGAGTCCAGGAGTCGGGCGCAAGTCTCGACCATGTCCTTCTCCAGGAGCGACGAGCCCACGCTCGCTCCTCGGGCGGCCAGGAAAGTGAAGCACATCCCTCCGCCCACAATCAGCTCGTCGACCACGTCGAGAAGCGCCTCAACCGCGCCGAGTTTGTCGCTTACCTTGGCCCCGCCCATGATCCCCACGAAGGGTCGGCGGGCCGAGGTGCGGAGTCCCCCGAGGACCTCGACCTCGCGGGCCAGAAGGCGTCCGGCAGCCGACGGGAGGTGGCGGGGCGGCCCAACTACCGAGGCGTGGGCCCGGTGCGACGCCCCAAAGGCATCGTTCACATAGGCGTCTTGGCCCTCGATGAGACGCTCGGTGAACGACGGGTCGTCAGATGTCTCCCCGGGGTCAAACCGCAGGTTCTCCAGCAGGTTGACTGCGGGGGCCAGATCCGCCAGGCGCTTCCGGACCGAGTCCATCGAGTAGACGGGGTCCGGTTCACCTTTCGGGCGTCCCAAGTGCGAGCAGACGGTGACCTGGGCTCCGGCGTCGACCAAGTACCGCAAGGTCGGCAGTGCTGCACGAATCCGTAGGTCGTCGACGATGGCCCCGTCAGCCATCGGCACGTTGAAGTCGCAGCGGACTAGCACCCGCTGTCCCTGCAGGTCGCCGAGATCCTCTAGTCGGGGAAGGTCCATGGGCGATCTTCGCTCGGAGCGGAGTCCGCTACCGCCGCCTACCGGCCCGGGCCTTCTTCGTGCGGCGGGTGCCGACGATCTTTGCCAGGTCGACGAGGCGCGTTGAGTAACCCATCTCGTTGTCGTACCAGCCGCAGACCTTCACCATCCTGCCCACGGCCATAGTCAGGCCGGCGTCAAAGGTGCACGAGGCTGATCGGCCGACGATGTCGGCCGAGACCAGCGGCTCCTCGCTGTAGTCGAGGACCTTGGCTAGCGGGCCACTCCTCGCCGCTGCGGCAAACGCCGCGTTGACCTGCTCGACGGTGGCGTTCTTCCTCAGCGTGCCCACGAAGTCGGTGATCGAGCCGTCGGGGATCGGGACCCGCAGCGAAATGCCATCTAGCTTCCCCTTCATCTTGGGCATGACCAGGCTGGTGGCCCGGGCGGCACCCGTCGACGTCGGAACAATGTTCACCGCCGCCCCGCGGGCCCGACGCAGGTCACTGTGGGGACCGTCCACGAGGCTCTGGTCTCCGGTGTAGGCGTGGGTGGTGGTCATGAAGCCCTGCTCCACCCCGAAGGCATCGTCCAGGACCTTGATCATGGGAACGAAGCAGTTGGTGGTGCACGAGGCGTTAGAGACCACGTGGTGTTTCGCCGGGTCGTAGTCGTCGTCGTTCACTCCGACCACGAACGTGGCGTCGCAATCCCCCGACGGAGCCGAAATGATGACCTTCTTTGCCCCGCCGGCCAGGTGGAGCGCGGCTTTGTCCCGGTCCGTAAAGAAGCCTGTTGACTCGACGACCACGTCCACACCCAGGTCACCCCAGGACAGGTTCCCCGGGTCGCGCTCCGACAGGACCAAAATCTTCTGGCCATCGACCACGATGCCGTCCCGGGTGGCCCGGACTTTCGCATCGAGGCGACCGTGGACCGAGTCGTTACCGAGCAGAAAGGCCATGGTCTCGATGGAGCCCAGGTCGTTAACGGCGACAAACTCCAAGTCAGCGCCCCGGGCCCTGGCGGCCCGGAAGAAGTTACGGCCGATCCGGCCGAATCCGTTGATGCCCACACGGACGGTCATGGAAGGTGCTGCCTCCTGCGACGGGAGCGTCGCTAATTGGTAAGAACGGCCGGCGGACCTCCGGTCGGAACGCCGAACCCCTACATTGCTAGCCGTTCACACGGCCCACGACACGGTTCCCATGGTGGAAAACGGTCACATGTTCGCGGCGGTACATCCAGCCAACGCCTTCCCCAGGAGGAGCGGGTCATGGGACTCCCCATCCAGTACGGCGACGGCGGCCCGGCGGAGAGCCACAGGTCCCGCCGAGCCCTCACCGTGGGAGTCGTCGACCAGAACCATGTCGGGGAGCACCCCGTGGTCGGCGAGGATCCGGACCTGGTCCTCTAGCGCCCACGGGCCCTCCACGTCGGCCGAGAGGTTGGCCACCAGCACCAGTGGCCCGCTGCGCCGACCGAGAGCTTCGCCCACGTCGGGAGCCAGAACGGAAGCTAAGACACTGGTGTAGAGCGAGCCCGGACCCAGAACTACCTGGTCAGCGGCCTCGATAGCCGCCACGGTTTCCGGCGGAGACGGTACGTCCGGCGGCGAGAGGCGTAGCTCCACGATTCCCGCCGCCCGGTGAACCGACACCTGGCCTTCGACCTCCCAGTCCCCGGTATCGGCGACCAGGTCCACCGGCCGGCTTGTGGCCGGCAGCACCCGTCCCACAGACCCGACCAGGCGTCCCACCTCGTCGAGGGCTGCCACCAGGTCTCCCGAAGCGGCCGCCAGCCCAGCGATCAGGAGGTTGCCGAGGGCGTGGCCCTGCAACTCCCCACCCTCGAAGCGCCACCCCATCTCGGCCGTCAGCATCGAGCTGCCGCCTAACGCCTCGAAACACCGCCTCAGGTCCCCGGGTGCCGGGCCACCGGCCGCAGCCCGGATCCGGCCGCTGGATCCGCCATCGTCGGCGATAGACACCACCGCCGTCATCTCCTGGGCGTATGTCCGGATGGCTCGCAGGCTGGTGGCCAGGCCGTGGCCGCCGCCTAAGGCGCAGACCCGACCCGGGACACTCACCGGTCGACGTCGCGGTGGCTGACCGCCGGGTCGAATCCCCGACCGCGAAGCATCTCGGCCACCGTCTCGGCCACGGCCACCGACCGGTGGCGGCCACCGGTGCACCCGAGGGCCACCGAGAGGTAGGACTTCCCCTCGGTCACGTAGGCGGGAAGCAGCATGGTCAGTAGATCCTCCAGTTGATCTAGGAACTCCTGGGTGACCGGGTGGCCTAGAACGTGCTCCCGGACCGGATCGTCTAGGCCGGACAGCGGGCGGAGTTCGGGGATCCAGTGCGGGTTGGGGAGAAATCGGCAATCGAAGACCAGGTCGGCGTCGCGGGGCAGACCGTGCTTGTAACCGAATGACGTGACGGTGGTCCGCATCGGCCGGTCGTCGACCTCCCCGTAGAGGGCCGACACCCGGTCCCGGAGCTCGTGCACGTTCATGTCAGAGGTGTCCAGTACCAGGTCGGCCGCGGCACGAACCGGCTCCATGAGCTCCCGTTCGGCCCGAATGGCCTCCTCGAGACCCCGGTCCTCGGGAAACGGGTGGGGCCTCCGGCTGCTCTCGTAACGGCGCACCAGGGCCTCCGTAGAGCAGTTCAGGAAGACCACGCGCAACCGGTCCCCGGTAGACCGGAGCTCCGCCACCGCTCCCAGGGTCTCGCCACCCACCGTGTCGGCCCGGAGCACGAAGGCCACCCGGTCCCAGGCCCCACCGTCACCCATGGCCAACCCGGCCACCTTGGCGCTGATGTCCGGGGGAAGACGGTCGATGACAAACCAGCCGAGGTCCTCCAGGTCCTTGGAGAACTCGCTTCGCCCAGCACCCGAGAGGCCGGTGATCAACAACAGATCGCCCACAGGACCAGCGTAGACGGCACCTCCCCGGCTCTCAGAGGCCGCCCGTTCCTCCAGAGGCCCGATCGGCCACGAGGACCAGGAGCCGCGGGATGGTGACCGCAGCCCGGTAGCCGGCCGCCCGGTCCAGGAACCCGGCAGGCGGGGCCGGCTCGTGCATCCGCCGGAGCACCAGGCCGTGGTCGGTCAGAGCATTTATGTACCGGCTCAGCGGCCGGTGGACGAACGGCAGAAATACCCCCTTGTCGACCTCCTCCAACTCCATCGACTCAACCAGATAGGGGCCAATCCGCCAGTACTGCTCAGGCGGATCCAGGACCTGGTCGTCGATCCATCCGCTGCCCGGCGTCTGGAGCAGCGGATGGTTGAGGAAGAAGG
The DNA here is from genome assembly GCA_022451505.1 of Acidimicrobiales bacterium. Taxonomy (GTDB): domain Bacteria; phylum Actinomycetota; class Acidimicrobiia; order Acidimicrobiales; family MedAcidi-G1; genus UBA9410. Next base: position 11,094 of record JAKURX010000033.1, on the reverse strand, counting down.
CGAAGCGGCCGCCCGGTCGCAGCACCCGAGCCACCTCCCCGATGGCCTCGTCCACGGCCTCGATGTGCTCGAAAACCAGACAGGCCACCACGGCGTCGAACGACGCTGCGTCGAAGGGCAGGTCATCTGCTGTGGCCCGAAGATACGAGGGTCCACCACCTCGGGCCGTCGCTTCACTGGCTTGGGCCGCCGTGGGGTCCACCCCGACCACCGTCGCGGCCCCGCCGGCCGCCACCAGCCGGCTGACCTGGCCCTCCCCGGCTCCCACGTCCAGCACCCGGTCGTAGCCGGCCAGTAACTCGGCGGCCAGGGGCAGGATCTGCTCCACGTACTCGGCATCGGCACCGTCGGTGAAGCCGTCCTGCCACCATGTCGCGTGGACCTCCCACGGGTCGGGGTCCGGTGGGCGGTCGTCCACAGTCTGAGCATCGCGCAGCACGGCCACGACCACGGCCACCGGTCGGTCGGGCCGTAGCCTCCGCCGGAATGGCCGCCGCCCTTGCCCTCCTATCCGCCGTCCTTTTCGGGGCCGGTGACTTCTTCGGCGGGACGGCGGCTCGGCGTACCCACGTACTGGTGGTAGTGGCTGCCTCACACGTGGTCGGCCTGGTCATGATCTTGGCCGTTGCCCCGGGCATGGCCGACGCCGTGACCGGTCGGGACCTGGTTTACGGGGCCATGGCTGGACTGTTCGGCCTGGTCGGGATCGGCTGTCTTTACCACTGCCTCGGCCGGGGTCCGATGGCTGTCGTTGCGCCGACGACCGCCATCAGCAACGCCGTCCTGCCCGTTCTGTGGGGGGTGACCCACGGTGAGCACCTCTCAACGGTGAATACGGTCGGGGTGCTCCTCGGGCTAGGCGCCATCGGTCTGATCTCCGGTGGTGCCGGCATCTGGCGTCTAGCCGGCGCCATACGTGTTCCGCCCACCCTGGTTCTGGAGGCGCTTTTGGCCGGGGTGGGGTTCGCCGGGTTCTACATCTTTATGGACGCCACCACCGAGGCCAGCACCCCCTGGCCCCTGGTCAGCGCCCGCGTCGTGTCGGCCGGCTTAGCCCTCTTGCTGCTTCTCCGCGTCGGGCGATCCCCCATGCCGAGGAGGGGCGAGGGCGGCGCGGCCATCGTCTTCGCCGGTATTTTCGACATGGCGGCCAACCTCGCCATCCTGGTGGCCATCCACCGCGGGCTGCTCAGCCTCACCGTGGTCCTCAGTTCGCTGTACCCGGCCACCACAGTCATCTTGGCCCGGACGGTCCTCGACGAGCGGATGAGCCGGGGTCAGGTGGCGGGCGTGGTCGGCGCACTGGTCGCCGTGGCCTGCATTGTCGGCGGATAGCGGCCCGCTCCGGCGTTCTCAGTCCGACTGGTGCGCGGCGGCGTGGACGGCCTCGGCCACTGCGTCAGGCAGCCAGGTAAGCGCTAGCAGATCGTCAAGGGAGGCCCGCTGGACGGCACGCACTCCACCGAAAGCCGCCACGAGTCGCTTCCGCCGGGCCGGGCCCAGGCCGGGGATCCCGTCCAGTACCGAACCGGTCATGCGACGGGACCGCAACAGGCGGTGGTAGTCGACGGCGAACCGGTGCGACTCGTCCCGGATCCGCTGGAGGAGGTACAGAGCTTCGGAGCCTCGCTCCAGGCTGATCGGATCTGGGGAGCCGGGACGAAACACCTCTTCGAACTGCTTGGCAAGGGCGGCCACTGGGATCTGGTCGGCCAGACCCAGGTCGGCCACCACCCGTTCAGCGACCCCCAGCTGTCCCTTGCCGCCGTCCACGAGGAGGAGTTGGGGCGGGTAGGAAAATCGTCCTGGCCGTTCGTCGACGGGCAGGGCCCGTTCTTTCAGGAAGGCGGTCAGCCGGCGGGTCAGGACCTCGGACATAGCTGCGTAGTCGTCGTTGCCGTCGACGTGGCGGATCCGGAACCGCCGGTACTCCGATTTGTTGGGTAGGCCGTCCTCTAGGACGACCATGGACCCCACGTAATCGGTTCCCTGCAGGTGGCTCATGTCGAAGCACTCGATGCGCAGCGGTGCCTTGGGCAGCGACAGTGCCTGCTGGAGCTCGTTCAGCGCTCGGGCCCGGCTGTTGTGGTCGGCGGCCCGCTTCATGCGGTGGCGCACGAATTCTTCGGCGGCGTTTCGGGTCACTGTCTCCAACAGGGAGCGTTTGTCACCCCGCTTCGGGACGCGGATGGTGACCGGCCCCTCCCGTTCGCCGGCCAGCCACCGGGCCAGCAGGGGCCGACCCTCCGGGTCGTCGGGCACCAGCACCTCCCGGGGGACCCCTCGTGGTGGATCGTCTCGGTAGTGAGCGGACAGCACCTCGGCTACCAGCTGCCCCCGCTCCAAGTGTTCGGCCCGGTCGACGACGAAGCCCTTTCGCCCCACCACTCGACCCCGTCGTACGTAGAACACCTGGGCGGCGGCCTCTAACTCGTCGCCGGCCAAGCCGAATACGTCGAGGTCCTCGTTGCGGGACGTCACCATCTGCTGCTTCTCAAGGGCCTGCAGCACGCTGGTCAGTCGGTCTCGCCACCGGGCCGCTGCCTCGAACTCCCGGGCGTCGGCCGCCGCGGCCATCTCTGACCGGAGACGAGCCACCACCTCGTCGGAGTCGCCGTCTAGGAAGCGCAGTAGGTCGCGGACGATTCCGGAGTACTCCTCGTGCGTGATCTCGCCCACGCACGGGCCGCTGCATTTCTCTATGTGGAAGAGCAGGCACGGCCGACCCAGTCGCTGGTGCTCGCGGAACTTCGCGTCGGTGCAGGTCCGGGCCGGGAAGGTGCGTAGCACCAAATCCAGAGTCTCACGGATTGCTCCGGCGTGTCCGTAGGGCCCGAAGTAGCGCACTCCCCGCCGACGCTTCCCCCGGGTGACCATCGGTCGGGGCCACTCGTCTCCCACGGTGACGGCCAGGAATGGGTAGGACTTGTCGTCTTTCAGGTCCACGTTGAAGCGGGGGTGGTGTTCCTGGATGAGGCTGAACTCCAACAGGAGCGCCTCCAGTTCGTTGGCCACCTGGATCCATTCCACGGTGGCCGCCTCGTCCAGCATGTTGGCCGTCCGCGAGGCCAGGCGGTCTCGACGGCCGAAGTAACTGTTCAGGCGGTTCCGGAGGCTCTTCGCCTTGCCCACGTAGAGGATCCGGCCCTCGGAGTCGCGGAATTGGTACGAGCCCGGTGCATCGGGCACCGTGCCCGCCGGTGGGCGTTCAACCATTTCCCGAGAGTAGGGGCCGAAACACCACCGGGGCTCCGTCGGGGCGGCCCTCGGCACTGCGGCCACGCCCGTCGGCCCCGGTGGTCGGCTGCTCAGTCCAGCATCCCGGCCAGGAACCGGCCGGTGTGGCTCTCGGGAACCGTAGCTATCTGCTCCGGAGTGCCGGTGGCGACCACCATCCCGCCACCGTCGCCGCCTTCCGGACCGAGGTCGACCAACCAGTCGGCGGTCTTCACCACGTCCAGATTGTGCTCGATCACGATCACCGTGTTGCCCTGGTCAACGAGCCGGTTGAGGACTCCCAATAACTTGCGGACGTCCTCGAAGTGGAGGCCGGTGGTCGGCTCGTCGAGGATGTAGACGGTGTGGCCGGTGGGTCGCTTGGCCAACTCGCTGGCCAGCTTGACCCGCTGGGCCTCGCCGCCCGACAAGGTGGGTGCCGACTGTCCCAGCCGCACGTAGCCCAGACCCACGTCAACCAGCGTCTGCATGTGGCGCGTAATGGACGGCTGGTTCTGGAAGAACTCCAGGGCCTCGTCGCACGGCATATCCAGTACGTCAGCGATAGTCCGTCCCTTGAACCGGACATCCAGGGTGTCGCGGTTGTACCGCTGACCCCTGCACACTTCGCACGGGACGTATACGTCGGGCAGGAAGTGCATCTCGATCCGCAACGTGCCGTCGCCAGAGCAAGCATCACATCGGCCGCCCTTCACGTTGAAGCTGAACCGACCCGGCTGGTATCCCCGAATCCGGGACTCCTCGGTCCGGGCGAACAGCTTCCGGACGTGGTCGAACACACCGGTGTAGGTGGCGGTGTTGGAGCGGGGTGTCCGCCCAATGGGCGTCTGATCGATGTTGATGACCTTGTCGATCCCGTCCACGCCCTCCAGGGCCGTGTGGAGGCCCGGTGGGACCTTGGACCGGTACACCTTTTGCATCAGGGCCTTGTGGAGGATCTCGTTCACCAGCGTGGACTTCCCCGACCCCGATACTCCGGTGACAGCCACAAAGCACCCCAGGGGGAGCTCCACGTCCAGGTTTCGCAGGTTGTTCTCCCGGGCACCGCGCACCAGGAGGCGGTCACCACCGGCCGGCCGTCGGATCTGGGGCACCGGGATCGCCTTCTTTCCCGAAAGGTACTGGCCGGTCAGCGAACCAGAGCGCTTCAGGAGGCCGGCCACATTGCCGGAATGAACGATGTCTCCCCCGTGCTCGCCTGCGCCCGGTCCGATGTCCACAACGTGGTCGGCAGCTCTGATGGTCTCTTCGTCGTGCTCCACCACGATCACCGTGTTCCCGAGGTCCCGGAGGCGCTCCAGGGTCTCAATGAGACGCCGGTTGTCCCGCTGGTGAAGGCCGATGGACGGCTCGTCCAGCACGTAGAGCACCCCGACAAGCCCGCTCCCGATCTGGGAGGCCAACCGGATTCGCTGGGCTTCTCCGCCGGCCAGGGTGGCAGCCGAGCGTGACAGGCTCAGGTAGTCGAGGCCCACATCCAGCAGGAACCCCAGGCGGGCGTTGATCTCCTTCTGCACCTGTTCGGCAATCAGGGCGTCGCGGTCAGATAGCTCGAGGTGGCGGAGCACCTTGGCCGACTCAGCGATGGAAAGGCCACACACCTCGGACAGGGAGTGGCCGTCGACGGTCACGGCCAACGACAGGGGGTTCAGACGAGCCCCGTCACATGCTGGGCAGGCCACCTGGCGCATGTAACCCTCGAGTTGTTCGCGTTGGCCGTCGGTCTCGGCGTCCTGGTGCCGACGCCGGAGGTAGGGCATCACGCCCTCGAAATTGGCTGAGTAGACCCGCGACCGTCCGAACCGGTTCCGGTACCGGACCTGGACCCGCCCACCGGTGCCCCCCTCCATGAGCGTCTTTCGATGTCGGGCGGGTAACTTTCGCCATGGCACAGCGGAATTGATGCCCTGGTCCTCGGCCACCGCCTCCAGGAGCCGAGCGAAGTACCGGTTCCGTCCCCCAGACCAGGGGGCGATGGCCCCTTCGGCGAGGCTTAGGTCGGGGTTGGGAACCACCAGTTCGGCGTCCACCTCGAACACCGTGCCCAGGCCGTCGCAATGGGTGCAAGCCCCGTAGGGGCTGTTGAAGGAAAAGTTTCGGGGGGCCAGGTCCTCAAAGGATTTTCCGTCGCTGGGCCGCGAGAGGTGTTGGCTGAACACGATGGTTCGAGGCTCCACCGGCTCCCCATCTTCGTCAACCTCCCCGTCCCGGGGCATCACCTGGATCTCGGCGACCCCTTCGGCTAGGGCCAGGGCGGTCTCCATTGACTCGGTGAGTCGCCGTTCGAGACCGTCTCTGAGGACCAGGCGATCCACCACTACCTGGATGGTGTGCATCTCGTAACGGGCCAGGTCCAGGTCGTCGCCCAACTCGTGGACCACTCCATCCACGACGGCCCGGCTGAACCCCTGGGCCGCTAAATCGGTCAGCAGGGTGTCGTAGGTCCCTTTGCGACCCCGGACCACCGGGGCCAGCACCTGGAACCGGGTGCCTTCCTCCATCTCCAGAACCCGGTCCACGATTTGCTGTGGGGTCTGGCGTACAAGGCGTTCACCGGTTTCCGGGTCGTGGGGCACCCCGATCCGGGCGTAGAGGAGTCGCAGGTAGTCGTAGACCTCGGTGATGGTCCCAACTGTGGACCGTGGGTTACGCGAGGCGCTCTTCTGGTCAATGGAGATGGACGGCGACAACCCCTCGATGAAGTCCACGTCGGGCTTGTCCATCTGGCCGAGGAACTGTCGGGCGTAGGCCGACAACGATTCCACGTACCGGCGCTGGCCCTCGGCGTAGATGGTGTCGAAGGCCAGCGACGACTTCCCTGAACCGGAGATCCCGGTGAACACGATTAACCGGTCGCGCGGCAGGTTCAGGTCGATGTTCCGGAGGTTGTGCTCGCGCGCTCCCTTGACGATCAACCGGTCCGACATCGCCGGCGAGCCTAGGCCGGGGCCGCCGGGACCCCGATGCCGGCAGGGCCTCCGCAGGGGTGTCGTCTCGCCGGGCCGGGGCCGGCCCTTCAGACGGCCTCGGAGAGGTCCCGCAATTCTCGTTCGATCTCCTTGATCTCGTCTCGAAGCCGGGCCGCGTACTCGAACCGGAGGTCAGCCGCCGCCTCTCCCATCTCCTGTTCCAAGGTAAACAGCAGGCGTTGGAGGTCGGCGTAGCCCATCTCGGCGAAGTCCTCAACCAGGCGCTCGGTCCTCCGCCGACGCCCGCGGGGCGTAGGCGCCGTCGAGGAGTCTGGTCGGATCATTTCCAAGATGTCGCTGACCGCCTTGCGCACCGTCTGGGGGTCGATGCCGTGTTTAGCGTTGTGGGCCTGCTGGAGGCTGCGACGACGCTTCGTCTCGGCGATGGCCCGTCGCATGGACGGCGTGACCTTGTCGGCGTACATCACCACTTCGCCGTCCACGTTTCGCGCCGCCCGACCAATGGTCTGGACGAGAGACGTCTGGCTGCGTAGGAAGCCCTCCTTGTCGGCATCCAGGATGGCCACCAGAGAGACCTCTGGGAGGTCCAGGCCCTCACGGAGCAGGTTGATGCCGACCAGTACGTCGAACTCGCCGAGGCGGAGGTCCCGCAGGATCTCAATTCGGCGCACAGTGTCCACGTCGGAATGCAGGTAGCGGACCCTGATCCCCTGCTCCACCAGGTAGTCGGTGAGGTCCTCTGCCATCTTCTTGGTCAGGGTGGTCACCAGCACCCGCTGCTCGGCGGCCACCCGGCCGGCGATCATCTCCTGGAGGTCGTCGATCTGACCCTTGGTTGGCCGCACCACGACCTCGGGGTCGACTAGGCCGGTAGGCCGCACGATCTGCTCCACCACCCGGCTGCTGACCTCCAATTCCCAGTCGCCGGGCGTGGCCGACAGGAACACCACTTGGCCCACCCGGCCCATGAACTCGTCGAAGGTCAGCGGCCGGTTATCGGCTGCCGACGGGAGCCGGAAGCCGTGCTCGATGAGGGTCTCCTTGCGGCTCCGGTCTCCGGCATGCTGGCCGTGGAGCTGCGGGACGCCGACGTGGGACTCGTCGAGCACCACCAGGAAGTCGTCGGGAAAGTAGTCCAGCAGGGTGTAAGGCCGCTCGCCGTAAGTCCGGCCGTCTAGGTGCATGGAGTAGTTCTCGACCCCGGTGCAGTACCCCATCTCGGCGAGCATCTCCAGGTCGTGCTCCGTCCGCATCCGGAGCCGCTGGGCCTCCAGCAGCTGATTGTCGGCCTCGAACCGGGCCAGCTGCTCGGCTAATTCAGCTTCGATCCCGGTGATGGCCCGCCGGATGTTGGCCGCATCAGCCATGTAGTGGGTGGCCGGGAAGACCACAAGGTCGTCTAGCTGGCGGAGGTGCGCCCCGGTTAGCGGGTCTACCTCGGTGATGGCTTCCACCTCGTCGCCGAACAGCGAGATGCGGAAGGCAGTCTGCTCGTAGACCGGGTGAACTTCCAGGGTGTCGCCCTTAACCCGGAACCGGCCGCGTTCCAGCACCATGTCGTTGCGCTCGTAGTGCATGTCAATGAGGCGTCCCAGGGTGGCGCGATGATCGACCTCCTGGCCGACTTCTAGGACCAGGAGCTGCCCCTCGTAGTGCTCCGGCGAGCCCAGGCCGTAGATGCACGAGACGGAAGCCACCACGATGGTGTCCCGGCGGGTCAGCAGCGAGGCCGTCGTGGCGTGCCGGAGCCGGTCGATCTCGTCGTTCACCGATGAGTCCTTCTCGATGAAGGTGTCCGAGGTCGGCAGGTAGGCCTCGGGCTGGTAGTAGTCGTAGTAGGAGACGAAGTACTCCACCCGGTTGTCGGGGAAAAACTCCCGCAGCTCATTAGCCAACTGGGCCGCCAGCGCCTTGTTGGGGGCGATAACCAGCGTGGGCCGCTGCACCTGTTCGATGGTCCAAGCGATGGTGGCGCTCTTCCCGCTTCCGGTGATCCCCAGCAAGGTTTGGAACCGTTCTCCTCCCTGGATGCCGTCAGCCAACTCCCTGATGGCCTGCGGCTGGTCCCCGGCCGGTTGGAAGGGCGCTTCGACGCGGAAAGCCTGCCCACGCGACGGGCCGACCTGACCGGTGGCTTCGCCGTCGGACGGCCCGGGTAACGTCGGATCAGGCATCGCGGCATGGTACCCAGCGTCCGGTACGGGCTCAGGCCGTCGGTGGCTTCAGTTCCGCTCGCCCCGGCTTCCGATCCGGTGAACGTTATGGCCGGGGAGCGGTCGCTCCAGGGTGGTGATCCAGGCCCAGGCACGGTCCGCCTCGTGTGCCAGGTCGTCCAGGCTGCCGCCGTTGTCGACCACCAGGTCGGCCCGGGCCAGCCGTTCTTCACGGGAGGCCTGGAGTGCGATCCGGTTGCCTGCATCCTCGGCGGTCAAGCCCCGGCTGGCCACCAGGCGGGCTAAGGCCACCTCGGGGTCCACGTCGACCACGATGACACCCCCCAGCCCCTCATGACCCGACTCCACCAACAGGGGGATGTCTAGGACCACGGTGTCGTCAGTTCTCGCGAGGTCCCGGCGTCGGCGGGTCATCTCGTCTCCCACCGCAGGGTGGACGATGGCGTTCAGGGCGACTAGCTCGTCGGGGTCGGTGAAGGCCCGAGCGGCCACGGCCCCACGGTCCAGGGTTCCGTCCTCGGCCACCACCTCGTCGCCCCAACGGGCCACCATGGCAGCGAAGACCGGCGTGCCCGGCCGTTGGAGCTCCCGGACGATGGCGTCGGCGTCCAACAGAGTGGCACCGCGATCGACCAGCAGGCCGGCCACAGTGGACTTTCCGGAGCCGATGCCGCCGGTTAGGCCGATCTCCAGCATGGGGTGGAGTCGTCCGGAGACAACCCGGTCCGCTCAGACCTCGGTGGTCTCCGGCTCGGCGTCCTCGACCGGAGATATGTCGACGGCCTCGACCTCTTCGACCGGAGCCTCCTCAACGGCGTCCACCTCTTCGACCGGAGTTACACCGTCGGCCTGACTTGCGTCGTAGAGCTCGGCCCAGGCCTCTTGGCCCTCGGAGCTCTCGCCGCCGATGTAGTTACCCTCGTCGTCATAGGCGTGCTCGCCAAAGTGCTCCTGGTACTCAGCGGCCACCACACCACCCTCGGCCGCCTGCTTGATCGACAGGCTGATCCGGCGACGCTGGAGGTCCAGGTCGATGATCTTCACCCAGAGCTCCTCGCCCGGGGTGACCACCTGTTCGGGAAGCTCTACGTGGTGGGCCGACATTTCCGAGATGTGGACCAGACCCTCGATCCCGTCGCCCACCTGGACGAAGGAACCGAACGGCACCAACTTAGTGACCCGGCCGTATACCAGCTCCCCCACCTGGTGGGCCCCAGCGAACTCCTGCCAGGGATCCTGCTGGGTGGCCTTCAGCGAGAGGCTGATGCGCTCCCGACTGAGGTCGACTTCCAGCACCTGGACCTCGATCTCATCGCCGACCGCTACCACCGAGCCGGGATGGTCGACGTGCTTCCAGGACAACTCCGAGACGTGGATCAGGCCGTCCATGCCACCCAGGTCCACAAAGGCTCCGAAGTTGACCACGCTGGACACCACCCCGCTGCGGACCTCTCCCGGCCGCAGGTTGTGGAGGAACTCCTCGCGTTGCTCTTTCTGGGTCTCTTCCAACCAGGCCCGGCGGGACAAGACCACGTTGTTGCGATTCTTGTCCAGTTCGATGATCTTGGCGTCGACCGTGGTGCCGATGTACGGCTGCAGGTCACGGACCCGGCGCAACTCGACCAGCGAGGCGGGCAGGAAGCCCCGGAGGCCGATGTCCACTATGAGGCCGCCCTTGACGACCTCGATGACTGAGCCGGAGACCATCCCGTCGCCCTCCTTGATCTCCTCGATCCTGCCCCAGGCCCGCTCGTACTGGGCCCGCTTCTTGGACAGGACCAGACGGCCTTCCTTGTCCTCCCGTTGGAGGACCACTGCCTCGATCTTCTCGCCGACGGCAACGATCTCGCTGGGGTCCACGCCGTTGCGGATGGAGAGCTCCCGGGGCGGGATCACGCCCTCCGACTTGTAGCCGATGTCCAGCAGGACCTCGTCCTTGTCGACCCGGACGACCGTCCCCTCGACCAACTGGCCGTTCTGGATGTCGACCATGGTCGCCGAGTAGGCCTCGTCCAGGGTCAGGTTTCCGAGGTCATTCTCAGTGATGGGGCGGGGGGTGTAGACACCGCTCTCGTCGAAGGTCCCCATTGGCGGGGAGTCGGGGGCTGGTGCTGTCAGGGTCAGGTCGGGCACGGATTCTTCTCGTCGGATGGGAGTAGATGGATACGGAAACGCCGAAACTTGTCAGGACGCGATTCGGACCGGGTGAGCCTACCGGCCACTCCCGGCAACCCCTTCCGTCGGGTTCAGGCTCCGGAAATGGCCCGTCGACGAGCCAAAACGAGGAACTCTGGGTGCTCGAGGTCCGGCAACTGGGGGCCGTAGTCGCCCGGGGTGACCGACCGAATTTCGTCAACGTCGAGGCCCGCCCGGTCGCAGAGCAGCCGGAGCTCCCGCGGAGTAAAGCAGCTGGTCCATAGGTCGGCCCGGGCCTCGACACCGTCCGGATCCCGCAGGACCGTCCGCTCTCGGTTCACCCCCGAGCCGGCGTCGAAGTGGTCGTCGTCGCCCAGAAACCGGACCTGGAAGTAGGCCGAGAAGGCTGTGAGGGCTAACCGACCTCCGGGCCGGAGCGCAGCGGCGATGCGGTCCAGGACCGCCCCGTCGGGGTCCAGGGCCGCCGGATCGGCCCCCGGGCCCCCGGCCAAGCCGAACGCTCCCTGGCATAGCGATAGGGAGGCGTCGAACTCCGCTTCGAACTCCATGGTCCGGGCATCGCCGTGCACGAAACTGGCACCTTCCGGGGCTCCCTC
>JAKURX010000032.1 GCA_022451505.1 Acidimicrobiales bacterium | reverse complement strand
CGTCGGAGGCCATTTCCAGGGCGTCCTGCAGAGTGGAGGCCGCCTGGAAGCCCATCCTGCGCACTGCGGCCGGATCGCCACCCACTACAACTACCCGCCCGAGGTGCTGAAGGGCGTGGCTGCCCCAGTACCACATGTAGAAGGGGTGGACACCGTGGTAGGCGTAGGAGTTCCGGTACAGGTGGATGTACCACTCATCCTCGGCGAACTGCTTCTCGTACTTGCGCTCGATTTCGACCGGGTCGGTGGTGTCGGCCAGCACCTGCTCGAAGAAGTCGATGTAACTGGGGTGGTGGACGGGATGGAACTCCCACGGGGTGGGGTGGCTCATGATGAGCACGCCGCCTTCCCGGACCAGCGGCCGGCCTCGGTACAGGTTGAAGAAGTACCCAAGGCCCAGGCACATGACCAGGATCGGGTTCATGATCGAGTTGACGTTGTAGGGACAGATGTAGGGGAGTCCCATGGTCAAGACATCGGTCTGGCCCTCTACTGGAACGAGGTGCTGGCGGTAGACGTTGGCTGTAGTGACCTCGTGTACCGCCTCCACCTCACCGGCCTGCACCGAGGTGAGGGCGTACGGAGCCTGCCAGGATGAGAAGATCTTCCGCTTGGCCGATGACGGCATCACGTCCAGGCCTGCCTTCATGGCCAGGAACTGCATACGGTCCCGGGCCGACCATTCCCACTCTCGCTTCTGCAGCAGGGCCAGGGGGCCCTCGCGGCCGAAGGTGTCGTTGTTGACTGTGGTCTCGATCTGGAAGATCTTCACCCCGGCGTCCCGGATGACCTTACCCATCCGCCAGTTGGAGGCGTGCAGAGCCGAGTTCTCCTGGTCCATAAACGACCGAGAGCTCCGCATGGTGTGGACGTTGTGGTGGTGGCGTAGACCCGTGTAGCCGGACAAACCAGTGGCAGTGCTCTTGTGGCCGCCGTCCATGGCCACCAGGTTGATGTTGACGTAGACCACCAGGTCGCTCTCAGCGGCCCGCCGGCTGAACTGCACGTCTTCGCCGTGCGGGGTCTCGCCTAGCACCACCATGCCATCCGGGTCTTCGGCGTCGTGGTTGTAGAGGCGGCCGTCAGGGGCGAAGGCGTCGTACACCCGGTCGCCCACCGCGTGGCGTAGCTCGTCCTCGGTCATTCGCCGGTGAATGGCCAGGGCAGCGATCAGGTGAACGTCGTCCACGCCGGCCTCGGCGGCTAGGTCCAGCACGGCCTCGATGACCCGCTGGCGAATGTCTGGGCGGCGCATGGGTGGTAGGGGGAGTGAGATGTCGTCAAAGGCGATAGTCAGTTTCATGCCGGCATACAGCAGGGCCCGGAGGGGCTCCGAGTCGCCGATCGGGTTATCCAGGGCGTGCCGGATAGCGCCGTCGGGATCGGCCAGACCCTCGAGGGGCTCGGCTGGGTAGATCACCCGGGAACGGCCGGCCGGGAGCTTCTCCAGGCGGAAGCCCTCCCCGTGGTGGAACACGATGGGCGGGCTGTTGCGGTCCACGTCGAGGACGAAGCCGGGTCGGGGTGCGAGGTGGCGTCCGTTGCTCACAGGTTGTTGCGCTCCTTCTCGTCTCGGAGGTCGAAGGCGATCTTGGTGGCTCCCCGCCGGCCGGCCGCTGCGGCGTGCTCGAGGGCCTCGCGGTAGCGAGATAGGGGGTAGGTGGCAGTCACTAGGCGGCCTAAATCGGCATCGCGAACCAGGTCAGTGGCCAGGTCGAAGGTGCGACGCGTGGTGCCGTCGGCTAGGGATTCGGTGCCGTAGGTGTAGGCGCCGACCAGCTCAATCTCCCGGTGCCACAAGGGGGTGAGTTCCAGGGTGACCTCGGACGGCATGCCGACCAAGACGATGCGACCCCGGGGACGGACGACGGCCAGGGCGTCGGCCAGGCTGGACGACGAGCCGACGCAGTCCACGACCACGTCGGCGCCCCCGGTGAGGCGGTCCACGAACCCCTCGGAGGACTCGCCGATAGCCGGGGCACCGATGGCCCGGCTGCCGGTGGCCCTTCGGACGGCCCGCCGGACCTCGTCGGGAGCGACCACTAGGTCGGCTCCCAGCACGGCGGCCATCCGGCGCTGTTCGGGATAGCGAGCGGTGGCCAGAATGGTTCGGGGCGCGGCGTGAGCTCGAAGGGCGGCCAGCGAGACCTGGCCGAGGGTTCCCGCCCCCAGGACGACCACCACGGCGTTGTCGGGCACCCGGGCGGCCAAGACAGCGTGGATGCCACACGCCGTGGGCTCCACCATGACGGCCGCCGAGTCATCGAGGTCGTCGGGAACCCGGTGGAGTTGGGAGGGGTGGGCGGTGAACGCGGTGGCCCAGCCACCGCCAGTGTCGTGGCATGAGCCGGTCTGGATGCCCGGCTCTAGGTCTCCAAACGAGGTGTGCTGGCAGTTGCCGAGGTGGCCGTCGGCGCACGGCGGGCAGGCTGGCTGCAGGTTGCGGCTCACGCAGCCTAGAACTGGCTCGAGGACCACCCGGGAGCCATCGTCCAGGTCCCCGACCACCTCGTGGCCGGGGACGAACGGAAAGGACACCAGTGGCTCGAAATAGCGGGCCGAGCGGCCGTCCACGGTGGCCAGATCAGAGCCGCAGATCCCAGACAGGCGGGGTCGGACCTTCACCCAATCAGGTCCCGGCGGGGTAGGGGGGTCCATGTCGACGAGGCTCAGCGGGCCGGCTGAGGCGCCGCGACCGGGCACAAACCCGCCGGCGATACGGGCCGCCGCGTAGCGGGGCAGATTGCGGCGGAACTGCAGGGCCTTCATCGGCCGACCCTCCCCACCGGGGCCAGGGGCAGCGGGTTGCGTCGCATGCCGGGCGACTTGCGGAAGTCCTCGACCAGCCAGCCCCGCTTGCGGGCAATGCCAGCCAGCCGGGTTTCCGGGTTGACGGCCACCGGGAAGCCGACGGCCTCCAGCATGGGTAGGTCGCTTGCCGAATCGGCATAGGCCACCGACTCGCGGAGGTCCAAGTCGTGGGCCACTGCGTGGTCGAAGAGAGCCTGGTAGCGGGCCTCCCCGGTGGGTGGCACGGCGGTCAGGCGGCCGTTGTAGGTACCGTCGACCACCTCCAGTTCGGCCGACACGATGTCGTCGAACAGGGGGCGGAACGGTTCGACCACAAAGTCCAGGGCACCGGTGATTAGGACGGTGTGGTGGCCGAGGTTCCGGTGTTCGCGGACCCGTCGGATGCCGGTCGGAAACGACTTGGCCAGTATTAGTTCGCTGAACTTCTCCAGGCTGTCGGCGGCGATCTGGTCTACCGGCGCGCCCTCGTAGCGCCGGTAGAAGTGGCGCAGGAAGTCACTGCGGTCCTTCCTGTCGAGCGACAACAGGGTGGGGACCTCGGCCACCAGTCCGGCTACGAAGCGGGCCCGGTCCCGACCCCGCAGGCGGCGGCTGCCCAGCCAGGCGTAGGACGCCACGACGTTGGAAGCGATCAAGGTGTTCTCGAGGTCGAAGGCCACCAGCTGCCGTTCCGGTGCCAGGACCTGTCGCCTCAGCCGGGCTGACCGGCTCTCGCCGCCCCGAGCCGGCGGCTTCATGGGCACCCGGCCGGCCCGGACCACCGACGGCAGGTGCACCTCAGGGGCATAGTGGTCCCAGTCGATGACCCGGGGGTCGAAGCAGAAGGCCCGCCGGTCGGCGTCGTCCAACGAGCCCCACAGGTTGAACAGGTTGTCGAGGCCGTAGACGGCCTCGCACTCTGCGTAGGCGCCGTACAGGTCGACGTAGCCCTCGGCCCGGCGGACCAGCTCGCGCTCCTCCTCGAGGCGGGCCCCCACCTCGGCCTGGCGGCCCCGGACGGGTAATACGTCAAACACTTTCTGGGCCCGGTCCAGGGCGGTGCCGGCCCGCTCCAGTTGTTTCTTGACGCGGCCCCGGCCCGGAAATGACCACTCGGGAACCGGAATGGGCTGTCCCAGATCGTCGTAGATGGGGTGCTCGGTGAACCACTCGCGAACCATGTCTACGAGGTGGCCGTAGCGCAACGGGTTCACGCTGCCCGACGCCACCTGGACGATGTCGTTGCCGTCGTCCGGTCCCAACGGGCCACGGGCAGCCACGGCGCAGATTGCGGCCACCACGAAGTCGACCGGGATGACGTCGATGGTGCCCTCGGGGACCCCGGGGAACTCCTTCAGGAGGCCCCGGGCGTAGGAGATGATGACCGGCTCGGCCATCCGGAAACCTCGGATCCAGCCCGGATAGGGCTCGGCCAGCGCCGATTCGATGATGGCAGGGCGCACCACGCTGATCGGCACGTCTCCGGCCACCTCGGCCGAAGCGATCTCACCGAGAGCCTTGGTATAGGCGTACGCGTCAGGAAAGCCCAGGGAGGAGGCCCGAGCCACGCCGGCCTCGGCCATCCGGTTATCCACCCACCGGGAGCGCAGCTGCTCGGTCTTGGCGGCCAGGCTGGGAGTGCCGGCGGCCCCCAGTTCGCCGTGGGCTTGCTCGCGGAAGTCCCGGAGGCGTTCCGGGGTCCGGCTGTCGGTCTCCGTTTCATTCCGGATCCTGCGAGCCGAGTCCACTTCGGTTCGCCAGTCCACATCAACGAAGAAGGGGCTGGCGTCCACAGCCTCCTCGGGGGCGCCGCCCCGCCGGCTTCCGGCCACGTAGCAGGTGGAGACGGCGACCAGATGGGGGGCCACGCCCAGCTCGGCCAGAGTCTGGACAATCCGGACCGGACCTAGCAGGTTGACCTCGACGGCCTGATCAAGGGGGGAGTCGAAACTCACGGCGGCCGCCGAGTGAATGACGAGGTCGCAGGAGGCGAGGGCGGCTCGGCCCTCTTCGTCCAGACCGAGGCCGTCGCTGGTCACGTCGCCGGCCACCGCGGTGATCCGACGGTCGGCCATTTCGGCGAATTCGTTAGCTCCCAAGTCGGCCCGGAGGCGTTCAAAGGCGTCGTTACGCAGGATGTCTCGTTCCACCCGCCGGTCCGCGCCCCGCCGGCCCGGGCGTACGACAAGGACCAACTCGCAGTTCGGGGCACAGCGCAGGAGGCGTTCCACGAGGGCGGTGCCGAGGAAGCCAGTGCTTCCAGTGATGGCGATACGGCGCCCGGCCAGTTCCTCGGGGATCACCCCAGTTGTCTACCAGATGGTCAGGCTATTTACCAGTTGGTAGAGAAGCGGACTACGGTGGTCCCATGGCGATGACCGAAGCCCCTGGGGGCACCAAGGGCCGGGTACTGGACGCCGCTCTGGCCTCGTTCGGCACCGCCGGGTATGACGGCACCTCCCTGGACGACCTGGCCGTCGGCCTGGGGATCCGCAAGCAGACGATCCTCTACCACTTCGTCTCCAAGCGCGGCCTGCTCAACGCCGTGGTCGACCGGTGCGCCGGCGAGATGGTGTCCGCCCTGGAGGAGGCGCTAGTCGAAGACCAGCCGGACGGCGATCGGGTGGAGGCCATGGTGCGGGCCGTGTTCCGGGTGGCCCTCGACCAGCCGGTCCTGCTCGGTCTGCTCCGGGAGGTCAGTCGACCCAACTCGCCGGGTGCCCAACGCCTCCGAGGGCACCTGGAGCCGCTGCTGGCCCGGGCCCGGGTGTGGATGGAGGCCGAGATGGCCGCTGGGCGGATGCGCCGGACCGACGCCCAACTCCTGCTGCTCAGCGCCTATTCCACCGTGGTCGGCGTGGCCACCGAGATCGAGGTCCTCCGGGCCGCCGGAGTGGGGCCTACCCTGCGGCCGGTCGTACAGCGCCGACGCGAGCTGCTGCGGTTTCTGCGGGCTTCGGTCGACCCGGCAACCTGACCCGGACCGGTCAGCGCGCCGTGTTGCGGCGCCGGCGTGCGTGGCGTTCCACAGCCAAGTCGACCAACCGGCCAATGAGGGCCGGATAGGACAGGCCCGCCTTCTGCCACAACCGCGGGTACATCGAGATGGGCGTGAATCCGGGGATGGTGTTCACCTCGTTGAGGAGCATCCGACCGTCGTCGGCCAGAAAGAAATCCACCCGGGCCATGCCCGAACACCGCAGGGCGATGAATGCGCGGGCGGCCATCTCCTGGAACCCCACGGCGACATCCGGAGCGAGGTCGGGCTCGTCGATCAGCTCGGCGGCGTCGGTTTCGTACTTGTCGGCGTAGCTGTAGAAGGCATCGCCGGGACGGATCTCTCCGGGGCCCGACACCTGGGGAACCCGGTCGCCCAGTACCGCCAGCTCAATCTCCCGGCCAGTAATGGCCTCCTCGACCACCACCCACTCGTCGTAGGAGGCGGCATCGGCCAGTGCGGCGTCCAACGAGGTCGCGTCGTCGGCTGGCGCCACGCCCACCGACGAGCCCAGGTTCGCCGGCTTCACGAACACGCGCGGTCCCATCTCGGACCGGAGGGACTCCAGGGTGGCCCGGTGGCCCTCTGAACCCCTCTCGGCCAACTGGTCGGCGTGGAACCCCCGATAGCGAGCCTGGGGGAGACCGTGGTGGGCCACTACCTCCTTGGCGGCCAGCTTGTCCATAGCCAGTGCCGAGCCCAGCACCCCACTTCCCACGTAGGGAACGTCGGCCATCTCGAGAAGGCCCTGGAGGGTGCCGTCCTCACCCAAGGGCCCGTGGACGAGGGGGAAGACAGCCACTGGGCCTGCAGCCGACATCTCGGCTAGGCGGGAGAGCGGGTCCCAGGCGGGTCCGTTCGGGTCCAGTCGGTCACCGAGAGAGCCGTCGGCCAGCGCCGTAGCAGAGGAATCAGCCGACATCCACCGACCGTCACGGGTAATGCCCACTGGGACGACCTCGTAGGTGTCGGCGTCCGCGGCGGCTAGGACGTGCCGGGCCGATACGCAAGACACGTCGTGCTCGGCGCTGCGGCCCCCGAACAGCACGACGAGACGACGGCGGGTGACCACCCGGGCATCGTAGGGTCACGTCTCGTGAGGTTTCGGGCATCACAGGCTGCCGCGGCCGTCTGCGGCGATTTGGTCGGCGACGACGTGTTGCTGGACGGTGCCACTCAGGACTCGCGGGCCACGACCCCCGGCTGCCTGTTCGTCCCGCTGGTCGCTGAACGGGACGGCCACGATTTCATCGAGGCGGCAATGGAGGCCGGCGCCGGCGCCCACCTGACCTCGGGTCCGGCCGGTCCGGGGACGGCCATCCGGGTACCGGACACGGCGGTGGCGCTGAGGACGCTGGGCGCGGCAGCCCGAGACTCCACCGGGGCCCAGGTGGTTGGGATCACCGGCAGCGTGGGCAAGACGTCGACTAAGGACCTGACGGCCGCCGTGCTGGCCCGGACCGGCGGGACCCATGCCGGGGTCCGGTCGTTCAACAACGAGATCGGGGTCCCTCTGACCCTGCTCGGGGCGACTGATGACGCCCGGTTCCTAGTCGTGGAGATGGGAGCCCGGACCGAGGGCGACATCACCGGCCTGTGCGCCGTTGCCCGACCGGATGTAGGGGTGGTGACCACGGTGGCCGCCGCCCACACCGGGGTCTTCGGCTCCCTGGAGGCCGTGGCTCGCACTAAGGGCGAGATTCTGGACGGCCTGCCGCCCGACGGTTGCGCGGTGCTAAACGCTGACGCACCCGACGTGATGGGCCAGGCCGGTCGGGCCCGGTGCCCGGTCCTTACGTTCGGCGACCGGGGCGAGGTCCGAGCCCAGAAGGTGATGGTGGACGATTTCGCCCGGCCGTCGTTCCGCTTGGAGTCGCCGTGGGGGCGCATCGATGTCCGTCTTGCCGTCCACGGGGCCCATATGGTCGCCAATGCCGTGGCTGCCGCAGCCGCCGGCCTTTTTCTGGACGTGCCGCTGGCCGACGTGGCAGCCGGCCTGACCGAGGCCCGGCTCTCCCCGTGGCGGATGGACGTACAGCGTGCTCCCAACGGCCTGACCGTCATCAACGATGCCTACAACGCCAACCCGACCTCCATGCTGGCCAGCCTCGACGCCCTGGTTGCCGTGGCCGTGACGGGGCGCCGGATCGCCGTGGTGGGCCTCATGGCCGAGTTAGGCGACGAAGAGGCCCCAGCCCATGCTGCGGTGGCCGAACAGGCCGCGGAGCGGGGGATCAGCCTGGTGGCGGTGGGGACCGACCTCTACGGACTCGAACCGCTAGAAGCGGATGCCGTTGCCGACCACTTGGACGGCTTGGCCCTGGGTTCCGCCGACGCCGTCCTAGTCAAGGGCAGCCGGGTAGTCGGGTTGGAGGTTCTAGCCGGGCGTCTACTGGAGTGCTGACCGGACCGACCTCAGTCGCTGTCGTACGGGAGCTCGTCGGGTCGCAGCGGAGTGTTGGACCGGTTCCAGACCGCCAGGCGTTCCCCATCGCAGTTCGGGCAGAGGTGGACGACGCGCATGGACTGGATTGAGAGCTGGGTGCCCCGGGACTTATCGACGATCGATTGCAGAGCAGCCCGGACGTCGGTCGTCCCGCAGGTGGGGCAGGTCGGGGTCAGGTCACGGATCCACGACATCTCACACGCCTGGCAGGTCACGGTGATGGTCTCCGAGCCGGGGACGCCATCGCGGCTACCCCGGAGGTCCTCGTCCTCGCCGCAGGCCGGACAGGCGATCTTGGTCATCTACCGGAACGGTAGCGCCGGGTAGGCCACCCGTAGGGTGGTCGGGTGCCCGGTCCCAGCGACGACCACTACTACACCCTCGGGGTGTCGGCGACGGCGTCTGACCAGGAGGTGCGTGCCGCCTACCGGGCCCTGGCCGCCCGGACCCACCCGGACCGGGCAACCGACCAGGCTGAACGTCGGCGGGCCGAGACTCGGATGGCGGTCGTTAACGAGGCGTGGCGGGTTCTCAGCGACCGCAAGCGTCGAGCCGCTTACGACCTGGCCCGGCGACCGGCAGAGCCCCCGATCTGGACCCCATCGGACGACGATCCGATCCCGGGACGCCGGGGCGACTCGTTCCAGGCGGTCACCGTCTCGCCAGCTGTTGGGTGCGCCCTCCGCTTCGGTCCGATGGTCCTCGCCGTGGGCCTATTGGTCGGGATCCTCGTGGCCACCGCCGTCCTGGGCGGGGGAGGCGAGGTGCCGAAGCGCCTAGAACCTGGTTCGTGCCTCGAACTGTCGACGACGGTCCGGGTGGTGCCGTGCACGGCCGAGACACCGGTCATTGCCGCCCGGGGAGTGGCTGGCACCTCGTGCCCGGTCGGGACGGTGGTTGTGGTCCTCCCGTCGCGGACCGAGCAGGTCTGCGTCGCTCCCCCGGGTACGCCTGTGGGCTGACCGATAGCGCGTCGGCGGCGGTACCCTCGTCCGCCTGCGGACCGTTAGCTCAGTTGGCTAGAGCGCCCGCCTCACACGCGGGAGGTCACTGGTTCAAGTCCAGTACGGTCCACGATGACGAGCAGCGTGCCGTCGTCCACGACCACCTCGGCTCTGGGGGCGGCCATGCGGTTCGACAGGCCGAGGCCCACGCCGGGCTCCACTTCGGCGTCGGCCAGCGGCCAGGCCAGCCCGGTGGTGGTCACTCCGGTGGCTCGGCCGCCCACGGCCAGCAGGCTGACCACGTCGCCGACCTGAGCGACGACCTCCACGTGATCTCGGACCACCCAGGCCCGCGCCCCGTCGATCCGGAGGTCGATCCGCAGATTCGCCCACCGGTCGCCGGCGGCCACCAGCAGGTTGGCCAGGGCGTGGTCAACCCGTCCGCCCAGCGTGCCGACCACGGTCACCGATCTCGTACCGGCCGCCACTGCGGCGCCCAGGGCCAGTTCCAGGTCGGTCTCGTCCTTGTCTTCTGGATGGCGCTCCACCTTCCCGGCCCGGGCGACGGCGGCTGACGAGGCCGAGTCCAGGTCGCCGACCACTAGGTCGACGGCGAGCCCGAAAGCCGCCGCGTTGTCGGCTCCACCGTCGGCAGCGATGATCAGGTCGGCGGAGGGTAGTGGCCCCTGGTTGGCCGGGAACGGTCCGCCCGTCACCACCAGGGCGTGTCCGCCAGTCACCGATCGGTCCTGTCGACCTGGATCGTCCATCGCCCGGCATCAGTCGAGAGGCGGAGGTCCATGCCGTAGCACTGTGAGAGGGCCTTGCTGGTAACGACCGTGGCCAACAGCCCGGCGGCCGCTATCCGTCCGCCATCTAGCAGCAGCCCGTGAGTGAAGCCTGGGGGAATCTCCTCTACGTGGTGAGTGACTTGCACCATGGGTGGGGTGTTCGGGTTGGCGGCCAGGTTGGCCAGGGTGGCGACTAGTTCCTCGCGACCGCCGAGGTCTAGGCCGGCCGTCGGCTCGTCTAGCAGCAGCAAGTCGGGATCGACCATCAGCGTCCGAGCCAGGAGCACCCGCTGTCGCTCGCCGGACGAGAGGGCGCCGAAGGGGTGATCGGCCCGTGCCCCGCAGCCCACCCGGTCCAAGAGCGACCGGGAGCGTTCCCGGTCGTCATCCGAGTAGCTGTGCCACCAGGCCTCCAGGGCACCGTGGCGGGCCGTCATGACCACCTCGGCGGCTGTCAGGCCCGGACGTATCGCATCGACTAGGGCCGCCGAGGCGTAGCCGACTCGGGACCGCAGCGATCGCACGTCGGTCCGCCCAAGGGTGTGGCCCAACACCCGGACCGAGCCGGTGGTCGGGTGCAGGTGCAGGCCGGCAATCCGCAGCAGGGTGGTCTTCCCGGAGCCGTTGGGTCCCAGGACCACCCAGTGCTGGCCGGGGTCGATGCGCCAGTCGATTCCCGACAGGAGCGTCGTCCCACCGGTCCGGCGACCGACGGCGATGAGTTCGAGGACGGGTTCTGGCACGTCGTTGACCCTAGGACCTGCCGTCCGGTGGTCGACCCTCGAGTCCGTCGGGCCAGCGAGCGGACCAGCAGGGGAGCGGCGAAGACGCCGGTCCCGGATCCCGGGATGCCCTACAACGTGTACTCGGTGGTTAAAACGACCAGGCCAGTGATCAGTGGGCCGGTGCTTACCGCACTCCCTCGGCGTGGCGCTCCCAGGCTTCGACCATGGCCGCATACTGACCGCCGTAGGCCACGAGGTCGTCGTGGGTTCCGTGCTCGACGATCCGGCCGTCATCGACTACGGCGATCCGGTCGGCCCGCATGGCGGTGGCCAGCCTGTGGGCGATGAGGATGGCCGTCCGGCCCTCCAGCACCGAGTCCAGCGCCCGCTCGATCACCGATTCCGAGAGCAAGTCCAGGTTCGACGTGGCCTCGTCGAGGACCAGCACCCGGGGACGGGCCAGGAAGGCCCGGGCCAGGGCTACCAGCTGGCGCTCACCTGCCGACAGCGACGCCCCCCGCTCATGGATCGGAGTGTCGACGCCGTCCGGCATCCGGTCCACCAGCCCCTGGAGCCCAACGGCCCGACAGGCCTCCCACACCTCTTCACGGGTGGCAGTCGGGCGGGCAAAGGCCACGTTGTCCCGGATCGTCCCGTTGAACAGGAACGGCTCCTGGGGGACAACGCCAAGCTGGCGCCTCAGCGAGTCGATGGACACCTCCCGCAGATCGTGCCCATCGATGGTCACGTGGCCGAACGTCGGATCGTGGAAGCGGATGATGAGTTTGGCGATGGTCGACTTGCCGGCCCCGGTAGGGCCCACCACCGCCAGGACCTCGCCTGCCGACAGCTGCAGATCGACTTCCCGGAGTACAAGATGGTCCGGGTCGTATCCGAACGTCACCGAGTCCAGCCGGATGTCGCCCCGGATCGGGGGAAGGTCCACGGCGTCGGCACGCTCGGCCACCGTGGGTTCGGTGGCTAGCAGGTCTCGCAGCTTCACTACGGCGGCGCTGCCCTGCTGGTACTGGTTATAGAGCTGGACGAGTGTCTGGACCGGTGCGAAGAACGACGTCAGGAAGAGAAGGAAGGCGGTTAGTTCGCCGATGGTTACCTCGCCCCGAAGCGCCATCCGACCACCGACCAGCAGGACTACGGCCTGTGTGGCGATCCCGATCGACTCAGTCCCCGGTCCGAACAGGGCCTGGGCTCGCCCCGTATACAGGTTGGCCGCCAGGTGATCGTCGATGACCCGCTGGTGGCGGGCCACGTCGTGATCTCGTCGGTTGAAGGCGGCAATCACCCGTATCCCCGCCAGGCTTTCTGACAGGTTGGCCAGGACGTCGGCGATCCGATCACGCACCCGCAGGTAGCCGACGAGTGACACCCGTCGGAACCACAGGGTGAGCACCACGTTGACGGGGATGACGGTCAGGAGACAGACCACGGCAAGTGTTGGGTCCAGGATGACCAGGTAGACGGTGATCACGATGAGGGTCATGCCCTGGACGGCGAAGTTGACCAGCCCCTCCTGCATCAGAGTGGTGAGAGCTTCGATGTCGCTGGTCATCCGGGTCATCAGGACGCCCGATTTCTCCCCGGTGAAGAAGTCCAGCGACTGGCGTTGGAAGTGGCTGAAGACTCGAAGCCGGAGCTCGTAGACAAGGCGCTCGCCGAGGCGGCCGGTGAACCGGGTCCGCAGCCAGGAGGCCGCCGTCGAGAGGCCCACGGCCCCGACGTAGGCCAGGGCGACGGTCACCAGTACCCCGCGGTCCCGGGGCATGACGCCCTGGTCGATACCGATCTGGGTGAGCAGCGGACCTAGGTGCTGTAACCCGACCTCCACTACGACCAGCAGGAGGGCCATCAGGAGGCCTCCGGCGTGGGGGGCGAGGAAGGTCCGAAGCCCGAAGGGACGCCGGTCCCAGTCGTGGTGGGAGAAGGCAACCACCGGTTCCGGGTGCTCGGGCTCGTGGCGTAGGACCTCCTCGATACGGCTCCGGAGTTCTTCGGGGACCTCGGCGAACGGCAGTCCGGCTTGGGCGTTGGCTTGGACCGAGGTCGGGCCAGTAAAGAACCCGTGGTGGCCGCCCATCAGGCGTCCTCTCCGGGGTCCTCACCCTGGGCCACGATGGCCGCATACCGGGGCTCGGTGGCCATCAGGTGGGCGTGGGTGCCGTCGGCCACGATGCGGCCGTCCTCCAGGAGCACCACCCGGTCGGCCAGGCTGATCGTGGACAGCCGGTGAGCAATGACCAGTGTGGTCCGGTCCTCGAGGATTCCGACCAACGCCTGGTGGATACCTTCCTCGGTTTGCACGTCCACGGCGCTGGTGGCGTCGTCCAGGATCAGGATCCGGGGATTGGTCAGCACGGCGCGGGCAATGGAGACCCGTTGACGCTGTCCGCCGGACAGCGTGTAGCCCCGCTCTCCGACCACCTCGTCGTACCCGTCGTCCATGTCGCGGATGAACCCGTCGGCCCGGGCTACCCGGGCGGCGGCCACCACCTCGTCAGCGGTGGCGTCGGGACGGCCGAACGCGATGTTGTCGTGGAGAGAGTCGGAGAACAGGAAGGCCTCGTCGGGTACCTGGCTGACGTGGTGCCGGAGACTGGACAGGGTCAGGTCACGTACGTCGGTGCCGTCAACCAGGACGGCGCCGGCAGCGACGTCGTAGAAGCGGGGCAGCAGCCGGGCCACGGTGGATTTCCCGCAACCGGTACGTCCCACCAGGGCCACCGTCTCGCCGGGCTCGAGAACCAGGTTGAAGTCCACGAGCACGGACGGCGACGGGGCACCTTCCGAAGAGGGGTAGGCGAAGGTCACGCCGCGGAACTCAACCCGCCCCCGGGGGTCGATCAGCGCCCGGGCGCCGGGCCGGTCGACGATCTCAGGCTGCTCGTCGAGGATCTCGTAGATGCGGATCGCCGAGGCGGCGGCCCGCTGGGCCTGGAGCAAGACGAAGCCGAACATTCGGAACGGGACGGCGATCATGGTGACGTAGCCGCTGAATGCGAACAGGGAACCGATCCCGAGCTGGTCGTCGATGGCCAGGTGTCCCCCGTAGAGCAGCACCAGGGCCATGCCGAGCCGGGGGAGTGCCTCGATCAGGGGGTTAAACCGGGCCCGGGCCTCGATCAGGGCGGTGGCCGACCAGCGGAGGCGATCGGCGACCTTGGCTAGAAGGGCGATCTGGTCGGTTTCGGCGGCGAATGACTTGACGACCCGGGTGCCGTTGACGTTCTCGTCGACCACCATGGCCACCTCGGCCATTCGTCCCTGGGTTACCCACGAGAGGGGGAATACCTGGTCGCGAAGCCGCTGGCCGAGGATGTACACGAAGGGCATGGTCGACACGGTCACCAGAGCCAGCGGAACGTGGATGCTGAGCATGAAGCCCAGTGCCATGAAGAAGCTGATCACCGACAGCCCGGCCAGGGGTCCGAAGGCTAGGAGCAGTTGGATGGACCGGATGTCGGTGTTGGCCCGCGAGATGACCTCGCCGGCCGCCACCCGATCGTAGAACGAGAACGACAGCCGGGTCAGGTGGCCATAGAGCAGAGAACGGAGGTCGGTTTCGATCCGGCAGGCCGTCCCGAAGAGCAGGTACCGGTAGGTGAAACGGAGGCCAAACGAGGCCAGGGCCATGACCACGAGCAGGACCACGTAGGTCTCAAGGTGTCCGGCTCGTTCGTGGACGGCGACGTCGATGGCCTGGCGGAGAACCATGGGGACCGATACCTGCACGGCCAGGCCGGTTAAACCGGTGGCCAGCACGATGCCGAATGCCGACCGGTGGGCGCGGATGACGGGCAACAACCGGCGGAACCACCCCTTAGTGGAATCGGGATCGACGGTGGCCTGTGGGGCGGCGGTTGTCCCCGTCGGGGTCATGTAGTGCCGGCGGCCTGGGCGGCCCGAATGGCCTGCCCGAAGCGGGCCAGACTGGCGATCAGGACGCTGGGATCACCGGCGTTCACGTGCGTTCCGATGGCGACTAGGCGATCACCAACCGCTTGGTCGGCTCGCTGGAGGGTGTCGCGGCCGGCATCGGTCAGGTGGTGGTGGACCCGACGCCCGTCGTCGGTGTCGGGCCGGCGCTCTACCAGGCCGCGGGTGATGAGGCCGTCCATGAGGGCGGTGATGGAGGGTCGGCTCACCGAGAGGCGGCCGGCCAGGTCGGAAGGGGCGGCCTCACCTTCGTCCAGGAAGGCCAGCACTCGGTACTGGGGGAGACTCAGGTCAACTTCGCCGAGCGGGATGGTGACCTGGCGGGCCAGCTTGGCTGCCGCCCGGGCCGCTGCCACCACCTGCGGGTCGGCGTCGGACGCCGGGTCTTGTCCGGAGGTTTGGGGCATGATGGTTAGGGTATCGAACTACCTTCGACGGTCTCGAATCGGGCTGTCGTCAGGTCGGGCCGGGCTGGGCAGACGGTCGTCGGTAGGCTCGGGCGGAGATGTCCATCCTCCTCGGGCTGGTGGCGGTCGCCGTGCTGCTGGCCGTCAACGCCTTTTTTGTGGCCGCCGAGTTCAGCTTGGTGGCTGTAGACCGGCCCCGGATCGAGGCGGCGGCTAACGGACCCGACCCGCAAGCCCGTCGGGTGCGGTCGCTGCTACGCCACCTCACCCTGCACCTCTCGGGCGCCCAATTCGGCATCACGCTGTCGGCGCTGCTGCTGGGCTTCGTGGCCGAGCCTACGGTGGCCCGCATTCTCACCGGTGAGGCGCACCTCACCGGTGTGTCGGTGACAGTGGCCATTGCCCTGGCCACGATCCTGCACCTGGTCGTGGGCGAGCAGGTCCCCAAGTATGTGGCGCTGGCCGCCCCTAACCGGGTGGCCCGCCGCCTGGCCCCGCTGGTCCAAATCTATGGCACGGTGGCCCGACCGGTAGTTCGTGCCCTGAACGGCGCGGCCAACGTTGTGGTCCGCCGACTGGGTGTAGAGCCACGCGAGGAGTTGGGCGTGTCGCGGACCCTGGACGAGTTGGAGGAGTTGATCCGCGACTCGTCCGACGACACCCTGGACCTGGCCGACGTGGAGCTACTCACTCGCTCCATCCGGTTCGGCGACAAGACAGTGGCCGACGCCCTAGTGCCACGCCTCGACATGGAGGCCCTGTCGGTGGACTCGCTGTCGGGTGAACTCCTCGCCAGTTCGAAGCGGACCGGGCACTCACGCTTTCCGGTCTTCGACGGCGACCTGGACCATGTGGTTGGGGTGGTGCACGTCAAGTCGTTACTGTCCCGACCGGCCGGGACCCGAAACGGGGTGCCGCTCGGTGAGTTGATGGGCGACGTATTGGCCGTTCCGGAGACCCGTGACCTTGACGACCTTCTTGGGGATCTCCGCGAACACAGTCGGCACCTGGCTGTGGTAGTCGACGAGCACGGGGGTACGGCCGGCATTATCACCGTGGAGGACGTCCTGGAGGAGATCGTCGGCGAGATCGACGACGAGCACGACCATCCCGTGTTCCGGACCCAGGTTGACGGGAGGGCCGGCACGACGGTTTCCGGGAGTTCCAGCCTCGACGAAGTCCGGGACGCTGTCGGCCTCCCCATTCCCGATGGCCCCTACGAGACGTTGGCCGGGTTCGTACTCCACCGTCTAGGGAGATTGCCGGAGCCGACGACCACCGTCGAGCTTGAGGGTTGGCGAATCGAGGTAATGGTGGTCGACGGACGCCGGATCGCCAAGCTGCGGATCCTGGCTCCCCCGGGGAACGGCCGAACAGGGAGCTCACAGTGATCGCCGTTGGCCTGCTGGCTGTAGCGGCACTAGTCGCCGTGAACGCGCTCTTCGTGGCTACCGAGTTTGCGCTCGTCGCGGCCCGCTCGACCGGCCTGGAGGAGGCGGCGGCTACCGGGTCGAGGTCGGCACAGCGGGCGCTGGCCGCCCGCCAGGATCTACGCCTGCAGGTTTCCGGTGCCCAGCTCGGCATTACGGCCAGCAGTATCGCCCTGGGTGTGCTGGCCGAGCCGACAATCGGACGGCTGCTGGAACCGGTAGTCGACGCTGCGGGCCTGGCGT
This sequence comes from Acidimicrobiales bacterium, assembly GCA_022451505.1. Classification (GTDB taxonomy): domain Bacteria; phylum Actinomycetota; class Acidimicrobiia; order Acidimicrobiales; family MedAcidi-G1; genus UBA9410. Next base: position 719 of record JAKURX010000032.1, on the reverse strand, counting down.
CGGGAGCGGCCTCGACAGTCACCTGGTTGGTGGCCATCGCAGTGGCGGCTGTCATGCAGATGGTGCTGGGCGAGTTGGTTCCCAAGAACCTGGCCATCGCCGACCCCGAGAGAACCCTCCGCTGGACGATCCGGGCTCACGGCACCTTCGTGGTCCTCTTGCGGCCGGCCATTGTTGTGCTGGACCGTTTGGCGGCACTGGCCGTCCGACCATTTGGGTTCATACCGGTGGACGAAATCGAACGGGCCGTTGGGGCTCCGGAGCTGGCCGTCATGCTCGACGCTTCGCGAGACGAGGGTCTGATCGAGCCGTTCGAACACGACCTACTGGCCGGGGCGCTGGACCTGGGTCGCCACACCGCTTCCTCTGTACAGGTCGACCGCGAACAGGTAGTAGTTGTGAGCAGCATCATGTCCCTGGCCGAGGTCGAGCGGGTGATGGCATCTAGTGGTTACACCAGGCTCCCCATGATGGGTACGTCAACCGACGAGCTGATTGGCATAGTTCACGCCAAGGACCTCCTCCACCTGGCTCCGGAGGCCCAATCGGAGTCTGTGCCGTCAAAGTCGATCCGCGAGATGGTGGCCTTCCATGCTGACCTTCATCTGGATGAGGTGCTCCACCGGCTACGGATCTCCCGGAGCCAGATGGCAGCCGTGGTCGACGATCAGGGCGTCTGGCAGGGGATCCTGTCCATGGAGGACGTGGTAGAGGAACTA
>JAKURX010000319.1 GCA_022451505.1 Acidimicrobiales bacterium | reverse complement strand
CGATCAGTTGTGGGTGGCCCGCTACCTCCTGTACCGGATAGCCGAGGACTTCGGCGTGGACGCCACCCTGCAGGCAAAGCCCATCCGGGGTGACTGGAACGGCGCTGGGGCTCACACCAATTTCTCGACCAACGCCATGCGCGACAACTACGACGCGATAGTCACCGCATGTGAGGCGCTGGGAGCGGACGGAAAGCTGGAGGAGCACCTGGCCGGTTACGGGCTGGGATCAGAGGAACGCCTGACCGGGGAACATGAGACGGAGCGCTACGACCAGTTCAGCTACGGCGTGTCCAATAGGGGAGCGTCGGTGCGGATCCCCTGGCAGGTCAACCTTGAGCAGCGGGGCTACATCGAGGACCGCCGGCCGAACGCCAACATGGACCCCTACGTGGTGACCCGACTGATCACCAACACCTGCTGTTCAGCGCTGGCCTGACCTGTCACCGCTCCCTGTTTCGAAGCCGCGGGTGGTCGGTACGGGGCCTCGACTCGGTGCGGATGGCCATCGGTTGCCCCCAGTCGCCTGCCCACCGCTAATCCGCTTCGACCGACTCCCAACATGACCATGACAGAGGACATGGGGACTGATCGTCGAAATCCGGTACCCGCGATCGGATGTGGGCGATCGGAGCGTGCAAAAGGAGGGAGCTGACGGTGGTCAAAGGGGTCAGTCCCTGGGCGACGTCGCTGTTTCGACTGGCGGGATCGGCCCGGGGTCGACATCGGTCTGGAGGATGCGGTGGTTGCCTCGATCACCGACTCGGTAGGGCCGCGGGATAACCCGACTCAGTACGGGTGTCGCCGGTCTGGCCCTCGGCCGGAACCCTCGGCTCGGTCGACTTATTGGGGATCTAACCACCGTCTCCTAGCGTGTACCACCGGAGTTCCGGTTCGGTGGGAGACAAGTTCCGGTCTTCGGGCACGGGTTCAGGGAAGGTGAGTTTGTGAGCGAAGCGGCAGCGAAGTGGCTGGCGGCGGTGGTGCTGGTGGCCGCGGTGGCCGTCTTCGCGATCTTTGTCGGAGGTGGTGAAGGCAACGGTACGAATGCCGACTCTGTCGCCAAGGTGTGGTCTGGGGAGGTTGGTGATCCTCCAGCGGCGGCTCTGAACCACCCCGACATGACGGACAAGGGTGATTGGCCCAATAGGCGTCACTGGCCGGATAGCCGTTACTGGTCCGGCAAGCCCGATAGAGCCGGGAGGCCCGGTAGGTCGGGTGGTCCCGGCTGGGGGCTCTACCGTGAGCGTCCGATGATGCCCGACGGTAAAGGCTGGGTGATGCCACCGGGTTTCGACGACGACGGTGAAGGCTGGATGGGCCGGTGGGGTGGTGAGATGGGCCCCGGGGGTATGGGGTCCTGGTTCGGTGAGGGGATGTTCGGTCCGTCGGTGATGCCGGGTGGTGAGGGTCCGATGATGCCGGGTCACGGAATGTGCGGAATGTGCGGCATGGGCGGCATGGGACGCATGGGCGATATGGGCATGGGACGCATGGGCGATATGGGCATGGGACGCATGGGCGATATGGG
>JAKURX010000318.1 GCA_022451505.1 Acidimicrobiales bacterium | reverse complement strand
TTGTAGAAGCAGTTCTCGCAGCGCAGGTTGCACCGTGCGGTCACGAAGTGGACGATCTGCACCGGCATTCCGCTACGGCGGAGAACCCGCCAGCCCGACCTACAGAGGTCTACGAAACCCCGGAGATGGGCCGTCAACCGGCCACCGGCCCATCGGAACACCGCAGCGACGTTGGCGACTGCCACGACGACCGCCGTCACCGGCCAGCCCACAAATGCAGCCGACCGTGCGAGCCGGGAAGTCCCCCGCAGCACCGAGGGCCACAGTAGCAGCGGAGCCGCCGCCGTCAGGAGGACCCCTGCTCCTATTGCGCGCCCCGGCACCAGGCCTACGAGTCCCAGAATCACTAGGAGCGGGAGCAGGCACCCGGCAAAAAGAGTTGTCCAAAGAATTGGACCGAGGTTCAGATCGAAGCCCCGGTAGACGCCGGGATAGCGCCGACGGGCCATGAAGCCGTCGAAGGTCTTCCGGAGGTTGTCAGACATCAGCGAGCCGAAGGTAAAGCGCTTCAGGTGGATGGCCTCAAACCGGGGCTCGACAGCCAGTGGATGCCCAAATCGAAGGCACCGGGCAATGAACTCCATATCTTCGTCGGTCTCGAGTTCCGGATTGAAGCCACCGACCCCTTCGAAGACCTCACGTCGGACAAGCAGATGCGATGTCGATCCATGCCGGGTCCCACCGCCGCTCCTCCCAAGCAGGCGGTAACGGAGGACTGCGTTCTGGAACTCGTCAAGCACCCCGTTGCGGGTACGGTCCGTTCTGTAGACCCCCGACACCAGATCACGGTCGGGAGAGCCAAGGAACTCCCCTATAAACCGACGAGCCTCCTCGGTGAGGACGACGTCCGAGTCGAGAAACAGAAGGAAGTCGCTCCGGAGCGACTCGGCCCCGCGGTTACGGGCCTCGGCCGGATTCATGCGGTCGGGCGACCACAGGCGTCGTACCACACCGTCGAGAGGCGGCGGCTCGTCCGGAGAGGAATCTACGACGACGACGCGCTCGGGTCGGAGCGGCGCCACTGAGGCCACGGCCTCGCCGACGGATGAACTGCGGTACGCGGGCACGACGACAGAGAGGGTCGTTGGCGAGTCCAACGTATTCACGCCGATGACCTCCAATTACGCTCAGGGTGACTACCCGACCATAACGCCGCCATCGCACCAGGCTCAGTCAGAGCCGGTTCCGCAGCGGCCGGAGATCCAAGCCAAAGTCCCGGGGGCCGAGTTCGGTCGGCTCATAGGTCACCAAGACCTCCGGACCCTCAGCCCGACCGAACCGCTCGGCCAACAAAAGCCTCACGTTGGGTTCAATCACCCAGTCGTGCCCGAGATCTGTCCGTGACGAGAAGATCCCCAGGTTGCTCCGACTCGGCACCTATGGGAGAGGGCTAGGAGCCTTCGCTATTCGGCGGGTAGTGGTCGCAGAACTGCGGAAGGACTAGTTCAGGGGCTTTTCCCTCGCAGTCAGTAGCCCCTCCGTCGACTCAGCTCAGGACCCTGACCCCACCTAAGCCGCTGTGGGTCTGGCGTTAGGGTGCCCGCTGTAAACGTGCTCGGCAGCG
>JAKURX010000317.1 GCA_022451505.1 Acidimicrobiales bacterium | reverse complement strand
TCCCCGACCTTGGCCCGGCGGAGGAACAAATGGAGTTCGTGCTCCCACGTGTAGCCGATCCCACCGAAGAGTTGAAGGCCGTCCCGAACACAGCGCCGCTGACACTCGCCCGCCCCGGCCTTGGCCATCGAGGTGGCGATGGCCCGTCGATCATCGGATGAATCAAACACCAAAGCGGCGAAGTAGACCAGCGCCCGGGCCCGTTCGATCAGGCAATACATGTCGGCCAACTTGTGCTTGACCGCCTGGAACGACCCAATAGGCACACCGAACTGTTGTCGTTCTCTGGCATGCTCGAGGTTCAATTCGAGAATCCGCTGGCATGCTCCCAGCGTCGAGGCAGCCACCCCGACGGTGGCCTCCTGTACGGCCCGGACCACCACATCGTCGGAATCAGAACCCGCCAGCAGTCGGTCGGAATCCACCCGGACGTCCTCCAGATCGATAGTGGCGTGTCGGGTAGTGGCATCGATCGGGTCCAACTCCTGGGCCACCACGGCCTCACCGGGTACGACTACGACCCGAAGTTCGCCGTCCATGCGGACGACCACCGCGATCTCTTCTGCGGTGGTCCCATCCACCACGAAACATTTAATCCCCGACAGGACGAACGAATCACCATCCCGGGTGGCCGAGGCCCTGATCTGGTCCAGATCCCAGGTCCCGGTCCCCTCGTCAACGGCAAGGGTTCCAGTGGCTCCGGCAGCAGCCACCGGGGCGAGAAAGCGCTCCTGCTGATTCGGGGTGCCAGCATGGCGAACTGCCGGAGCGAACTGGGCGACGGTGGCGGCGAAAGGCCCAGGTGCCACATGCCGACCCATCTCCTCAAGCAGGACAGCCAGTTCGACCCAACCGTGACCGAGGCCTCCGACCGGTTCCGGGAGACACAACGCCGGCCAATCCAGGCTGGTCAGCGTGGCCCATAGCTCATCCGCTGAGCCGGACCCCTCGGCAATATCCCGGGCCAGAGAGGCTGGAGCCTCACGATCCAGGACATCTCGAGCTGTCCGTTGCAACTCGAGCTGGTCGTCGGTCAGTTCGAAGTCCACGGACTTATCCTCGGGGCAGGTCGAGCACCCGCTCGGCCACGATGTTGCGTTGGATCTCGCTGGTTCCGCCGCTGATTGTTCCGGCGAACGTGAAGAGGTACTGGTCCGACCACGACACCGCACCCCGGTCGTTCTCGTAGGGGAAACGCAGGGTCGAGTCGACGGTCTGGTCAAGGGCGGCCGCTCCCAGGGTCTCGAGCATCAGGGAGGCCAGGTTCTGCTGGGCCTCCGATCCCATCAGTTTTAGGATCGACTGTTCGGCTGGAACCAGGCCCCGCTGCTGTTTGGCCAACTGGCGATGTCCTAGGAGCCGGATGGCGTGGGAGTCCATGATCGACTGACCCAACCGGTCTAGGACAACGTCGTCCTCGGCGTGGGGGGTGCCGTGGAGTTCTGCAAGGGCGTCATCGAGCATGTTGTCGAGGCTTTGGGACCACAACACCCACAACATCGCCCGCTCGTGGGCCAGGGCACCGTTGCAGATCCTCCATCCATCGTTGAGGTCGCCGACGAGGTTGGTTGAAGGGAC
>JAKURX010000316.1 GCA_022451505.1 Acidimicrobiales bacterium | reverse complement strand
ACATCGTCGTGCATGCGCCGGCGCTGCACTTCCACTCGGCCCGTGACGAGACGCTGCTGGGCTACTACCGGGCAATCGCCGAACAGGTCGACATTGGGATCGCCCTGTGGCGCCACCCCGACAGCGGCTACCTGATGTCGCCGGAACTATGCAACCGTCTGGCCGACATCGAGACCGTGGTGGCCATCAAGTACAGCGTGCCCCGGCCTCTGTACTCGGAGCTCACGGCCCTTGCCTCGGACCGCATTCAGGTGAGCACCGCGTCGGAAGAGGAATGGCTCGACAACATCCTGGAATTGGACTGGCGGCTGTACTTGTGCTCGTCGCCCCCGTTTCTGCTCCAGACAGCGACGGACCGACGGATGCACGACTACACCCGGGCGGCCTTCGAGGGTCGGGTCGACGACGCACGATCGATCAGCGCCAGCCTGGATCCGGTGCGGGCCGCCCTGAAGGGCACCCGGCCGGCGGAGAAGCCCCACGCCCATCAGAAGTACTGGCAGGAGCTGCTCGGTCAGGTCGGTGGCCGGGTCCGGGGGCCGCTGCTCGAGCTGACCGAGGACGAGAAGCGGATCACCCGCGAGGCGTTCGAGCAGTGCGGGCTGGGGTCCTGACCGGGTCGACGATGGCTGTCGTGGAACCCCACCGGGTCGTCTTCGTGGGATGGGGGTCGATCGCCCGGGCCACCGTCCGGGGTCTCCTCCAGCACCACGCGGCCGGCCAGCTTCAGCGTCTCGCAGAAGTCATCCCAGGCCGAGCCGTCCAACAGGCGTTCGGTTCGGTGGACGTCGATCTCATTGCTGTCGGTCATCGTGGTCTCTATGAGAGGTTGACACTGGTACGGGAGTTGAAGGGTCTGGTCGGTGGGCCAGGTTGGCGGCGACGCGGTCAGCGACCAGGGCGCCGATCTCCAGTGATGCCGTGGCGGCCGGTGACGGTGCGTTCAGGACGTGCAACGACCGTTCGCCGTCGACGAGGTGGAAGTCGTCCAGCAGGGCTCCGCGCCTGTCGACCGCCTGGGCACGCACGCCGGCAGGCGCCCGGCTGACGTCCGCGCCGTCGAGGTCGGGGACCAGCAGCCGTGCCGCCTCCACGAAGCGTCGACGGGACAGTGACCGCACCATCTCTTCCAGGCCGGGTCGCCAGTACCGACCCACCAGTCGGGCCGTGCCTGGCCAGGCCAGGGTCGACGCCAGGTCCCGCAGCGAGATGTCGGACCACCGGTAGCCCTCTCGGGCCAGGGCCATCACGGCGTTGGGGCCTGCGTGGACGTGGCCGTCCAGGGAGCGGGTCAGGTGTACGCCCAGGAACGGGAATCGGGGATCGGGGACCGGGTAGACGAGGCCGTGGACGAGGTCGGCGGATCGGCCCGTCACGTTCAGGTACTCCCCTCGGAAAGCCAGGATCCGGACGTCGCCGGCGGCTCCCGACCTGTGGGCCACGCGGTCTGCGTGCAGGCCGGCGCACCCCACCAGGAAGCGGGCATACACGGGCCCGTCGGTGGTCTCCACCTTCCAGCCTTCGGCGCCGGGTGTGGCCCTTCCGGCGGCGGTGCCGGTCCTGATCTCGCCGCCCTCAGCGACGACCCGGCCAGCCAGAGCATG
>JAKURX010000315.1 GCA_022451505.1 Acidimicrobiales bacterium | reverse complement strand
GTCCCTCCGGAAGCGGAGCATCGGTGACCACCGAGCCGAGCACGAACCAACTACCCCGACCAGGAATGAGGACGTTGGCGTTCTTGCCGTACCAACCGATTCCAGCTCGGACAGCGGCCTCTCGGTCGACCAAAGCGTTGTCGTCGGCTACCACCCGAGCCTGCCAGCCGTCGGCCTCCAGGCGGTGGGCCACCCTCCCAAGAGCTTCCCTTAGGGTTGCGTAGTAGTCGTGTCGGGCATAGGCAGCGATCCGGAGCCGGCCCGGGGCGACCTCGCTGAGGCGGGGGGCAGCGGTTCGGAGGGCGCCGACCACCAAGGAACGGGCACCGGGGAGAATCCGGGCGGGGGTAGTCGAGCGTTCGGGATTCCGATAGGTGAACTGCATACCTCCGTGCAGCCCGGCTTTGCGACGGCGTTCCAGTTCGGATCGAACCCCAGTGAACGGTTCAGCGCCGGCCGCCCCCACAGCATCCAGGCCAGCCTGGCGCCCCACCTCGACCAGGAGTTCCAAGTAATCGACAGTGCAGTCGACCGGAGATTCGGTAGACGCCTGGATGTCCACACCGCCATGCTCGCGCGGTCCGCTCGGGGATCAACCCATGGGAGAGCGGTCAGAGTGCCGCAATGGAGGGACGAGGCCGGCCTCGCCTAGTAGCCGTAAGGCGCGGTACTCGTCAAGGTCGACTATCACCGCCTGGTCGGACGGGCGGTCGCAAAGGAAGGTGACAACGCAGTCCTCACAGGTGGTGGTCCCCTGTCTGGTACAGGTGTCGCAGTCGATGATGAGGTGGGCGTCCGGCGTGTCACAGGCCATAGGGACCATGTTGGCTGTGCCCTGTGACAGACCCCCGCCGACGTATGCACAGCGGAGCCTTGACGACCTGGGTATTCCGCTTTCGGAATTCACGTTCTGCGTAGTCGATCTCGAAACCACCGGCACATCGTCTCAGCCTCCTCCACTGTGACGGAACTCTCACCGAGCCGATTGCCCCCTACCCGACTTCGAACCGAGGCGGGAGGGCACCACTGACTGATCTCCCGATAGGTACGGTGCACACAATGCAGCGTCCCGGCGCCGCGATCGGAGTCATGATTGCTTTCGCCACACTCCTGACCACCACCTGTAGTACGGAGCCCCCGACCACCGATACCTCCGGTCTCCAATCGGTTGAGTGCCCGACCGAGACCGTACCCACCGAGCTCGAGGTGACATGCCACCAATACCCACGGGACGACGGCCATCTGGCCGTCGCCGTCCTGCATGCTGCCGAAGCCACCGCCGCCCCAGTCCTGGTAATCCACGGCGGGCCGGGGGGTCGGGCAGTCGCCGAACGGCACCACTGGCTGTCCCCCCGCTCACCGATTCTGGCTCACCACGACATGATCCTTGTTGATCAGCGCGGCTCGGGATGGTCTGAACCATCCTTGGACTGTCCGGAGGTCGACTATCCGACCGGCAGCATCTACGACGCCTACCGGGCATGCCGCGCCCGGCTGGTCGCCGAGGGTATTGACCTGAGCCGCTACCGGGTAGCTGACATCGTCGCTGACCTCACTGCGTTGCGTCGCAGTGTCGGGATCGACAGCTGGAACCTGTACGCCATCTCGTTCGGTACT
>JAKURX010000314.1 GCA_022451505.1 Acidimicrobiales bacterium | reverse complement strand
CACCAAGATCAGCAGGGCGTAAGGGAGAGCAGCTACCACGCTCTCCGATAGGGCGTTAGTTGCCGACCTCGAGAGGTCCATGCCAAGGAACACCATCTCTGACCGGTTACTCAGGTCACGGAAGATTTCCGAGCCGTGGTCGACATACGCCGGGTAGAAAGCCTGTGGATCGGACGGCGCCCCGCCCAGGGTCTGCCCGACACATAGGAGCCCGGCCACCAACCCAGTTCTATCCCCCTCATCCGACATCCTTCGGGTAATGCCCCGGAGAACCTGATAGAGCACCAAAAAAACGGGCATCTGGGCAAACAGGGGCAGGCAACCGCCCATTGGGTTGATGTTGTTGGCCTTGTAGAAGGCCATCATCTCCTGGTTAAGAGTTTCCCGGTTTCCCTTGTGGCGGGCCTGGATTTTCTTCAACTCCGGTCCCAGGTGCTGCATCTTGATCATCGACCGTGTGCCCTTCAGGGTCACCGGCGTTAGAACCACCATGACCACCACGGTCAACATGATGATGGCCAGGCCCACGCTGGGCACTAGCGAATAGAACCAGGCCAGAAGGCTGGCGATCAGATCGAACATCAGGCTCTTCCCCTGGTGGAAACAGGAGCGGCTTCGGGGACCGGGTCCCACCCGTGAGATCCCCACGGGTGGCAACGACAGATGCGACGTAGAGCCATCCAAGAACCCCGACCGGCGCCGTGTCGCTCCACGGCATCTCGCGCGTAGTTCGAGCACGACGGGAGGTACCGGCACGGACTGGGCCGACCCGCGGCCAGGTGCTGGTAGCCACGAACGGTAGCCAGCAGACCACGGGCAAGAATTCCCTGGTTAGAAAGTGTTTTCATCAAATCATGAGGGGGAGGAGAGGGTGTCAACGGCATCGGTCAGGCACTGCCGCAGCTCGTCGTAGGTCGCATCGGAGGCCTCCGGTCGAACCCGGACCAGGTAGTCCCCGGTTGGCATGCCGGTAGACGACCTCTCAATCTCCACAAGGATCGACCGCAGTCGACGCCGTATCCGGTTGCGCACCACCGCCGTACCGACTGGTCGTGAAATGGCGTAGGCCACCCGGACCACGTCACCTGGGTCAATCGACGGGCGAAAGGCGATCACGAGCGGACCGCGTCGGACCCATCGTCCGTCATGACGGAGCGCATGGAAGTCGTCTCGGCGGCTGAGGCGACGGATCAAGCCGACAGGCGGGCTCGGCCCTTCTGGCGCCTAGCGCTGATAATCGCCCGTCCGGCACGGGTACTCATACGCTTCCGGAAGCCATGCTTGCGGGCACGACGACGGGTATTGGGCTGGTAGGTCCGCTTCATCAGTGTTCTCCTGTTGGCACGGTGGGCGTCATCAGGAAGGGGAGCGCCCAGGTGCCATCGATTCGTGTCGGCCGGGGTGCTGGTGCACCCACTCGTCTACCTCTCGGTCGACGGGACCGGCTCGGCTGCCGATCAGATCGGACCCTCCGAAAGTGGGAACAGTCCGAAACCCGGACCTCAGGCTACGGGTGTCACCGGGCCTGTGCCAACCGCCTGTTTCGTGTCCAACGAATAGTTCCGTCGGTCGTTCGGAGGTATCCCCGATCTCCTTTATCTTTGTCCACAGTTTCCACAGATCGCCCCC
>JAKURX010000313.1 GCA_022451505.1 Acidimicrobiales bacterium | reverse complement strand
CCCCGAGCGGCCGGTTACCGCTTCACCGAGCAGTCGGTCCAGGGAGGTGGCCATGGGGTCGCCGCACACGGCCCGGTAGACAGCGGCCTCTCCCGCTCCGATGGTGACCGCCGGGCCGGGTTGGATGCGCTGGCCGACCTCAAGGTCGTCGAAGTAGGGCCCGGGGTCGTCGACGACGACGTCGACGGAGGTGGGCGTCACGCCGGGACTATGGCAGTCGCTTGGCCCCTGCGCCATATTGCTACCGGGTAGTCATCGTGGTTGAGGATCCGAAGGCACTCCTATCATCTATAAAAGAGATGGATGGTTCTGTAACTGCTATCGGGCACCCCTGTTCAGCGGTCCCCGATTTTCCTACCATCGCGCTCCCCGGTGCCGTCATGCACCAGGGGGGGAACGGAAGGGCAGGGGGGGTGACTGGCGTGTCCGATGCTGCGACCAATCTCTTCGTCGGGCCGGATGAGGCGGCCATGGCCTGGATGAGCGATGGGCTTTGCCGTGGCGAGAGTGATCTGTTCTTTGCCCCGTTTGCCGAACGTCCCGAAGCCCGGGTGCGCCGGGAGGCCCACGCCCGGGACCTATGCAGCCATTGCCTCTCCGTTGATCCCTGCCGGCAGTACGCCCGTGACAACCGAGAGCTGGGCTACTGGGGCGCCGAGTCGGAGGCCGAGCGGGCTACCGCCGGGTTCGCCCCGACCACACCAATCATCGGACGCCGACAGGTGGCGGCCGAGCGGGCCGCTGCTGCCCTGGCCGCCGCGGCCGGCGGTAGTTGATCCCCTGCGCGTCCGGACCCGCTACTAAACGGGTCGTCATCACCTAATCCGTGGCTAGGGGAATATGCCTCGCTGTTGGTACACAGTCTCGAGACGGCGTAGGGCAAGGGCGTAGGCAGCGTCACGGCGCGAGGTGATGGCTAGCTCTTCCCGCATGCTGACCACGGTGTCACATGCCCGGACCATGACGTCTCGTAACTGGACATCTACCTCCTCGAGGTTCCACCGTTGTGCTGAGCGGTTCTGCAGCCATTCGAAGTAGGAGACGACCACGCCGCCGGCATTCACGAGGATGTCGGGCAGGACGTCGATGCCCCGTTCGGCGAGGACCTCCTCCGCTTCTAGGGTCGTCGGCCCGTTGGCCGCCTCGACGACTACCCGTCCGGTGAGTTGCGCCGCCACCTCAGCCGTCACCTGGTTCTCGAGGGCTGCGGGCACGACCACGTCGGAATCCACCGCCCAGAAATCCTCCGGTTCAACCGGCTCGGCGTTTGGATAGCCGACCACCGTGCCGTGTTCCATAACCCACTCGGTGAGGGCGAAGGCGTCGATCCCACCGGGGTCGGCGACGGCCCCCCCGGCGTCCGCAACCGCCCTGATTGTCGTGCCGTGCACCTGGAGTAGCCGCCCCACGGCGCTGCCCACATTGCCCCATCCCTGGACAATGGCCGACGCCCCGGTCAGGTCGAAGCCCACCTCGTCGGCCCAGTGCTGGAGGCAGAAGATCAGGCCTTGGCCGGTGGCCTTATCCCGTCCGGGACTGCCCCCCGTTTCGAGTGTCTTGCCGGTTACCACCCGCTTCACGTTCTGGCGCTCTGCGGCTCCGGTCGAGTTGGCGTAGGTGTCCATCATCCACACCATT
>JAKURX010000312.1 GCA_022451505.1 Acidimicrobiales bacterium | reverse complement strand
AATCCCTCAGTCTGGGTCAGGGTCGCCTGGTCGAAGTCGGTAGGGCGTTGGTGACCGGACCGAGACTGCTCCTCCTAGATGAGCCGTCGTCCGGCCTTGACCGGGCAGAGACTGACGCCCTGGCCGCCACCCTGGCTGAGATCCAGCGAGAGAAGGGGTTCGCCGTCCTACTTGTCGAACACGACGTAGAGCTAGTAGCCGCCTTCACCGAGCGGACCTACGTCCTCGACTTCGGCCACCTAATTGCCGACGGGCCGACCGGGAAGATGATGGCCGACGCCCGGGTCCGTAGCGCCTACCTAGGCGACCTCGAGGTCGGCCGGTGAGCCCGGTTCTGGAGCTTCGTGAGGTGGATGCCTCTTACGGTCCGTTCCGGGCCCTGTTCGGAGTGTCGCTCACCGTGGAAGCCGGCGGATCGGTAGCCCTGCTGGGGTCCAACGGCGCTGGTAAGACCACCGTGGCCCGGGTAGCCAGCGGCCTGGTCGCCCCGACCTCCGGTTCCGTGCTGGTAGACGGCGAAGACCTGACCGGAGCACGACCCCACCAATATGCACGCGCCGGAGTGGCCCACGCCCCGGAGGGTCGCTCCGTGTTCGCCACACTGACCGTCGCCGAGAACCTGCGACTGTCTTTCCGCCAAACTCACGGTGCTTCTGGACTTAGCCGGGCTCTGGATCGGGCCTACGACCTGTTTCCGCAGTTGGGTGACCGCCGATCACAAATGGCCGGCACCCTTTCAGGCGGGGAGCAGCGGATGCTCTCCATGGCCCGAGTCCTTGTGGATCCACCCAAGTTGCTGATCGCCGACGAACCGTCGTTGGGGCTGGCCCCTATCATCATCGACGAGGTCTACCAGTCACTGCGGGCCATCCGCGAAGCTGGAACGGCGGTGCTCATCGTTGAGCAGCAGGTCGGACAGGCCCTCCAACTCTGTGACCGGACAGCCGTGCTGGCCCATGGTGCTGTGGAGTGGGAAGGTCCGGCCGATGAAGCGACCGACGTGATGGTCGGCCAGATGTTCACTACCGGTGAGGACGGGTGATGGACGAACCGCTAGAGAGAAGATCTGTCATCTCCGGAGCCGCGCAGTCCGACATCGGCCGTCGGCTCCACCGCTCGGGTCTGGACCTCACCATCGAAGCTGCTCTCCGAGCGGTAGACGACGCCGGCTTGACGGTCGACGACATCGACGGTCTCTCCACCTACCCGGGCTCGGGCGGCCCCTTCGGCGGCGCCTCAGGTGCCGAACTCCACGACGCCCTGCGGCTGTCACTGAACTGGCGGGACGGAGGCCTCGAAACCAGCGGACAACTGGGGGCCGTGCACAAGGCGGTGCTGGCCGTGGGTGCTGGTCTGGCCCGCCACGTACTCGTCTTCCGAACCGTCGTCGAAGGCAGCGGTGGACCGGTACGGGCCTCAACCGCCGGTGGTGGTATGCCACCGGCCTTCCGCTACCTGATCCCCTACGGCGCCGGCTCGGCGGCCAACTGGATCGCCTGCTACGCAAACCGCCACATGCACGACTACGGAACGACCCGGGAACAACTCGGAGCGATCGCCATCAAGTTTTTTTTTTTTTATGATTCGTAGACCAAGGAGAGCTACACCGAACCCATGACCATGGACGACTACCGGGCGGCCC
>JAKURX010000311.1 GCA_022451505.1 Acidimicrobiales bacterium | reverse complement strand
TTGAGAACGGGCGCTCCCGCGTCATTGCTGTCGCCAACCAAAAGGGTGGGGTGGGCAAGACCACTACCACGATCAACCTCGGAGCGGCAATGGCCGAGGAGGGGAGGAAGGTCCTCTTGGTGGACCTAGATCCTCAGGCCAACGCCACTACCGGCGTCGGGGTGTCCAGCCGGGACCTCGAGGCCTCGATATACGAGGTGTTACTCCAACGAGTTGCCCTGATCGATGTAATCCGGCCCACAGATGTGTTCAATCTGGACCTGGTGCCGTCCAGTCTTCCGTTGGCCGGAGCGGAGATCGAGTTGGTGACGGCGTTTAGCCGCGAACATCGGCTGGGACGGGCGTTGGACGAGGTGGTCGACGATTACGATCTGGTCCTCATTGACTGTCCCCCGGCTCTGGGGCTGCTGACTGTTAATGCCCTGGTGGTGGCCGGTGAGGTGGTGGTCCCCATCCAGTGTGAGTACTACGCCCTGGAGGGCCTGGGACAGCTGGTGGGCAACGTGGACCTGGTTAGGTCAAACCTAAATCCCGGCCTGGAGATCTCCCACATTGCGCTTGTCATGTACGACGCCCGGACCAAGTTGTCCGAACAGGTAGCCAGCGAGGTCAGGGCGTATTTTGGTGAAAAGGTATGCCGGCAGGTTATTCCCCGGTCAATCCGCCTGTCGGAGGCCCCTTCGTTCGGTCAGCCAATCACCGTGTTCGATCCGACATGTCGGGGTGCTGTGGCGTACCGACAACTTGCCAAGGAGGTCCTGGGATGAAGAAGAGCGGTTTGGGAAGGGGTCTCTCTGCGCTGATCCCGGAAGGAGGCGTCCCCGGGGCCCTGCACCCTCTGGCCGAAGGATTGGCCGGCGATTCGCCGATGATGGCCGAAATGGAGGTCGGGGAGGGGATGCGGTTCGAAAAGGTGTCGGTGGCCGACATCTCCCCCAACCCGTACCAGCCCCGTCAGGGCTTCGACGATGAGAAAATGGCCGAGCTCACTGCCTCCATTCGTGAGCAGGGGGTCCTGCAGCCCCTACTCCTGCGGAAAAGCGCCGACGGTTATGAGTTGGTGGCCGGTGAACGGCGATGGCGGGCCGCCCGGCGGGCCGGCCTGGCCACTGTTCCGGCCGTCGTGCGCTCGGTCGAGGGCCGGAATTCACTGGAGCAGGCCATCGTGGAGAACCTCCACCGCGACGACCTCAACCCGTTGGAGGAGGCTGCCGCCTTCCATCGCCTGATGGACGATTTTGGCCTCACCCAGCACGAGGTGGCCGTGCGGGTCGGTAGGAGTCGCCCAGCGGTAGCCAACAGCTTGCGCCTCTTGCAACTACCCGACGTTGTGCAGCAGTTGATCATGTCCGGATCGCTGTCGGCCGGACACGCTCGGGCTTTGGCTGGTCTGAGAGACCGTCCGCTAATCGAGCGCCTGGCTGCCCGGGTGGGCGACGAAGGGATGGCGGTCCGACAGATAGAGGACCTGGTGCGGTCGCTGGATGAGGTGACTGTGCCCGTGGTGGATCCTCCTGGTGAGGTCACGGCCCGGCCTCGGAATGCGGCCCTGCTGGAGGTCGAGCAGATCCTGGCCGATCGGCTCGACACCACGGTTCGGGTGGTCACCCGGGGCCGGAATGGCCGGATTGTCGTGGATATCGCCGATCTAGATGACCTGGAGCGCCTTTT
>JAKURX010000310.1 GCA_022451505.1 Acidimicrobiales bacterium | reverse complement strand
ACGGTGACGGGCGGATCCTCGAGCGGTATCGGTTACCTACTGGAGGTGCCAACGCTGAGGAACTCTTCGACGGTCTGGTAGCGCTGGTGGAGCCGTTGTTGGCCGGAGGGGCACTGGTGGGTTGCGGGGTCGGTTGCGGTGGCCCGATGACCTCTGGAGGTGAAGAGGTGTCACCGCTCAATATCCCCCAGTGGCGGAGCTTCCCTCTCCGGGCCCGCCTCGCCGAACGGCTCGGTATGCCTGTGGTGGTCGACAACGACGCGAAAGCCTTTGCCCTCGCTGAGGGACGACTAGGGGCAGCGGCCGGAACATCCGACTACATCGCTCTGGTGGTTTCGACCGGGGTCGGCGCGGGGATTGTGGTCGACGGCCGGCTTCTCCACGGGCGGTTGGGCAACGCCGGACATATTGGTCATGTCGTCGTCGAGAGCCACGGGCCGCCGTGCGCGTGCGGGGGCCGGGGGTGCCTGGAGGCACTGGCGTCGGGGACGGCGTTGGAGCGGATCCTCGGGTACCCCCCGGCCCAGGCCCCGGACGAGGTCAGGCGGAGGACCGGGCGCCTGGTGGGCCGCGCGTTGGGCACGGTGGTGAACCTGTTGGACCTTCGTCTGGCCGTCGTCGGGGGTTCTGTGGCCTTGGGCTTCGGTGCCACCTTCTTCGAAGAGGCCCAGGCGGAACTGGACGCCCGATCGGGCCTTGATTTCACCGCTGGATCACGAGTGGTCCCAGCGGGCCTGGGTGATGATGGACCTTTGATCGGAGCGGCGGAGGTCTGGCGTCATTCGGCTGAGCCGGTGGGCCCATGAATCTCTGCTGGATGACCCGCATGACCCTGGCGTTGTCCTTACGTCCTTCGCTCTGGCTGACGGCAGGCCGCCAGGCCCACCGCCTGGCTGGTCGCGGTTGGTGGCGGCGGCCCCCGTTCCTGCCGGTTCCGGCCCCGGCCTACGCTCGATTCCGTGCACTGACGCAGTACGGGGAACCCGACCGACCGCCAGACGTGGCCGACGTGGTGACTTGGCTGGTCTGGGCTAGAGACATGGAGCGGCCGTGGTCCGGATCGCCAGGGGAGGGTTTGGACCCCAACCACTAGGTTGTGTCTGTGGCGAAATCCCTTGTTCTGAACGTGACCGACGAACCGTTGTCGGTCGTGTCGAGCCAGCGGGCCCTGGTGCTTGTCCTGGGCGAGCGAGCGGAGACGGTCCACGCAACCGGCCGAATTTTTCGTTCCGAGCACTTGGAGTTTGACGAACCGTCAGTGGTCAGGCTGTGCCGGTACGTGCATGTGCCCAGGGCCCATCGGCGGGGCTTCAGTCGCCGAGGTGTGTTGCACCGAGATGGACACCGTTGCCAATACTGCGGGTCCCGGGCGGAGTCAGTTGACCACGTAGTGCCCCGGAGTCGAGGGGGGCAGCACACCTGGGAAAATGTTGTGGCGGCCTGCCGGCGATGTAACACCGTCAAGCGAGACCGGTTGCTTGAAGAGACCGGGCTCCGGTTGCGGAACGAACCCCGAGTGCCGAGGCTCTCGACCTGGTTCGCCGTGATGGCGGGCAGCATCCCCTCGGTCTGGGAGCCCTACCTGGACCTGGTTGCCGGCCGAACGGCCTGATGCCCCGGACCTGGCGTATCGAACACACCTCGGGCAGCGTGGCCGATCGTCACGCCCTCC
>JAKURX010000031.1 GCA_022451505.1 Acidimicrobiales bacterium | reverse complement strand
GTTCTGGACCCCGACTCCGAAAATGAGATCGACCTGACCGGCCTATCAGGTAACGACCTGCGCAATGTACGGCCGAGACTCCAGATGATCTTCCAGGACCCGATCTCGTCGCTGAACCCGCGGCGGCGGGTAAGGGACATTGTCAGCGAGGGTCTCGAAATCTGGTCCGACGGCGACATCGGGACCGAAGGGAGGGAACGAGTCGCAGAAGTCCTCCACGCCGTAGGCATCGACCCGGCAGCGGCGGCCTCCCACCGGCCACACCAGTTCTCCGGCGGACAGTGCCAGCGGATCTCCATCGCCCGGGCGCTGACCGTGAACCCGGAGATCCTGATCTGCGACGAGCCGGTTTCGGCCCTCGACGTCTCGGTCCAAGCAAAGATCCTGAACCTCCTGGAGGACATGAAGGCCCGCTACGACCTGAGCCTCGTGTTCATCAGCCACGACCTATCGGTGGTTCGCAACGTGAGCGATCGAGTCGTCGTGATGTACCTGGGAAAGCTCTGCGAGGTGGGCGACGCTGACCGCCTCTACGAGGCCCCGGCCCACCCGTACACCAGGGCGCTGCTTGCCTCGGCACCCGAGCCGGCCCAATCAGTCGGCGTTGCCGACGCAGTCCTAGGCGACGAAATTCCGTCTCCCACCGATCCGCCGTCCGGCTGTCGATTCCGGACCAGATGTCCGTTGGCCTTCGACAGGTGCGCCGTCGAAGAACCCCAGATGCGACAACTAGGCGAGGACCACTTCGTGGCCTGTCACCTGCCGTCAACCTGATCGCGTCGCTGGGAGCGCCTGATCAGCGGACTACACCCTCCCAGGCAGAACGCTCGTCGGCCCGAGGGTCGTGAAGCAGACCGCACTGTTCATCGAGTTCCATGACTACCCGGGCGTCCGGTGAGTAGCGGGGCCAGGCGCCAAGCGCCGACGTGGACGGGTCACCGTCGCGGATGAAAGCGATCCAGGCGTCGTGCATGGTTTCGGCTAGTTCGGTCGGTACATCACCGGGCCCCAGGAACACGTCCACTCCCGCCTGGTCAATGGTGTTGAAGGTGAAGGGGATCTCCAAGGCGTGGGCGGCCCCGAACAGGCCGTCAAAGGCCCGAGAATCCCAGGAGAACCGGTACATCCAAGTATCGGCACCGTGGGCACTCCGGTATTCGGCGTGGCGGACGGCCGGGATGCCGAACACCAGGTCCGACGCAATGGCACAAGCCACCCATCCGGGCGTGGCATCGCCCAGCCGTCGCCGGTACACGTCAACCAGGGCGTCTGGGTCGTCGGCGATCCTGGCCACCATCTCGGCCGCTTGGTCGGTGTCCATGCCCGACACCCCCCACAGGGCCATCTCGTCCTCATTGGTGCCGGTTAGCAGGGCCACGTCGGACCCTGCCCCGCTTGCGATCAGGTCCCGGGGGTCGTCGGGAAGGGCTTCGTGGCCCCACACCGGATAGAAGGGCTCCTGGCTTCGGCCCGTCTGCTGGCCACTCTCCTCGGCAACCTTCTCGGCGGCTTCGAGTATCCGTTTCACGTCCATGGACATCAGGTCGTCGGCCGACGGACCACCCAGCTGGTCCAGGAAACTTCCGGCAATCTCACGGCCGTCATCAGGGTCAAACGTGTGGTGGGCGGCCCCACTCTGGGCAATAGCCCGGTGGAACAGGCCGTCGGCAGCCGACATGGCCAGCATGTTGGTGACGCTGAACGCCCCAGCTGACTCCCCTCCGATGGTGACCCGGCCCGGGTCGCCGCCGAACGCTTCGATGTTCTCGTGGACCCACTGCAGGGCCGCCAACTGGTCCAGCGTGCCGTTGATGCCACAGGTAGCGAAGTCGTCGCCCAGGTGGCCGGCCAGGTCGCAGAACCCGAGGGCTCCCAACCGGTAGTTGATGGTCACCACGACGATGTCGCCCCGGGTGGCAAACGAGGTGCCGTCGTACCAGGGGGTTGCCCCCTGGCCGTGCTTGTAGGCACCGCCGTGGATCCACACGTAGACGGGACGTCGGGCATCGTCACAGGCCGGGGTGACGACGTTCAGGTACAGGCAGTCCTCGTCCCACGGAATCTCGAACCGGTTGGTGAGACCCTCGCCCGGTAGTTGGGCTGACGCCGGACCGAATCGTCGGGAATCGCGGACGCCGTCCCACGGTTCCGGGGATTCAGGGGCCCTGAACCGTCGTGATCCGACCGGCGGAGCGGCATACGGAATTCCAGCGAACAACTGGACGCCTCGACGGTGACGGCCCTGAAGTTCTCCCTGATCGACCAGGGTGATCGGGTAGTCGTCCGGACTTGCATCGGTGGTCATACGGCGACCTTCAAGGAGGATGAAGACATGTCTGGACGGTACCGGTCAGACATGTCTGGATCCGCTTCCGGGGGCGGGCGTGGTTTCTCCTCGCATCAGTGTTTCCCACAGTTCGGCGTAAAGGCCGCCAGCGTCTCGGAGTTCCGGATGACGTCCGCGTTCGACGATCCGGCCGTCGTCGACCACCACGATTTCGTCCGCGTCGATGATGGTGGAAAGTCGGTGGGCGATGACGATGGCGGCCCGTCCGGCCAGTGCGACAGCTAGGGCCTGCTGTACGACGGCTTCATTTTCGGCGTCGAGATGACTGGTGGCCTCGTCGAGTATGACTACTGACGGGTCCTTCAGCAGCAGGCGGGCGATAGCCAAGCGTTGCTTCTCTCCGCCCGACATGCGGTGACCACGCTCGCCAACCACCGTGTCATATCCATCGGGCAGGCGTTGCACCACATCGAGGATGCGAGATGCCCGACAGGCCTCATCCAACTCAGCGTCGGTGGCGTCGGGTCGGGCGTACCGGAGGTTGGCGCCCACCGTGTCGTGAAACAGGTGGGGGTCCTGGGTGACCACGCCGATCCGGGCCCGCAGGTCGTCTTGACGCACTGACCGTAGGTCGTGTCCATCGAGCGTGATTGACCCCTCGGTTACGTCATAGAGCCGAGGCACGAGGGAGGCCAGGGTGGACTTTCCAGATCCCGACGGTCCGACGATGGCCAGCATCTGCCCGGGCCGGACTTCGAGGTCGACTTCGTGGAGCACGGTGTGGCCGGGCTCGCCAGGCGCGGCGTCGGTCTCTAGCGAAGCGACCGAGGTTTCGTCGACCGTTGGGTACCGGAATGAAACCCTGGTGAAGACCAAGTGGCCGTCGGCGGTTGGGAGAGCCCGGGCATCAGGTGCATCGGCCACAGGATTAGGGGCGTCAAGCACCTCGAATACCCGTTCAAAGGAAACGAAGGCCGACATGACATCTACGCGGGCGTTGGTTAGCTGGGCTAGCGGCCCGTAGAGCAGGGCGACGAGCACTCCCATGGAAGCCAGCGTGCCGATGGTGATGGTGTCGTTTATAGCTAGCGAACCGCCGACCCAGTAGACGACGGCAGTGCCAACGGCTCCCAGAAGGGTCAGCGCGATGACGAAGGCCCGGCTGAACAGCGCCCCGCGGATCCCAATATCACGGACTCGCCCGGCCCGCTCTTGGAAGCCTTCAGTCTCCTCGTCGGGTCGTCCGAACAACTTGACCAATTGGGCTCCCGAGACGTTGAAACGCTCGGTCATCGTGGCGTTCATCGAGGCATTGAGGTTCATGCCCTCTCGGGTGATGCCGGCCACGGTCCGACCGACTCGGCGAGCCGGAAGGATGAACAGCGGGAGCAGGACCATGGCCAGAAGGGTGATCCGCCACTCCAGAAAGAAAAGAGTGACCAAGGTGGTTGCTGCCGTAATCCCATTGGAGACGACCGTGCCGAGCGTTCCCGTCAGCGCCCGCTGGGCCCCGATCACGTCGTTGTTGAGGCGGCTGACCAGAGCACCGGTCTGGGTGCGGGTGAAGAACGACAGAGGGAGGCGCTGGACGTGGTCGAACAAAGCCACCCGCAGATCGAAGATGAGGCCCTCACCAACCGTGGATGACGCCCACCGTTCCACGAACGACAAGACGGCCTGGGCGAGTGCCGCAGCCACCACTAGCAGGCCGAGCACGGTAAGGCGGTCGCGGTCGCCAACCACGATGGCCTTATCGATGATCTCCCGAAAGAGGAGGGGTGGGACTACACCGAGCAGCGAGGACAGGGTCACCACGATGAGGAAGCCGGCAACCATCTTCCGGTAGGGGCGGGCGAAACCCCAGACCCGTCTCCTGGTCTCGCGGTCGACCTGCGACGGCGTATCTGACTGATACGACATCACATGGAGGAGATGCATAGCGTTGCTCACCGCCCGAGCCTACGGAGCACCAGTACGTCCGGGTAATCTGACGTTCCGTCAGGTATGCCGAAGCCCGACGGGTCCAACCTGGGAGGCATTACAAGCATGGGCCTAGACGCCAACCGACCGCTAGGCGGTCTCAAGGTGATCGAGAGTTCACTGCTCGGCCCCGGCCTGGTGGCCACCTTCCTGGCCGACCTGGGCGCCGACGTAGTCAAGGTGGAGCCGCCGTCCGGCGACTACATCCGGCAGATGACGTGGCCCATCGTGGACGGCACCTCACTGCTCCACCTCCACACCCACCGGGGCAAGCGCAGCATCGCCCTCGACCTCAAAACCGACGACGGCCTCGGGATCTACCGCGACCTGGTGCGAGAGGCCGACGTGGTGGTGGAGGCCATGCGACCGGGTTCGCTGGCCCGCCTAGGGATCGGATTCGACGACCTCGTAGCCGTAAACCCCCAACTGGTCTTCTGCTCCGTGTCCGGCTACGGCGCCACCGGCCCCTACCGAGACATGCCCAGCCACGGCATCGCCTACGACACGTGGGCTGGCCTCATCGAGCCGGCCGTTGACGACCAGGGGTTCACCCGGATCCCCACGCTGCCCAACATCGGGATCAACGTCGGCCCCCTGATCGGGGCGCTAGGCATCCTGGCTGCCGTCCTCCGGGCCCGCGAGACGGGCAAGGGGACGTGGCTGGAAGTAGCCCAGTCCGACGCCGCGGCCTACATGGACTGGTACCGGATCGAGACCTACCGGGCCTACGACCGGCCAGCCGACGTGGTCACCGGCAACGCGGCCGATGACTACGAGCGCCGCGAGCCGGGCCTGGCCGGCATGTGGGAAGGCGTCCGCTACCAGATCTACGAGGCGTCAGACGGCTACGTCCTATTTATGGCCTCTGAACAGGCGTTTTGGCGAAACTTCTGCGAGGGCGTTAACCGGATGGACCTCTTCGAGCGGTGGCCCGGCTCCACCTACGCCGACCATGCCCGCCACAACACCGAGCTCCAAACTGAGTTGAAGGCCATCTTCGCCACCCGCACCTGCACCGAGTGGCTGGACTTCTCGAACGAGGCCAACACGCCAATCGCCCCCGTTAACACGCCCCGCACAGCGCCGGACGACCCCCAGTTTTCCCACCGCTTGCCCTTCTACGGCATCGAAGACGTCGGCGCCGAGCAACTTCCCCTGCCCATCTACCTGGAGGGCGAGCTGCCGCCCACGCCGACCATGGCGCCCCGGGTGGGGGAGCAGACCGACGAGGTCCTGGCCGAACTGGGCCTGTCGCCCGAGCGCATCGCCGAACTACGGGCCTCGGGAGCGGTGGGGCCCCGAGAGGGCTAGCCGACCGGGTCACCGGTCGCCTCGAGCCCGGTTGGTGTGTCAGGCGTCGAGCCCGAGGACCTGGATTGCGTTCTCCCGGAGGAACTTCGGCCACACCTCGGCTTTGAACGGCACGTCACGCAGTTCAGTGAAGATCCGATCCAGCGAGAGGCCCATGGGGAAGTAGCCGGCGTAGAGGATCTTGTCGGCGCCCCGGGTGTTGGCGTAGTCGATGATGGCCTTCGGGTAGTGCTTAGGGGCGAAGGCTGAGGTCGAGTAGTAGAGGTTGGGCCACTTCAGCATCAGCTTGACGACGAGGTCCACCCATGGCTCGCAACCGTGACGGGTTACGAAGGTCAGGTCCGGAAAGTCGTACATGACCTGGTCGATCAGCTCCACCCGCTGGGGGGCGAACGGCACCCGCGGGCCGGGGATGCCGGCACAGCAGAAGACCGGGAGGTTCAGCTCGCAGCACAACTCGTAGATGGCGTACATCTTCGGGTCGTCGATCGGGACCTGCGGATCCCGACCCGCCGGGAAGGCAGTAATCGCCCTCAGTCCGGCGTCCCGATGGAGTCGGCGGATAGTGCGGATCGATTCCGGACCGTCGTTGGGGTCGGGCTCGTGGCTGGGAATAAAGCGGTCTGGGTGCTGCTCGATCATGGCCCGGCTCTCGCTCTTGTCAGGCCCGATGCCCACCATGGCCAACTGCACGTTGTTGCGGTCCATGAACGGAAGGCACAGGTCAGCTCCCTGGGGTGGGTCCTGTAGTTCACCGTCGCTGTCCCGTGCCTGGTCCGAGAACGGGACGTCCTTGAACATGTACTGGGCCGGAAAGTTCATGGACTTCGAGTCGGCGTCCCTGATCCCGGTGAGGTTGGCGTAGTTGAGCTTGGCGTTCGGCCCGGCCCGGGTGCCCATCATGGTGTCGACGGCCGCTACGTCGGTGGGGAACGTCCCGGAGGTCATGGCCCCATCCTCCGATCTGACGGCCCGTCAGGCAAACCCTGGCGCCGGGAGCGCGGTCGGAAGCCGACGGACGCGAGACTCCCGGCATGGACGACGGGGCAAGCGGGCGACGTCTGAGCCGCCTCAGCCGGTCGGTGGCCGGCCACCGGGTGCTGGTCACCGGAGCGGGGTCGGGGATCGGTCGGGCCACCGCCCACCTTTTCGCCGACGAGGGGGCAGTGGTGGCCGTCACCGACCGGGACGGGGACCGCGTCGACGAGGTAGTAGCCGAGATCGAAGGCGTAGGGGGACGAGCCACCGGATGGGAGTTGGACGTCACCGACCGGGAGGCCATCGACCGGGTGGTAGCCGAGGCAGCCGATCGGTTCGGCGGCCTGGACGTGCTGGTCAACAACGCTGGGTTGGCTGCAGGCGCCCTGATCGACGACCCGTCCTACGAGGAGACCTGGCACCTCTCCCTTGACGTCATGCTCACCGCCCTGACCAGTTGCATCCGAGCTGCCCTTCCGCACCTCCGAGAGTCGTCCGCCGGCCGGATCGTGAACCTCGCATCCACCGAGGGGGTCGGCGGTTCGGCCGGCCTCTCGGCCTACACCTCGGCCAAGCACGGCGTGGTTGGCCTCACCCGAGCCCTGGCCGTGGAGTTAGGCGGGTCGGGCGTCACCGTCAACGCGGTGGGTCCCGGCCCGATCCGTACCGGCATGACGGCGGCCATCCCCGAGGAGGACAAACAGAAGTTCGCTCGACGCAGGGTGCCCGAGCGGCGCTACGCCGAACCTGAGGAGGTTGCACACGGCATCCTCCACCTAGCCCTGCCAGCTTCCAGTTACATCACCGGTCACTTGTTGATGGTCGACGGTGGGATGACCATCAAGAACAACTGACCTTGGGCCCTCCCAAGGCCAGTAGTCAACCCTGGTAGAGAGCCAGGGCCTCATAGAGCACGGCCGGCACGTCGTCGTTGCCCACCACGTGGATAGCCACCTGAGTGGCAACCAGCGTGCCCTTCTTGTGCTCCCGAACATCCCTGATCCGGTTCCGGGCATGAAGCACCGATCCCACGGGAACCGGGGCCAGGAGCCTCATCCCGTCGGCCCCGTAGTTCACGACGTTCTGCTGGCCCGTGATCTTCACGTGACCGGCGCGGTTCAAGGTGGGTAAGAGACTGAGGGTGAAGAAACCATGGGCGATCGGCCCACCGAACGGACCAGCATTTGCCCGCTCAACATCCACGTGGATCCACTGGTGGTCACCGGTCAGGTCAGCGAACTGGTTCACCTTCTCCTGGGTCATCTCGTACTCGGGACCCCAGTCGCTCCACTCTTCGGTGATAACGGAGCGGAGCCCTTCTAGGTCGTCAAACGCGATCTCCGGTAAGTCGCTCATCGAGTCATTCTCCTGCAGTCTGCTGATCGATCTATTGCCATTGTGGCCGTCAGCCAACGTTCCGAGGCCAACCGGGCGCCCGTTGCCTCGACCAGGCACGGCCCGTCCTAGGGTCGGCGTCCGGCAGATACGACGTGGGGAAGGAAAATCGGGTGGACCGGCACTATCGCGAGGCATGGGACGAACTGACCGCACCCGGCGCGCCCTTTGCCTGGTCGGTGACCGACGTCCGCGGCGTCCCCACCCGGACATACGACGCTGCCCCGCCGAACATGGCTCAGGTCTGGGCCGGTTCAATAGTTCACGGCGATGCCGATTACCTCGTCTACCAAGATGAGCGGATCTCCTACGCCGAGGCCCACAAGGCAGTCGACGCCCTGGCCGCCCACCTATCCGACATTGGGGTAGGCCACGGAGACCGGGTGGCACTGGCCCTACGGAACTACCCCGAGTGGGCCCTGGCCTACTGGGCCACCGTGCGTCTGGGAGCCGTGGTGATTGGGATGAACGCCTGGTGGACTGGCCCGGAGCTGGAGTTCGGCCTGGCCGACTCGACCCCCAAGGTCATGGTGTGCGACGCCGAGCGTCTAGATCGGGTGATGCCTCATCTCGCCGGGCTCCGGTCCAGCGGACCCCTCCACCTGGTCGGTGTTCGGCTTCCCGCCGGGACCAGGCTTCCCGATGACGCCGTTCGGTGGGAGGACGCCCTAGCTAGTGCTACAGAACACGGACCGGCTCCTGAACCCACCATCGATCCCGATGATGACCTCTGCGTCTTTTACACGTCGGGTACTACCGGCCACCCCAAAGGGGCCGTGCTGACCCATCGTGGTGCCACCTCCAACCTTTTCAACCTGGGTTTCTGGCAGGTCATGGCCGCGTCAGCAGAGGCCCGGGCAGTGGCGGCTGGGGAACCTCCTCCCGGGTCCGAGAAGGAAGTCGGCGAGTCATACCCCGGTTCAATATTGGCTGTTCCGCTCTTTCACGTCACCGGCTGTAACTGCTGCCTCCACCCGATCACCGCTGTGGGCGGCAGGCTCATCCTTATGCACCGCTGGGATCCCGAGGTGGCGCTGGAGTTGATTGAACGAGAACGGCCTGCCAGTTTGACTGGAGTGCCGACCATGACCCGTGAGTTGCTCAACAGTCCCGACTTCGAACGACGCGACACTTCCAGTCTTTCCCACGTAGGCGGTGGTGGAGCACCGGTACAGCCCGATCTGGTGCACAAGATCGAGGACCGATTGGAGGGCCGGCCCAGTACCGGCTACGGGTTGACCGAAGTCAACGGGGTCATCACTATCAACGTCGGGCACTTCTTCATGGCCAAGCCGGCCTCGGCAGGTTCACCGTGCCCGATCATGGAGACTCGGATCGTGGCCGAGGACGGTACCGATCAGGGGCCAGGAGAGCACGGCGAGTTGTGGGTCCGCGGTGGAAACGTGTTTCGCGGTTACCTGAACCGACCGGAGGCCAATGCCGAAGCCCTGACCGACGGGTGGTTCCACACCGGTGACATTGGCTACCTGGACGACGACGGCTTCCTGTTTCTCGTCGACCGGGCCAAGGACATGGTTCTGCGCAGCGGTGAAAACGTCTACTCAGCCGAGGTAGAGGCAGCCATCTACGAACACCCGGCAGTGGCCGAAGCCGCGGTATTTGCAGTTCCCGACGAACGCCACGGTGAAGCGGTAGGCGCGGCAATCGTGCTTCTCTCTGGGGCCGAATGTTCAGCCGAGGAACTGCGGGACCACACCCGTCGCTTGATCGCCGTGTTTAAGGTGCCGGAACACCTGTGGTTCCTGGACGAGGCGTTGCCCACTAACGCCAATGGCAAGTTCGTTAAACGCGACCTTCGGGACCGTCTGGTCGGTACACCGAGCAACTGAGGAGGGCCACGTGCCTGACCAGGACGATGCACCGGTCGCCGATGGTGACCCAGATCCGATGGCAGCAGTCATGGCGCTGCTGGCCCCCGGGGCTCCGTTTGAGATGGGAACCGAGAAGGTGCTGGGCGTTCCCCTTCAGGTCTTCGTCCAACGGGCTGGTTCATTACGCGAGTTGCTGACATCGTCAACCCGGTTCGGAGACGTTGACTATGCGGTGTTCCACGATGGAGACCGTCGCCGGGCAGTGACCTTCACCGAACATGAGCGCCGGGTGGCCTCGGTCGCTGCCGCCCTTGCGGACCGAGGGATCGGGCCTACCGACCGGGTGGCAATCCTGGCCGCCAATTGTCCGGAATGGTTAGAGACCTTTTGGGCAGTGGTGTCGCTGGGGGCGATCGCCGTGGCCTGTAACGGCTGGTGGACCCGCGACGAGGCTGAGCACGCCCTAGCTCATACCCGCCCGGTGCTCCTTGTAGCCGACCGGAAACGCCTGGCCCGACTGGAGGGCGTCGACCTGGGCATGCCGGTCGTCGTGATTGAAGACGACTTCGTCGCACTCCAAGAGTTCTCCCCTGATGCCGCCCTACCCAACGTAGCCATCGACGAGGACCAACCAGCACTGCTCCAGTTCACCTCGGGGACCACCGGTCAGCCCAAAGCCGCCATACTCAGCCACCGCAGCATCGTTGCCTTCGTCCAGGTCGTCACCTTCCTGGGTGCCGCCCAGGCAGCGTCGGTCGGAGCATCGACGTCCGGCATAACTCGACCTCGTCTAGCCGTATTCCCCATGTTCCACATCTCGGGCCTACAGAGTTCCAGCGTCACCCCGATGGCCACTGGTGCCGGCAACGTCTGGCCCATGGGGAAGTTCGACCCGGCCACCGTGATCCGGCTGACCAACGAAGAACGGATCTACGCGTGGAACGGCACAGCCACCCACATGTTCCGGCTGTTGGAGGATCCGACAATTAAGGATTTGGACGCGACCCTGATCGAGACCGTGGCCATCGGCGGTTCAGCAAGCACCCCAGAGCTCATCCGAGCTACCGAAGAGCGGTTCCCTCACCTAGTGGACACCTTCACCTCCGGCTACGGCCTAACCGAGTCAGGTGGGATGGTCAGCCACGCCAGCAACGAGATGCTGAAGGCCAACCCTGACAGCGTCGGCGTGG
This sequence comes from Acidimicrobiales bacterium, assembly GCA_022451505.1. GTDB lineage: Bacteria > Actinomycetota > Acidimicrobiia > Acidimicrobiales > MedAcidi-G1 > UBA9410. The sequence goes on along the minus strand of JAKURX010000031.1, from coordinate 7,985 downwards.
CCATGCCAACCGTCGAGTTGAAGATCGTCAATGACGATGACGTCGAGTTGCCCGAAGGTGAGAACGGCTCAATCTGTGTGCGGAGCCCCCTGACCATGATCGGCTACTGGGAAGACGAGGACGCGACAGCCGCGGCGATCCTGCCCGACCGATGGCTACAGACCGGCGACTTCGGCCGCTTGGAAGGTGGCCAACTGTTTCTGGCCAGCCGGCTGCGGGACCTAATCCTCCGCGGTGGTGAAAACGTTTACCCGGCCGAGGTCGAGGCCCGACTCGAACAGCATCCCGCAGTCGCCGAGTGTGCAGTCGGCGGAGTCGACCACCGGACCCTCGGCCAGGAGGTCAAGGCCTACGTCGTGTTGCGCCCCGGGAAAACCCTGGACTTGGAAGAGGTGAGGGCGTTCTGCGCAAAGGTTCTCGCCTCCTACAAACTGCCTGACCACCTCGAGGTCCTCGAAGAACCCCTGCCACGTAACGCCAGCGGCAAAGTGCTTAAGACAGTCCTGCAAGGCGAAGCCGTCCAGACGTTTATCGAAGAGTAGAAACCCGGCGCGGTGAGGCGGCGGGGGCCTGTGGGAGGCTCCGGCCATGGTTGGTGACAACCCCTATCTGGAGGGCGCCCTGGCACCGGTACCCGACGAGGTCCTAGCGCTGGACCTACCGGTGACCGGAACTTTGCCCGAGGAGTTGGAGGGCCGGTGGCTCCGTAACGGCCCGAATCCACTGGGGCCAACTGATCCGGCCACCCACCATTGGTTCTTAGGCGACGGGATGGTCCACGGCGTGAGGTTGTGCGGCGGCCGAGCCGAGTGGTACCGCAACCGCTGGGTCCGTGGCCCGAGGGTGGCCGAGGCGCTAGGGGAGCCCCGCCCCACCGGGACCTCCTTCGGCGATCGAGACTTCGGGCCCAACACTTCCGTGGGCGGGTTTGCCGGCAAGACGTGGGCCATGGTCGAGGCAGGAACAACACCGATGACCCTGACCTACGAACTGGACACCATCGACTACGACGACTTCGAAGGCACACTCCCGGCCGGCTTCACCGCCCACCCGAAGTTCGACCCGACGACCGGTGAGTTACACGGCGTCTGCTACTCGTACCCCGACCTTCCAGACCGGGTACAGCATGTGGTCGTCGGCCCGGAAGGAACGGTGTCCTCGGTGATCGAGGTTCCCGTCGAGGGAATGCCCATGGTCCACGACATGTCGCTGACCGAGACAAACGTCCTGATCTACGACCTTCCGGTGTGCCTCGACCTTGAAATGGCCATCGGTGGTTCACCCTTCCCGTTCTCCTGGAACCCAAATCACCCGGCTCGGGTCGGCGTCCTGCCTCGTGCTGGTACGGCCGACGACGTGGTGTGGTGCGAAGCCCCACAGGCTTATGTATTCCACCCTGTCAACGCTTACGACACCGGAGATGGTGGCGTGGTGGTCGACGTGTGCCGGTACGACTCGATGTTTGATCAGGACCGACGAGGCCCGATAGGTGACAGCGCCCCGACACTGGCTCGGTGGGCGGTGGATTCGACGACCCGGCGGGTAACCGAGAAGCCTCTCGCTGACGGCCACCACGAGTTCCCGGCCCACGACCCACGGGTCGCCACTAGGTCCTACCGGTATGCGTACACAGCGGACGGCCTGACGCTGGGGCCGACCACCCGGATCGACGTGGAGACCAGTACCTCGGTCATTCACGACCACGGCAAGGGACGTTACGGAGCCGAACCAGTGGTCATCCCCAAGGATCGCTCGACCACCGAGGATGACGTCTGGGTGCTGGTGTGCGTCAACGACCGGGCCGGTGGCCCCGCAGAACTGGTGGTCCTCGACGGAGGTGATCTGGCCAGTCCGCCGGTGGCCCGGGTACACCTCCCCCGCAGGGTTCCGGACGGATTCCATGGTGCATGGATACCCGACTCCTCAGTACCACCACCGTGAGTGCCGAACATGCCCAGGCCGAACGAGGCCTCCTATGCGACCTGATGCTGGAGGCGGGTCCCGACGCGCCGACCCTGTGCGAGGGATGGACCACGGCACACCTGGCTGCCCACCTCTGCCTCCGGGAGCGCCGACTCGACGTGGGCCTAGGCCTGGTATTGCCCGGACCGTTCGCCCACTACACGGCGTGGACCACCGACCGGGTGGCCCAACGGGCCCCCTTCGAGCGCCTCGTCTCCCGGATCCGGTCGGGACCACCAACCCTGGTCCGACCGATCGACGGGCCGATGAACCTGTTGGAGTTCTTCGTCCACATCGAGGACATCCGACGGGCCGTCGAAGGGTGGTCGCTCCGAGAGAACGAGGTCCTCCAGGACGCCCTGTGGCCGTTCCAGCGGTCCCGGACCAAGATGCAGACCCGACGGTTGGACGACGTAGACCTGTCAATCGCCCGGCCGGGCGGGCCGTCCGTCCACGTGCGGTCCGGGAGCCGCCAGGTCACGGTGACCGGCGAGCCAGGCGAGCTGGCGCTGTACTTCTTCGGGCGGCGCGACCATGCCGTGGTGGACCTCGACGGCGACCCGGAGGGGATCCGCGAGGTGTCCACCGCCCCGATCGGTTTCTAGGTCGCGAGGGGAGGTGGGAGGTGGTCTCTGGTGAACGTCGACCGACGCTGCCCTGCCTGGTGGTCTGCCCGCCGGGCCTGGAGGACGTGGTGACCGCCGAGTTGGACGACCTAGGGATCCGGGCGCGGCGGACGGGCAAGGGCTCGATCTCGGCGGACCTGACGACCCGGCAGCTGTACGCCGCCAACCTGTTCCTGCGGTCGGCAACCCGCGTGCTGGTCCGGGTGGCCCGGTTTACCGTGCGGTCCTTCGCCGACCTGGAGCGCTGGATCAGAGAGGTGGACTGGGACCCGTGGATCGGGCCGGAGGATCGGCCACGGGTACGGGTCACCACCCGGCACTCGAAGCTCTGGCACGACGGTGCAGTGGCCGAACGCTTCACCTCGGTGCTGGGCCCGGGGTCCGAAGAGGGACGAGAACAGCTGGTAGTCGTGCGGGCCGTGGACGACCGGTTCACAGTCAGCGTGGACTCCTCGGGGGCACCCCTGCACGAGCGGGGGTGGAGGCAGGCCACGGCACGGGCTCCTCTCCGGGAGTCGGTGGCCGCCGCGCTGCTGACCGCTGCTCGGTGGGATCCCACTACGCCCCGCGTCGACCCGCTTTGCGGGTCGGGGACCATTGCCATCGAGGCGGCGCTGCGGGCCACCGGAGCCGCCCCTGCCGGTCAGCGGGATCTGGCCTTCCAGTCGTGGCCGGGGTTCGAACCTGGGACGTGGGCCAGCGTCACCGCCGAGGCCGACCGACGGGTCTCCGAGGCCGGCACGGTGCCACCCATCGTGGCCGCTGACCGCGATGCAGGTGCCATCGAGTCGGCACAGTCCAACGCCCAACGGGCCGGGGTGGAGGACCTCATCGAGTGGCGGCGGGCCCCCATTGCCGACCTGGCCCCTCCCGCCGGCGTCCAGGTAGAGAGCGGCCTACTGGCCACCAACCCGCCGTGGGGTGGTCGAGTGTCCGGCGGCGATCTCCGGAACCTCTACGCCACGCTTGGTCGGGTGGCGGCCGAACGGTTCGCAGGCTGGTCCCTGGGAGTACTGGTTGCCGACCGGGGCCTGGCCCGCCAGGTACGGCCCGGCCTCACCGAGACGCTCGACCTGGAGCTCGGCGGCCGCCGGGCCTGGTTCCTGACCGGCCGAGTCGGCTAAGGCGACGGAACCTCTGGGTTCAGCCCACGACGACGGTGGCCCTCATGTCGGGATACAGGGCACAGAACAAGGTGCAGGTGTCCGGTTCGGGCGAGTCCAACAGGTAGTTGTCACCATCAAGAAGACGGCGACCCCACGGATCTTTATGCCTCTCCACCGGGCCGGGGGATCAGGTAGTCGGGATCAACAGCACGCGGGCCCTCCCGGCGGGCCAAGGCGGCGGCCACCGCATCGGCGAGCCGCTCGTCACGGGCCGCCACGTGGGCTGGATCCCGTTCGGCAAACTCGCCCATCACCTCGCGGGCGAAGAGCTCCATTGACTCACAGATGTGCTCATGGCGGTTCCGCCCGGCCTGGCTGACGAAGATCACCTGGTCCACGCCAGCCGCCTCGTACTCCCGCAGGAGGTCCCGGACCTGATCGGGGGTGCCGATAGCACCCCGGAGGGCCAGCAGCCCATTGCCCTGCATCTGGGCCCGGAGGTTGCCGCCCAGCTGGGTGGCCGTGTCCCGGTCGAAGCCGTACAGGCTGCGGTTACGGGTGAACTCCTCGTGGACGTCGGTGGCGCCGGGACGGTGCTGACCGAACCCGTAGTAATGGGCCAGCGAGTATCCGAAAAAGTGAGCCCCGTCGATGCCACGCTCCAGCGCTGTTTCCTCGTCCTCGTGGCACAAGAAAGGCAGCACGCACGCCACGTTCGGGTTGACGGCGAATCCCGCCGGGACGCAGGCCTCCGAGGCGATGATCTCGTGATACTCGCCGATCCACTGCTCGGCCTCGCCGGGCTCCACGAAGGCAAAGGTCAGGGCGCCCATGCCCTTTTGGGCGGCCAGGTGAATGGTCTCCCGCTGGCTGCACGCCACCCATAGCGGGGGGTGGGGGCGTTGGAGAGGCTTGGGTACCACGTTTCGGGGCGGCATGGACAGCCACGGTCCCTCCCAGCCGGCGAATGGCTCCTCCACCATCATCCGCGTCGCAGCCTCGATGTGGTCCAGCCACTGGTCCCGCTTGGTGGCCCGGTCAATGCCGAAGCCGTCCAGCTCGGCGTTGGACGAGGACTCCCCGGTCCCGAACTCCACCCGGCCCCCGGACACCAGGTCCAGGGTGTTGATCCGCTCCACCACTCGCGCCGTGTGGTTGTAGGCCGCCGGGAGCAGCGTGATGCCGTGTCCCAGCCGGATCCGGGACGTGCGCTGGCTGGCCGCGGCCAGGAAAACCTCGGGAGCCGAGCTGTGGCTGTATTCCTCCAGGAAGTGGTGCTCCACCTCCCAGACGTAATCGAAGCCCAGGCGGTCGGCCAGCTCCACCTGCTCCAGGGCATCGGTGAAGAGCCGGTGCTCGTCGCCGTCAGCCCACGGTCTGGCCATCTGGTGTTCGTAGAACACGCCGAACCGCATGGAGCGACCCTACGGCTCGCGTTCCGAACAGTTCCGATCGGAGGCCGGGGCGTAAGGTCGAACCATGGATCGGCAGAGGTGGTCGTGGGTCGTCCTCGGCACCGTTGTGGTCGCCGTGGCCGGCTGGTGGTTTGTCCTGCGGTCCGACGCCCCGCCAGCTCCGGACCTAGCCACTGCGGCCGAAACGGCCGCCGCCGCCCAGGTCACCACGACGGCTGCGCCTACGACGACGGCTGCGCCTACGACGACGGCTGCGCCCACCACGACGGCTGCACCCGGTCCGGCCGGCACATGGACGGTCGACCCGACAATCGGATCATTCAACGACTTCACCTCGAACTACGTCGGCTACCGGGTCAACGAGGTGCTGGGCAACGGCATCGGCGCGACAACAGCGGTGGGTCGAACGCCGCTCGTGACCGGCACCGTCGAACTCTCCAACGACGCCCTGGTGGCTGCCGAAATTGTCGCCGACCTCCGGGGCCTGCGATCTGACAAGTCATTCCGAGACGGCAAGGTCCAGGCGACGTTGAACACCGACGAGCACCCACGAGCCACGTTCACCCTGGAGGACCCCGTTGCCCTCGGAGACATCCACGGCGACGGCGCTTCGGTCGAGGTGACGGCAGCCGGCACGCTGACCGTAAATGGCCTGACTGCCGAGATGGAGGTGGAGGTCTCAGCCATCCGGGTGGGCGACGTGGTGACCGTGGTTGGCTCCTTCCCGATCGTGTTTATCGACCACGGGTTAGAGGCTCCCAGCGCGTCCATCGTGGTCTCGGTGGAGGACCACGGCACGGTCGAGTTTCAGCTGTTTCTGACTCGGTGAGCCGCGAGGTCGATTCGACCGGTCCCGGGCGTTCCAGCCCCTTCAGTTCCCTCCGTCACCCGGCTTTCGCCCGGTTCGCCGCCGCCCAGACGCTGTGCGGGATCGCCCAGTTCCTAGGAGGTTTGGCCACCCCGTTCCTGGTCAACGAGCTCACCGACTCCAACACGTGGGTTGGGGCGGCCTCCTTCGTGGCCCTCATCCCAGCCGTGGTGGGAACGCCCCTGTCGGGGACGCTGGCCGACCGGATGGACCGTCGCCGGCTTCTCCTCCTCGGCCTGTCCCTCCAGACGGTGACCATGGCCGCCTTCGTCATCCTGTATGCCAGAGGCGACCTGACCCCTTGGCGGATCCTGGCGTTGAACTTCGTCGGAGGCACGGCGGGGTCCTTCCAGTGGGCGCCTATCCAGTCCATGGCCGCCGTGCTTGTTCCCCGCGAATCCCTGATCGCCGCGGTCCGGCTGGTGTCGATCACCTTCACCGTCGGCCGGTCCGTGGGTCCGGCCATTGCCGCTGTGACCCTCGCCTTCCACGGTCCGGGTCTCGCCTTCGCTGTGTCACTGGGCCTCTACGTGGCGAGCCTTGTCATCCTCACCACGGTGCGGACGTCGTGGGTGCCCTCCCGCAGCACCGGCTCCATCGGAGACCAGTTCCGCGAGGGTCTGGCCTACGTTCGAACCCGGCCGGAGATGCGTCTCGCCTTTCGCCTGGCGTTCACCGTGGCGGGCCTCGGCGCCGTGTTCGCTTTCTCACTGGCCGCTGGCGTCGCCGACGACCTGTTCGGGAGGGGTGGCGGCGGACTGGGGGTCCTTTCCACCAGCCTCGGTGTGGGATCCCTCCTAGCCAGCGCCTTTATCAGCGGCCGGGGCGGGCGCATGCCGCGGGCCGTCCTGGAACGGCAGGCCATCCTGCTCTACGGGACCGGTCTGCTTATCGTGGCTTCGTCGTCGTGGCTGGGCCTCGGGATGCTCGGCTACCTCCTCACGGGTGCCGCCCACATGCTGCACGGCACCACCCTCAGCACCGCCCTGCAGATGCGGGTCGACGAGGAGTTCCGGGGACGGGTGATGTCGGTGTTCCTTGTGGCCATCCTCAGTGGGATCCCGATCGGTGGTCTGGCCTTCGGGATCCTCGGCGACCTGGTCGGCCTGCGGTGGGTGGTCCTATCGGCCGGCCTGGTGCTATGCCTGGACGGCCTGGTCACCGGGCGGCGCGGGATCCTCACCCTCCTGGACGAGGAGGACGGGGCGGACGGCTAACAGTTTGCCGAATCGCCTGATTCGGGGGACAATCGATACCCGCAACGGAGGTCCACCATGTCCGACAACCAGTCCGAGCAACTCCTCGGTGTGGTCGACGCGCTGGACGCCCTATCCCGGGCCTGCTCCCCGGTTGAGGCCTACGAACGCCTGGACCCGGTCGTGCTGCAGGCCTTCTGGCGCGAATGGCCCCACACCAGCGTCTGGGCCGGGAATCTCTGGAGGACCCTCAACCTGGACCTTGAGGAGCCGGCTAGCGAGCGACGGGATCGAGAGGTCGACGAGGTTGGAGGTAGCGGCTGATGGCCACCATCGGCGACGTCATGACCAAGGACGTGGTGACCCTTTCGTCGGACTCGACGGTCACCGATGCCGCCCAGGTGATGGTGCGAGGCGGTTTCGGGTCAGTGGTCGTGGTTCACGGCCGCATGCTGCTGGGCATCCTCACCGAACGCGACGTGCTTCGGGCCGCCGCCTCCGAGGACGATCTGCGGTCTGCACTGGTGGAACGCTGGATGACGCCGGATCCGGACACCAGCGAACCCGACCTGGATACCGAAGAGGCGGCCGGCCTGATGCTGAGTCGCGGCTACCGCCACCTGCCGGTGGTGGTCGACGGGGACCTGGTCGGCATGGTGAGCCTGCGCGACGTTCTTAGCGCGCGGATCGCCCGGCGCTGATTCAGTAACGGTCCCGACCGGCGTCAGCCGCTCCACATGTCCTCCGATCGGCAGGAGCGCGCCCGTCGGACTAGCGCAGCGTGGACCGCCCGGCTCGTCTACGGGACGGTC
>JAKURX010000309.1 GCA_022451505.1 Acidimicrobiales bacterium | reverse complement strand
CCGTCTGACCACGTGAACATCATTCTTCTGGCAACCCGAGTTCATGACCGCACCACGGGCAGAACTTGTCGATCAGCGTCACCTGGCCGCCGCACTTTCCGCAAAAGTGCCACTGCTCGGCCATCCCTGAAGTCTGCCATGGGACGCCTTGCGGTTGGGTGTCAGCGAATGACGAAACCTGCTCTGTCGATTGCTGCCGTGACAGCGGAATCGTCGCCACCAGTGATCGTAACGGTCGAAGCGTTGAGGTCGAACTCGAGGTCGGTGACGCCGTCAAGAGGTGTGACATGGTCAGTGATGGTGTTGACGCAATTGTCGCAACTCATACCGGGAACGGAGTAGAGACGGGAGATCGTCATGACGAAACGGTCCCTCCTGTTCGGGTAACCCGCGTCTAGGACAAACCGCCTCGGGAAGTGCCCCGTGATTGGCGATCGGTGGGCCCACCGCAGCTGGGAATCCGGTGAGGAGTGGAGTGATAGTCCGGCGAGCGTGCCAGAGAAAAACTCGGGCGGTGAGAAGTCGCACATCCGTGACCGACGAAAGACAGCCTCACGGCTCTAACTGACGGGCGCTCCAACCAAGCCATTCGTCGATCTCGACGATGATCACAGACCCGGTAGGCGGTGGGTCGATGAGTTGGGGGTACTTCGCGACCATTGAGCGGATTGCATCGTGATGTTGTTGTCCGGACGTGACGATTCTTCCAGTGCCTCGCACCCGCACCCACCAGAGTCGGTCCCATTCCTCCTCGTAACTGTGGGCGAGCACCGTCACCCGTGGGTTGTTCATAATGTTCTTCAGGCGTCGAAGATGAAGTGTCGTCTTCGGTTTGTGGTCGACCACGCTCACCAGTTGGTTGCCGCAAACAGCAAACGTGATCGGAACCAGATCGATTTCCCCGGAGGCCCTTGCGGTGGCAAGGGTCGCCACCCTTGCCGAGGTCAAACTTCGACGAGCGTCGTCGGTCCCCATAGACGGCATAGCAATAGGATGCCCCGTCTCTCGTAGATCAGGGACGTTTGGTGCGTGCGGGCCCCAGGCATCGGTACCGAAGGGTCGTGCCGGTGGTGACAGAAGGCTTACTCGCCGAAGTTTGCGGCGGACCGCTACGGGCACCAGTTCCCAGCCCTCGACAAAGTGCTCCCACAGCGGTCGGGACCTTCGGTCATTCGGGTGAGGTCGGGTGGCCCACTCCATGACCGGGGGCCGGCCCGGTGTCATGGCGTCCCGGGTCGGGGGCCTCGGTATCGATCCCGTGGAGGTCGATCGCCTCGGCCACCACGGAGAGGTCGACATCTCCGACCTCGGCCAGAGCAGCGAGGACCGCCACCACCACATGGCCGGCGTCGACTTCGAAGAACCGGCGGAGGGCCGGCCGGGTGTCGCTCCGGCCGAACCCGTCGGTTCCCAACGTTCGGAAGGGGCGGCCCACCCAACGGCCCACCTGATCGGGAACCATCGTCATGTAGTCGGTGATGGCGAGCACAGGCCCATCACCGTCGGCCAGCAGGGAGGTGACTAGCGGCGTCCGGGGCTGGTTCCCCGGGTGGAGGCGGTTGTACCGGGCGGCGGCCAGGGCGTCTTCACGGAGACGTTTGTAGGAGGTGGCGCTCCACAGGTCGACCCCTACCCCCCACCGTTGGGCCAACTCGTCGGCGGCCTCCCGCGCCGCG
>JAKURX010000308.1 GCA_022451505.1 Acidimicrobiales bacterium | reverse complement strand
TGTGGCTGCAATGATATTCGTCTTCCCGTGGATGGCATTCGCGATATCGGTTTGGCAACTGCCCTGGTTTTGGGAGGTTACACTCACCTAGACGACCGCATGGGGCCACCTCGCCATCCTCCTGACCGGCTTCGCACTCTATCCGTGGGCCTACTCGACCCTCTTCTTCACCTGGGCCTTCTTCGGCAAGCCCAACGAGAGGAGGGCCGGGGAGCAGATCGGCGGCATCCACCTCCTGCACTTCGGGATGATCTGGTTCTGGCTCCTGTTCGTCTTCACCACCTGCTACACTTGGTGGGGTGGCATGTTCGGCATTGGGATGGAGGCCCACCCTGCCTACTGGGCCCTCTTTGTCCCAGCTCTTTTCTTGACCGCGATGGCCGTCCAAGGGCCTTTCTGGGGCCTTTTCCTGATTTTCTACGGTACTGAGGGCGCGAGGAACCCGCCTCCCACCCCGGCTCTCACCCAGACCGGCGGCGTGGTCGTAATCAACAACCGGTGCGGCGGGCTGAACTCGGAGGTCTGGGACAACAAGGACCTGGCCGGCGAGCCGTCGGCCGTCGGCGTCGACCCAAACATCGACATCAACTGGGGCAGCGGTGGGCCCCCCGGTGTGGGCGGCGACCAGTTCAGCATACGCTGGTCGGGGTTCATCATCCCGAAGGAGACCGGCACGTACACCCTCGAGACCTCCAACGACGACGGCGTCAGGCTGTGGGTGGATGGGCAGTTGCTTGTGGACGAGTGGTACGACCAGGTCGGCAAGCACCCCGCGGCGGTCGATTTCGAAGCCGGAGAGGTCTACGACTTCAGGATGGAGTACTATGAGAACGGGGGACAGGCCAAGGCCAAGCTGCGCTGGACCAGGCCGGACGGAAACCACGAGATCGTCCCATGCGACGCGTTCTCCCCGACCAAGCCGGACACCCCAGCCACCATCGTCCTCCGCGGCGCCAAGTCAGGGGAGCTGATTACCGACCGTCTCAACTGGTGGGACTGACCGCTCCGCTCCTTCGTGCTTCGAACCGCTGGGCATGTACCTCTTGACGAGATAGGCATTGACCAGAGCCACGATTGCGGGCGCTACAGCGGCATCCGTCATCCCCTCGACGAACGCCCACCTCGCATTCTCGATCAGCTCGAGCCCAAGCGCGTTGCCCTGAGCAAGTAACTCTCCTCCTATCCGCATGGCTGCTGGAAACGACTCGGAGACAACCCCCGAATGTTCCTCCAAACCAACGGGCACCACCAGTTTGCTCTGGTAGATCTCGTTGAGCACGCTGCCGACAATGGCGATTCCAAAAGCCCCTCCGACTTCCCTGCTCGCATCGTTCGTCGCACTGCCCACGCCGGCCTTGTCTTGTGGTATGGAATCCATCACCATGGTCGTTGACGGTGCCATCGTGAGGCCCATCCCCATCCCGGTCAGGAAGAAGATTAGACCCAGAACGAGGTAATCCGTACCTATCTCGACGGTCGTGAAGATTAGCATCGCCGTGGCGACCAGGGTGAGCCCGACAGCCACCACGTTGTTGTTCCCAAACTTCGCGCAGAGTCGGTCACTGTTCGCCGCGGCAGGCATCAGCCCCAGCGGCAGTGGTAGGAAGCGCAGGGCAGCCTCAAACGCGCTATGGCCCCGAACCAGCTGGAAGTGGAGCATCTGCGTGAACATGAAGGAGAAC
>JAKURX010000307.1 GCA_022451505.1 Acidimicrobiales bacterium | reverse complement strand
CGGGATGTTCTGCGCCGGCGAGATCGGCCCCGTTGGCAGTCGGCACTTCCTCCACGGTTTTACCGCTTCGAGCCTCCTCCTCGGCGCCCGATCCCTCGACTGAAGGTCCTTTCCTCCCCCGAATCATTGTCCAGACACCTGGATGTGTGACCAATAGTAAATGTGGTTGGTCCGGGGCTCCGACGAAGCGCAAATTCTTGCACGCCCTGACCGGCACCGGGGGGCGAAGTACGCCCCCCGGTTGGTTGACGCCCTAGGGCTGACGGTTCTACCCGTCGGCCCTAGGGCGCAGCTATCACGGGATCACCCCCGGGCGGTGAGCACTGCCTCGTGCACCGGCTCCGGAACTAGGTCATAGAGCGCAAGGCTGTTCTGCCACGTGGCCTCGAGGAACAGTAAGGCTCCGTACCCCTCGTCGAGGTCGAGCCACGCCTGCTGCCCGAAGGGACTGGCGATGCTGAGTTGCCCGGTCTCCCGGTCCGTATTCCACCCCATGCCATAGCCCCAGAACTCTCCCGTCGGGTTTTGGGTCTCCGGGTCGAGAAACTCGTTGCCACCGTCATAGACCCGGGCGATCCGGTCCTCGTGCATCCGGTCGAGCGACTCGGTCGACAGCACCCGCTGGTCACCACACATGCCGTCACGGAGGGTCATCAGGAGCAGCGCGGCGAAGTCGTCGGCGGTCGTGTAGGCGCCGCCCAGGATCGACGGGTTCTCGGTCGGGGCCAGCAGTGACACGGGATCCCCACCGACCGCCGGATAGCCGAAGGTCTCGGGGTCGAACGGCAACTGGAACCACGGATTGTTGTAGGCCAGCACCTCGAGGCCACAGGGCTGGACGAAGATCTCGTCGACCAGCTCGGCCCACGTCTTCCCCGACGCCGCCTCGGCCACCGCTCCGGCCACCTGGTAATCGGCCCCAGTGCCGGGCCACCCGAATGCGGTATCCGGTGGGACGAGGTCGGCGTCGTCGTCGGGCGTGGTGAAGATCGTCTCGGCGCACCCCTGCAGCGAACCAGCGAACATGACGCCACACAGGTACGGGGCGTAGAACTGACTCGCTGGGCCTCCGAGCATCCCCGAACTGTGGGACAGCAACTGTGCCAGGGTGACCTCTGGCATACCGGACCCCCAGGCCACCACGTCGGCCACCGGGGCGTCGACGTCGAGCAGGCCGTCCTCGTGGAGGCTCAGCACGACCCCGGCGGAGACGATCTCACCGAGGGGCCCGACGATCGCGACCCTCCCGGGCCCTAACTCCCCGAAGTGCTCCTCGTAGAGGACGCCGGCGTCGCGGTCGACCACGATAAGGCTGGCGCCGTTCAGCCCATGGTCGTCGACGTAGCCCTGGACGATCTCCGAAACGACGGTGAAGCCCGACAGGTCACGGGCCGCTGCCTCCTCTTCGGCGCCGGTTGAGCCGATCACTCCGTAGACGAAGAAGCCCATGCCGAGCATGGTCCCGTCGTCCATGACCTCCCCAGCACCCAGGACCTGGTTGCCGGCCTGGTTGTAGAGCGGGCCGGTGAACGGATGCAGGTCACCGGCGATGATCGCCTCCTTGGCCGCTAGGACCTGGTCGGTGACACCACTGTCAACGTCAGCGGCAATGGGTGCCAGATCCACCACGCCGTCGGCCATCGAACCCCAGTAGTAGCCAGGCGTATAAGTCCCGGCCTGGGCCGC
>JAKURX010000306.1 GCA_022451505.1 Acidimicrobiales bacterium | reverse complement strand
CATCCGCTCCGCGCAGGAAAAGGATCTAGGTGCTCTGTTCGCCGGCGTCCTCCCCGAGGACCTTGTCAAGTTCGGCCTCATCCCGGAGTTCATCGGCCGGCTCCCCGTGGTAGCCGCCGTGTCCCAGCTTGAAGTCGACGCGCTAGTCCGAATCCTTGTTGAACCCCGGAACGCCCTGATCCGCCAGTACCAGAAGATCTTTGAATTCGAAGAAATCGACCTCGAGGTGACCGAAGAAGCCCTACAGGCCATCGCCGAACAGGCCCTAGAACGGGGGACCGGTGCCCGCGGGCTAAGGGCCATCCTCGAGGAGGTCCTCCTGGACGTCATGTATGAACTCCCCGGTGACGAGACGGCGGGAAGGGTGATCGTCGACTACGACACTGTGGTTGAACGGAGTGAACCCTTGGTCGAGCCTCGGGATACCGCTCAGGCCGACCGCGCCGCCTCCTGACCAAGACGGGGCGTGGACTACCCCGAAGCCCTGCGGTTCCTTGACCGGTTCGTAAACCGGGAGGCCACCGCAGGGCGGATCCATGGCCTGAGTCTCGATGCGATGTGGGGTCTTGTGACCACCATGGGCAACCCTCAGGTTGATCTACGGGCTATCCACGTCACCGGCACCAACGGTAAGGGTTCGGTGGTAGGTATGGCCGGTGGCCTGTTGACAGCCAACGGCCTCCGGGTCGGGGAGTACACCAGTCCGCACGTCGACACCATCCGTGAACGCTTGTCGCTCGGAGGCGAGATGATCACCGAGGACGAGTTTGGTGATCTCATCGGCGGGGTAGCCCACTACGCGCAAGCAGCTCCAGAGTCACCAAGCTACTTTGAGTTGCTGACCGCAGCCGCCCTCCTGTGGTTCAGTAGTGAGGCCGTCGACGCGGCGCTGGTTGAGGTGGGATTGCTGGGCCGTTTCGACGCCACCAACGTTGTTGACGCCACGGTGGTCGTCGTTACCAACGTGGGTCGTGACCACACCGACGGTCGGGGGGAGTGGCGTCGCGCTGTGGCCGGCGAGAAGGCCGGGATCGTCGTCGAGGGACACCCGCTGGTGCTTGGCGAGCCCGCGGCCGATGTTCGTGACCTCTTCGTCTCCGAGGGAGCGGAGCCGGTTCTGGTGCGAGGCGAGGACTTTGGCGTGGAGAACGCTCGGTTGGCCGTCGGCGGACAGGTCGTGAGCCTCTGGGGGCCTCACGGCCACCACCGGGAGGTCTACCTACCGATGTACGGTCCCGGCCAGGCTGACAATGCCGCGGCGGCTCTGACTGCGGTTGAGGCCTTCTTAGGCGGTCCGCTGGGCGACGACGTGGTAGCCGAGGGTCTGGGCGGCATTTCCCTGCCAGGACGGATGGAGGTGCTGGCCCGGCGCCCGCTGGTCGTCGCCGACGGAGCCCACAACAAGGATGCCGCACACCATCTCGCCTCGGCGATTACCGAAGCTTTCACCTGGAACCGACTGATCCTCGTCTTAGGGGTCCTCGACCCGCACGACCCGACCGAGATCATCGACGAACTCTCGGTGCTGTCACCTGAAGTTGTCGTCACATGCACCGCGCCGTCCGGACGGGCCGTACCAGTCGAGCTACTGGCGGCAGCCGGGGCCGACCGCGGATGGGAGGTGGAGGCGGTTTCGGATCCGACTGACGCGGTGGCCCGGGCGGTGGGCCTTGCCGGTGAGGACGACC
>JAKURX010000305.1 GCA_022451505.1 Acidimicrobiales bacterium | reverse complement strand
CTAAACGGGGATAAGTGATCCTCGAGGGACGGGACGTGACCCACGCGCCTCCGAACGAGATCGCAGCACTCGGCGTTGCGCAACTACCGGGCGGCATCGGGGTGTTTCCGTCCCTGAGCGTCGCCGAGAACCTCCGGGCCGCCTCGTGGCTGGATCGTCGGGGCAACCCAGAGGCCGCCCAGCGTCGTGTGCTGGAACGGTTCCCGCAGTTGGCCGACCGGCTCGACGACCGGGCCGGAGACCTCTCGGGGGGCCAGCAGCAGATGCTCGGCCTGGCCATGGCCTTCCTGACCCGGCCACGGCTGCTCATGATCGACGAGTTGACCCTCGGGCTGGCGCCCGTGGTCGTGGAGGAACTGCTCCCGATGGTCCGGGAACTCCGGGATGAGGGCGTCACCATCGTCCTCGTCGAACAATCCGTGAACACGGCGCTTACGGTCGCCGAAACCGCCTATTTCATGGAGAAGGGTGAAATCCGCTTCCAGGGACCTACCGCAGAACTCCTGGAACGGCCCGACATCCTGCGCTCGGTGTTCCTCGAGGGCGCTGCCTCGGTCGGCGACCCGGACCCCGGCACGGCCGGAGATCCGGAGCGCACTCCGGTCCGTGTTGGGAGGCCCGCAGACGATGGCCGGTCGGCGATTCTGGAGGTCCGCGGAATGGCCCGCTCCTTCGGCGGGATCGTCGCTGTCGGCGGCGTCGACCTGGACGCGTACCCCGGCGAGATCCTCGGCCTGATCGGACCCAACGGGGCCGGGAAGACCACCCTGTTCGACCTCGTCTGCGGTTTCACCGAGCCCGACGCGGGGAGCGCCATCCTCGAGGGTCGTCGACTGGATGGTCGCAGTCCTTCGACGCGGTCGCGCCGCGGCCTGGGACGTTCCTTCCAGGATGCGCGGCTCTTCCCGGCGCTCACGGTGGAGGAGACCCTGGCGGTGGCCCTGGACCGCTGGACCGGTGCACACGACCCGGTCTCGGCAGCTCTGCGACTTCCCCACATACTCGCCAGCGAAAAGCAGGTGGTTTCACGGGTGGCAGAACTGCTCGAGATGATGGGGCTCGGGGCCTTTCGCTCCAAGTTCGTCAACGAACTCTCGACGGGCACCCGCCGGATCGTGGACCTCGCCTGCGTGGTCGCCCACCGTCCGGTGGTTGTGCTCCTCGATGAGCCGTCCAGTGGCATCGCCCAGCGCGAGGCTGAGGCCCTGGCGCCGGTGATCCGACGGATCCGTGACGAGATGGGCTGTGCTCTCGTGGTCATCGAACACGACATGGCCCTGCTGCGTTCGATCGCCGATCGGATGGTGGCGCTCGACCAGGGCGCCGTGGTGGCCGAGGGAACGCCCGACGAGGTCCTCGGGCACCCGGCGGTGGTGGCCTCCTACCTCGGTTCGGACCCGGAGGCACTCATGCGATCGAAGCCGACTACGGTCTGAGCCTTGAAGGACGCGCGCCAGGGGGGTACGCACATGCAACCGTCACGGACCCACGGATCGTGCAGGAGCACCACACGGCGCTGGGCGCCGTTGGTGGCCGTCGCCATGGTGGTGGTCTTCGGCGCGTCGTGTGGCGGCGACGAGGACGCCGCACCAACCACCACGGCCGCACCAACCACCACCGCCGCACCAACCACCACCGCCGCACCAACCACCACCGCCGCACCAACCACCACCGCCGCACCAACCACCACCGCCGC
>JAKURX010000304.1 GCA_022451505.1 Acidimicrobiales bacterium | reverse complement strand
CATCAATGTCTTTGAAGTTGCGCCCCGTCGAGGCGATGACTAACACCAGTTCGACCTCCCAGTCGCAGCTTCCTGGAACGAGGGGGATGTCGTCACAGGGTCCGGAAAGCGCCGATGGGAACTTGGTGAACACCATGGGCTGTTCTGGGATGTCCATAGCCGATTCGTCAGCATGGGCCCGGTAGTTCAAGCCGATGGCAAAGATTTGGCTCGGTGAGGGTACGGGGCAGGTTAGGTGTGCACTTTGGTAGGGATCCCCCGTTGTCGGATTCTGGTCGGAAGCCCAGTCGCGAAAAGCCGACCAGTCTGAGAAAGCGTTCATCGGGTCGGGCCCGAAACGGCCTCTGGAGGCGGTCTCAACGTCGAGAAACGAACTTTGCCCGACGAGACATGACCGGCCGCTCAGGGCTGCCAGTCTCATGCGGGTTGACCGCGGGGGCTGCTCTCTACCCGTTGTTTCGTCGATCTGTGTCCCAATGGACTTCCTTCGAGGAGCCGAGGAGTGCCGTGGTTCGGACGCCACCACTCCTGAGCCCTTACCCTTGCGAGTTTTATATCATTACAGGAGAATCTGTCTAGTAGCGATGCTGCTCCTATCTTGTTGGTCGAACCAGAGGAGGACCGTATGTCAGGTGAGGACTCAGGCGAGCACAGGGACTTCCGACAGGAACGCTTCTACGAGGAAGGCGTTGCCGGTGGGATGTTGGCTGTCGAGGTGGAGGAGTTTCTTACCTCCAAGGCCAGTACCTGGCTCCTGAAGTTGGGTACTCTGAAGGAAGACGGGTGGCCGATGATCGTGCCGCTCTGGTACCAGTGGTCTGAGGGTTCCTTCTGGGTGGTGGGGCGCAAGCGGAGCATGTGGGTCGACGATCTCAAGCGTGAGCCCCGCTGCGCGGTGTGCGTCGAAGAGTTGGCTCATCCGAGGATTCGCAAGGTGCTTGCCCAGTGTGTAGCAGAAGTGGTGGAGGGGCCTGCCGTGGCGGAGAACTCCGCTTGGCTTCCCGTGGCTGAGGAGATGGCGTGTCGCTACGCGGGTGCTGATGGCGCCGAGCAGCTTGAGCCATCGCATGGGTGGGAGCGTTACTTGGTGAAGTTGACACCTCGTGAGGGCCGCCTAGTTACCTGGCAGGGAGCCGATTGGGCTCTCCGCTACTTTGATCCCGGCCAGCGACCAGATCTTGAGTCGCGCGCCGAAGGCAGTAACTAGCAGGACCGGATCGTGGATGGATCTTCAGCCGATGGGGTTTCGGCGCGCGCCACTGATTTGAAACGGTCGACAATCCGTGTTCTCTTTGATGCCGCAGAGGGCCGATCAGACGTCGTTCGCTTGGAGGTGGGCGAGCCCAGTTTTACTACCCCAAGCCATATCATCGAGGCTGCCGCGCGTGCGGCTGCCCAGGGCAACACCCGGTACGGACCCAACGGTGGGCTTGCTTCGCTCCGGGAACTCCTCGTGGAGAAGGTTCGGATCGTCAATGGATTCGAAACTTCGATCGATCGAATTGTGGTGACACCTGGGGCGATGAACGGCCTCTATTCCCTCTACCTGGCGCTGCTCGATCCCGGCGATGAGGTGCTGTTACCCACCCCGGGATTCCCGAACATGGACGAGATGGTCCGCCTCACTGGAGGCGTTCCCGTATTCTACGAACTCGACTGGGCCGACGGCTATCTCCCCGATCCGGAGAAGGTCGCTTCGTT
>JAKURX010000303.1 GCA_022451505.1 Acidimicrobiales bacterium | reverse complement strand
GACCTGCGGACCGCCCGACGGGACGGCCTGGCCGTCCTCCTCGTATCGGCCGACCTGGAGGAGTTGATCGGGCTGGCTGACCGCCTGGTGGTCATGCTGCGTGGTCGGGTGGTGGCCGAGTTGGACCCAGCTACCACCACGCCACGGGACCTGGGCGGGTACATGACCGGAGCGGGCGGTCCGGGTGCCGGATCCGAAGGAGTGGGCGACCTATGAGGATCCGCCGCCTCCTGATGTCAATGACCGCCCCGGTGGTGGCCGTCGTCTTCGCCGTCGCCCTCTCCTCGGCCGTGCTGGTGGTGGCCGGCACCAACCCGCTAGAGGCGTGGCGGGAGATGCTCGCCTACGGGACCCGCCTGGAAACCCTCGTAGCGACCGCCAACCGGGCCACGCCCTTGTATCTAGCCGGGATCGCCGTGGCCATCGGCTTCCGCATGAACCTGTTCAACATCGGCGTGGAGGGCCAGTACGTGCTGGCCGCCCTCCTGGCGGCGTCGGTGGGCGCAGCGGTCGACCTCCCCCCGGTGCTGCACGTCCTCCTGATCATGGGCGTGGCTATGTCCGTCGGATCGCTGTACGCCGGGGTGGCCGGCTACCTCAAGGTGACCCGCGGCGTCCACGAGGTGATCTCGACCATCATGTTGAACGCCGTCGCCCTGTCCCTCGTCGGCTATCTGCTCCGCACCCAATTGCTCGACAGGGCCGACACCAGCCTCAACCTCAAGACCCCAGAGATCCCACCCTCCGGCCGCTTCCCGAACCTCAACGGGGTGGTAGAAGCGGTCGCCCGGGAGATCGGGCGGGGACGCGAGCTCTGGGGCTTCCTCCTGGTCGCCGTGGTGGTCGGTGTGGTTTTCCACCTCTTCCTGACCCGAACCCGGGCCGGCTTCGACCTGCGGGCCACCGGCCTAAACCCGTTCGCCGCCGAGGCCTCCGGGGTGGACCCGCGGGCCACCGTGGTCCGGGCCATGCTGCTGTCTGGTGCGGTGGCCGGCCTGATCGGCCTGCCCGAGGTACTGGGCGACAGCTATAAGTACGACCTGGCATTCACCCGGGGCCTGGGCTTCACCGGCATCGCCGTAGCCCTGGTGGGACGCAACCACCCGGCGGGGGTAGCTGTCGGAGCCCTGCTGTTCGGGTGGTTGGACAGCGCGGCACCCATCCTGGACGTGGTGGGCGACACCCCGCGAGAGATCGTGTCCATCCTCCAGGGTGTGGTCGTGCTGTCGGCCGTCTTGTCCTACGAGGTGGTAAATCGGATACGTCAGGCCCAGGAGGCCCGTGAAGCCGCGGTGGCCACCCGCCGACCGGTAGGGGCCACGACGTGAACGCCCCCTCGTGGCGGGATTCGGTGGTCCTGCGGTGGATGCTGGCGGCCCTCGGGTTGGTCCTGGCCCTGTCGGTCACCCAGGAACTGGCCCGGCCCGAGACCACCGACCTGATCTCGGCCGGCACGGCTGAGTCCACCCTGCGGCGGGCCGTTCCCATCCTGCTAGCTGGCCTGGGGGGAATTTGGGCTGAACGGGCCGGGGTGGTGAACATCGGGCTCGAGGGGATGATGATCCTGGGCACCTGGTTCGGGGCCTGGGGGGCGCTGGAGTTCGGACCCTGGTGGGGTATGGCAATCGGGGCGGCCGGCGGGGCGGCAGGTGGCCTGCTCCATGCTGTGGCCACCGTCGGATTTGGCGTCGACCACATCATCTCCGGTGT
>JAKURX010000302.1 GCA_022451505.1 Acidimicrobiales bacterium | reverse complement strand
GGGAGCCCGGACCACCTCGCCGCCCCATGCCGCACCGATGGCCTGGTGGCCGAGGCAGACGCCCAGCACGGGGACCCGGCCGGCGGCCCAGCGGATGACCGCCGTGGACACGCCGGCGTCCTCGGGTCGACCGGGTCCCGGGCTGATGAGTACTGCGTCGGGCTCCAGGGCCTCAACCTCGTCGACGGTGACTGCATCGTGGCGGTGGACCTGCGGGTCGGCACCCAGCTCGCCGAGGTACTGGACGAGGTTGTAGACGAACGAGTCGTAGTTGTCGATGACCAGAACCCGGGCGCCCACCCGGCCACGCTAGCCAACGCTGCCCGTCGAGCCGTCGGAGAATCGCCTTGGACCGCCCGGGTCAGCCACCCGTTGCCCTATCCTCCGGGTCATGGCGAGCAGCGAGGACATCGAACCGCAGGACCTGCCAGTGCGGCCCACCCCGGCCAAGCGCAGGGTTCAGGGTGGTCGGGTCACCCCCAAGGGAACCCGGGCTGGCGCTCCCCCCAGTAACTCGCTGTCGGCGGGCCACGAACCATCCCCAATCTGGGTGGCGGTGCTGATGTTCGGCCTACTGGGCCTGGGCATCCTCATCATCTTCTTCAACTACGTGGGCTGGATGCCGGGTGGGACGAGCAACGGGATCCTGCTTCTGGGCCTGGGTTCCATCCTGGGCGGCATCATCACCGCCACCCAGTACCACTAACCGGTTGCCTCCGGGCCGACGACGAATCACAGGTATGTGATTTGCCCACAAACTTGTCCACAGCTTGTGGACAACGCACCCGGGCCTACTCCTCGGCGGCCATCAGCTCCATGTCGTCCATGCAGTGGCGGGGTGGATCCGGGCTCTCGTTGGTGGCGACCGTCATACGGACCTCGGTCCCGCAGAGGCTGCACCGGTACTGCAGCTTGACCTTCCGAAGTTCGCCAACGGGTGGCGGTTCGGGAAGCGGCGTGGCCAGCGTCCGAAGGACGGCGAGGCCCATGCGAAGCAGGACCATGGCCACCGCGATGGCCACGAGGATCTTGAGGACCAGCACCTGTCCAGCCTACGGGCCGCCCCCCGGTGGGAGCCCGTGGGCTCGTGGCGCCCACCGGTTCTGATCCGGCCGGTAGGGTCCGGTCCGCCCCGACCGGCTCGTTCGGTCGACCGCCCCGCCGGAGGACACCCCATGGAGCCGACCACCGCCACCGACCTGGCCCTCCTGGTGCTCCGGGGCGTCGTCGGCCTGACCCTGGCCGCCCACGGATGGAACAAGTTCACTGGGGGCGGGAAGATCCCGGGCACCGGGCGTTGGTTTGACAGCATCGGCATGCGGCCGGGGCGGCTCAACGCCTATTTGGCCGCTTCCACCGAGATGGGTGCCGGCCTGCTGCTGGCCGTGGGGCTGCTCACTTCACTGGCCGCGGCCGGGGTGATCGGCGTGATGACAGTGGCCGGCTGGACATCGCATCGGACCAACGGCTTTTTCATCATTAAGGAAGGCTGGGAGTACGTGTTCGTGCTGGCCTCCGTGTCCCTGGGGGTGGCCACCCTGGGCCCCGGGTCCTGGTCGGTGGACGACGCCCTGGGCATCGCCGGCGACATGGATGGCATGACCGGCTTCTGGATTGCCCTGGTGATTGGCGTGGGGGGCGGCATCGCCCAGATGCTGACCTTCTACCGGCCATCCAGCGTGTCGCCGGGGGACTGAAGCCCCGCGTCTGCTCTCGGAGCCGC
>JAKURX010000301.1 GCA_022451505.1 Acidimicrobiales bacterium | reverse complement strand
GGCCACGGCTTCGGAGACGAGCGTTGCCGAGGAGGCCACGGCTTCGGAGACGAGCGTTGCTGAGGAACCGGCAGTCGAGGCCACTACGACGACGACCACGACGACGACCACCGTGGAGCCGGCCAAGGAGACGATCCCCCTGGCCGAAGAAGAAATCCACCCGGGGATCCGGATGATGGACGCTGTAGAGGAGTTCAACGGTTGCCTGTCCGACGAAGGCGTCACCTTCATCGGACGACCCAACCCGGAACTCGGAGACGGTGACCCCGTCAACCAACCCGCCTACGTCGACGCGTTGGTGCTGTGCGCGGGACGGTCGGGCATCGTTGCCGCCATGCAGGAGTTCCAGACCTCGCGGACGGGGCGTACACCGGACCAGATCCGGGAGGACAACGAGCAGTTCATCGCCCTGTCGGGGTGCCTCCGCGAGAAGGGCTGGGTTGTGGGCGACCCGGTGCCCAACGAGCAAGGCTCGTTGGGACCCGGCGACGACTTCCGGGGGCCGGACGGCGATCTGGACATGGATGACATCCGAGATTGCATCAGCGAGCTGAGCCTGAACGACGACCAGTGACCACCGACCGATCGGGGGGCCGCTTTGACGGCCCCCGCTACTCCCCTCGGAGAGGCCGCGCATGAAAAAGATTCTGACCCTGCTCATCCTGTTTGGCGGCGCGGCCGCCGGGCTGGTCGCCTGGCAGCCGTGGGCCGACGAGGCTCCGACGGGTCCCGGCGTGGACCGGGCCATCGCCGAAACGGTGGGCGTGCGGACCCTGACCGACGAGATCACGGTGCGCGGGGAACTGCGTCGCGACCAGTTACAGACGATCACGTCGGCCACCGACGGCCAGGTCAGCGGTATCGCCATAGAGGACGGCCAGACAGTGGAGGCCGGTGACCCCCTGTTCACCATCGACGGCCGACAGACCGTGGCCGTAGCCGGGGGCTTCGCCTTCTACCGCCAGTTGGACGTCGGTTCCGAGGGACACGACGTCCGTCAACTAGAAGAGGTCCTGGACGACGGTGGCTATGCGGTCGGCGAGGTAGACGGTCTCTACACCGAAGAGACCCGGTCGGGACTGGCCGCCTGGCAGGCCGACCATAGCTACGCCGGCTCGACCGCCGAGGTCAACGAGGTGGTGACCGTCTCACTGCAGCAGAACCCAGCCGGCTACACGGTCGGACCGGTCAACGCCGTGTCGGTGCGCATCGGTCCGGCCCTGCCCCACGTCCTCGACGTCCAGGGGAACCAGGCGGCGGCCGTGATGGCCATGGCTGCTGCCGTCGTGGACGCTGTCGCGGTCGCCGACGCTCCGGTACCCACGGTGTCGGTGGACACGGTGGCCGTGGTCGTCGAGGAGGGGCACCCGGTCCTGGTGACCGTGTCGGCCGACGTGGCGCCAACAGCAGATCTGGAGATCCCACTCACGGTGACCGGGGACGTCGTGGTAGATGACGACTACAGGAGGGTCGACCCCACCGTGGTGCTTCCGGCCGGACAGACGTCGGTGACCGTGGAGGTGGTCACCCTGGTCGACGACGATCCGGAGCCCTATGAGGACCTGACGGTGACGATCGGCGGCGGCTTCGATTCGCTGGCCAGCGTGGCCCCCCAGACGCTGGCCGTCTACGACGCTCGTAAGACCATCGACGACCTCCTAGTCCGCGTCGAAGAGCTGATCGACGAGGTAACAGAGAAGCAGACCGACGTTGACCTGTTGGAGAGAGACCG
>JAKURX010000300.1 GCA_022451505.1 Acidimicrobiales bacterium | reverse complement strand
GGCACGTGCTCTTCGATGAACTCCCTCAGGCGGTCGCCAGTGTCAAAACTCGGGCGACCGCGAACGATCGACAGCATGGTACGAAAGACGTTGCCCCGGATAGGTTCCCGTTCGGCAACCTCGAGCCACAGCGCCTCAAGGTTGTCGACTTGGCGCAACGTCGGGTCAGCAGCCAGGTGTAATCCGTTGAGGGCCCCGACCGACACGCCCACGACCTGGTCGGGGGCTACTCCGTTACGGAGGAGAGTGCGGAGCATTCCCACCTGGGCGGCGCCTCGGACCGCGCCGCCGGACAGGACAAAGATCGTGTTGGCGGGTCGGCGGCGGAGTCGCCAGCCGAGTTGGCTAAGTTTGGACACTGGGTCAACGTAGCGGTCTGCGGGAGGATCGGCGTATGGTCTCGCCATGGTCCGCTCCGATAGTGGAGGCCCTGTGGTGTGGCCGACGACCCGCTCCAAGGACACCCGGGCCCTCATCGACTTCCTCGTCTCGGCCTTCGGCTTCGAGGAACAGTTCACCGTCCCCGGTGAGGGTGGCAAGGGCATCATCCACGCCCAGATCCGGTGGCCGGGCGGCGGCGGGGTGATGCTCGGCGACGCCGAACGAGGTGACGCTGACCACCTGGCTCTGCCCTCAGGACCTATAAGCGTCTACGTGGCAACCGACGAGCCAGACGCCATCCACGACCGGGCCGTGGCAGCTGGCGCCACCATCCTCCGAGGCCTTCGCGACGAGGAGTACGGCTCCCGGGGCTTCTCGGCCGCCGACCCCGAAGGAAACGTCTGGAGTTTCGGGACCTACGCCGGCGACTAGCCCTAACCACTCATCTCCGGTGGTAGCGGTCCGACCAAGTGGCCATCAGCCAAGAGAACCCGGCAACCACCACTAGAAACACCGCCGCACCGACCGAGGCGAGACCGGCAGCAGTGAGGCCAGCCAGCAAGAGAGCCGCGACCAGCGGGCCGACGAGCGATCGACGCACTCCCCTATCGTGGCATGCCGTCGGAGTCGCCGATCAGTTACCGACCCCCAGGTCGACCAGCGCGGCCACGGCACCCTCCGCCTGGTCCACACTCACCCATAGTCGGCGACCTCGCACCATGTCCAACCGAAGGCATTCGCCGTGGCGCACCAACACCCGCGCCTGCTTGAACAAGCGCAGACTGCCCCGGTAGCCGAGACCACCGGAGGAGCGCCACCCGACACGCTCCACACCAACGCCCACGATGTCGCCGAGGTCGATGTGCTGGCGAGGCCAACCATTCAGGCCGTAGGCGATGGTGACCCCGGCGGCGCTGACTGTTACATCGAGGCGACGGAAGGCCAGGATCAGCGGCGCTGCGGCCAACACAAGAACCAGGCCCAGGGCGGCCTTCGGCCACAGGATCAAGACGACAAGGAAAACGGTGACCTGGGTTGCTGCCAAGGCCACCGGCCACCTCGCCTGACACGATCCATTCCAACGGTCCGGTGGCCGTTGATCAAACGTCATCAGGGCCAGGCTTCGACCAGACGACGCCATGTCTGGCCAAGCGCTTCGGGTAACACTCGAGTGTCAGCCGTTGTCGTCATGAAGTTCGTATCGCCCGACCAACGCGGCAGCACGTGCACGTGAAGGTGGCCGGGAACCCCCGCCCCGGCCGCCGCGCCCTGGTTTAGCCCGACATTCACCCCACCGGGTGAATAGGCAGCCTCCACGGCCGCCACCGCGTCGCGCACCGTCGACCACAGTGC
>JAKURX010000030.1 GCA_022451505.1 Acidimicrobiales bacterium | reverse complement strand
TTCGGCGAAGCGGTCGTTTTCGACCCCTAGACGCAAGTGACCTCATGCCTCGCGGTGGCCGGTGAACCGGTATAGCCGCAGTGAGTTGGCTACCACGAACACCGATGAGAACGACATTGCCCCTGCAGCGACCATGGGGCTGAGGAGGCCGGCAGCGGCCAGCGGAACGGCGGCCACGTTGTACGCGAAGGCCCAGAAAAGGTTGCCCTTGATGGTGGCCAGTGTGCTGCGGGCCAGGGCGATGGCGTCCACCACTACCCGCAAGTCACCGGATACCACGGTCAGGTCCGAGGCCTCGATGGCCACGTCGGTCCCGGTGCCTACGGCGATGCCCAGGTCTGCTCGGGCCAGGGCCGGTGCGTCGTTGATCCCGTCCCCCACCATGGCCACCACCGATCCGGCCTCCTGGAGGCTCCGAACCTCGGCCTCCTTGCCGTCGGGCAACACCCCGGCCACCACCCGATCGATGCCGACGGCCGCCGCCACCGTCCGCGCTGTGCGCTCATTGTCGCCAGTCAACAACGTCACCTCTAAGCCCAATGCGCGGAGCCCGGCCACCGCCTCGGCGCTAGTGGAGCGCACCTCGTCGGCCACCACCAGGACGCCGTGGGCCGTCCCGTCCCAACCGACCACCACGGCGGTGTGTCCGGCATTCTCGGCGTCGTCGAGGGCCCGGTCCAGGTCGGCCGGCATATCGTCGAAGAGCAGACGGCGGCCGACTAGCACCAGCCGGTCGCCGACCACGGCCCGCACACCAAGGCCCGGAAGGTTCTCGAAGCCTTCAATCGGGTCAGGGTCAGCAACGGCGGCAGCTACGGCGGTGGCCACCGGATGCTCGGAGACCGCCTCCACCGAGGCGGCACGACGCAGCACCACGTCCGGATTAGTCCCCGATGCCGCCACCACCGATTCGAGATACATCCGCCCCTCGGTCACCGTGCCTGTCTTGTCCAAGACGACGTGATCGATCCGGCGGGTGGCTTCCAGCACTTCGCCTCCCTTCACGATCACCCCAAGCTGGGCGCCCCGACCGGTGCCCACCATGATCGCCGTAGGCGTGGCCAGGCCGAGGGCGCACGGACAGGCGATGACGAGGACGGCAACGGCCGCCGTGAACGCCTCCCCCGCCGACCCGCCGGCTAGCAGCCAGAGGGTCACGGTGGCCAGGGCCACGCCGAGGATGGTTGGGACGAACACGGCCGAGATGCGGTCGGCTAGTCGCTGGATGGGAGCGGTCGAGCTCTGAGCCCGCTCGACCAGCCGCATGATCTGGGCCAGGACGGTTTCCGGGCCGACACGGGTGGCTTCGATGGTCAGGGCGCCGTTGCCGTTGATGGTGGCGCCAACCACCTCGTCGCCTACGCCTACCACTACGGGCATCGGCTCCCCGGTGATCATCGAGGTATCCACGGTGGACGATCCATCCAGTACCCAGCCGTCCACCGGAACTTTCTCGCCGGGGCGGACTACCAGCCGCATGCCGACCTGGATGTCATCGACAGATACCAGGGTCCCGTCTTTGCGGCGAGCCTCCCTCACACTCAGGTCGGCCAGTGCCCGGAGGGCGTCCCCGGAACGACGACGGGCCCGAGCCTCCAACCACCGACCGAACAGGATCAGGGCCACGATGACCGCCGCCGTCTCGAAGTAGATGTGGCCGCGCCCTAGGACCAGAGCGACAACCGACCTGGTCCAGGCGGCCACCGTTCCCATCGAGACCAGGGTGTCCATGGTGGTTGCCCGGTGGCGGAGGTTGTGGATGGCTACCCGGTGGAACGGCCACCCGACCCCCCACACGACCGGTGTGGCTAAGAGGCCGATTACCCATTCGATACCCGGAAAGTCCAAAGCCGGGACCATGGAGAGCAGGGCGACGGGAACGGTGAGGGCGCCGGCCAGGATGAGCCGCCGGTTGGAACCGTCCACCTCGCGGTCATCCACGACCCCCTCCAACGACGGTTCGACCACCACCTTGTATCCGAGTCTCTGAACGGCCTTGTCAAAGGCCCCTAGGTCCACCTTCTCCGGGTGGTAGGAGATAGTCGCCCGCTCCGTGGCGAAGTTGACCTGGGCATCGGCCACCCCATCAAGTTCCGACAACCCGCGACCGATCCGGGCCGCACACCCGGCACAGGTCATCCCGTCGATTGGAAGGTCGATCGTCCTCGTCGTCACCTGTTCCATCCGTCTGGCGTGGTGTCCACTTTTCGCCGCGCTATGATACCCCCTACCCCTATGGTTGGCTACTCCCCCTCCAAGGACGACTTCCTCGTTCGGCTCCGTCGGATCGAAGGTCAGGTCCGCGGCCTCCAACGCCTGGTCAACGAGGACACGTACTGCATCGACGTCCTGACCCAGATCTCGTCGGTGACCAAGGCGCTGCAGGGCGTTGGGGTGGCCCTCCTAGACGAGCACATCCGGCACTGCGTGAGCGAGGCCGTTCAGGAAGGGGGCGACACCGCCGACGAGACGGTCGAGGAGGTTGTGGCGGCGATCCAGCGCCTCCTCCGTTCGTAGGCCCTCCCCTTCGATACAATCCCGGTGCGGTCGGAGGACCGAAGTCCGGTGTGATCCCGGCACTGTCCCGCAGCGGTGATGCCGTCGCCTTTCGGCGGCGGCGAGTCCGAACCAGCTTCCGCCGTGCGAACCAGACACCCTCGAGGCAAGGGGATCGGTTCGGCCGACGGACAACGGTCCTGTCGATCGGGCGACCACACCTCGATGACAGGAGGACCCACCGTGACGGCCCACAAGATCCTTGGCCCGCTCCTGGTCGTCGTCATCGCGGCCTGTGGCGGCACCGAAGCCTCCAGCGCTATGTCCGGTGTGCCGGCCGCCGCCGAACCTGCCGGTCCGGAACGCATCGTGTCCATCTCCACCGTGGCCACCGAGATGCTGTTCGCCATCGACGCCGGCGACCGTGTCGTGGCCGTGGACTCCATGTCCGACTACCCCGCTGAAGCACCGGCCACCGACCTGAGCGGCTACCAGCCCAACGTCGAGGCCATCCTCGGTTTCGCCCCGGACCTGGTAGTCCTCTCCTACGATCCGGGCGACGTGGTGGCCGGCCTGGAAGCCGCCGGGATTGCCACCCTTCTGCAGGGTGCGGCGTACACGCTGGCCGACACCTACGACCAGATCACTGCTCTGGGTGCCATTACCGGCGATGTCGACGAGGCGGCCGTACTCGTGGCTGACATGCAATCCGAGATAGCTGACCTGGCGGCCTCAGTCCAGGAACGTGACGAGCCGCTCAGCTACTACCACGAGTTGGACGACACCCTCTACACGGTGACGTCGTCGACGTTCATCGGCGAGGTCTATGCCTTGGCTGGGTTGGTCAACACAGCCGACGCCGCCGACCCGGACGGTGCCTCGTGGGGGTACCCGCAACTGTCGGCCGAATACCTGCTCGACGCCGACCCCGATCTGATTTTCCTGGCCGACACCAGGTGCTGCAGCCAGACGGCTGCCACAGTGGCCGAACGCCCGGGCTGGGAGACGCTCACTGCGGTGACCAATGGCGCTGTCGTCGAGTTGGACGACGACGTGGCCTCCCGGTGGGGCCCGCGGATCGTCGACCTTCTCCGGGTCATCGTCGACTCGGTGAACGCCATCAGTTGAGCCGATCCGGATTCCCCAGATGACCTCCAAGGCAGGCGGACTAAACCCCGAGGGTGGCGAACGGTCACTCCTCGGGATTCCCTGGCTTCTGGCTGGGGTTGGCGCGGTCCTGGTCTCCACTGTGGTCGGTGTGGCCACCGGACCGGTATCCATCCCCCTCGGACAAGTGGTCCGAGAACTCCTCGACCGGCTCCCTCTCCTGGAGGTCGACTCCTCCCTGTCGGCCGTCGACCGGGCCATTATCTGGGACCTCCGAGCACCCCGGGTGGTCTTGGGCCTGCTGGTGGGAGCGCTGCTAGCTGGATCTGGGGCCGCCTACCAGGGTGTTTTCCGGAACCCGCTAGCCGACCCCTACTTGCTAGGAATCGCTGCCGGGGCAGGCCTGGGCGCCACCATCGCCATCGTGGCCGAACTCCGGGACGTCCTCGGCGTGGTCGACCCCGTCCCACTGGTCGCCTTCGCCGGGGCCCTGGTGGCCGTCACGGCAGCCGGCACCTTGAGCGTCCGTCGAGGGCGGGTTGGCTCGCCGACCACCCTCATCCTGGCCGGGGTGGCTGTGGCCAACTTCTTCACGGCCATCCAGACCTTCGTCCAACAGCAAAACTCCGAGACCCTTCAGCAGGTCTTCGCCTGGATCCTGGGTCGCCTGTCCACCGCCGGATGGGCCGAGGTCTGGCTACTGCTCCCCTACGCCGCGGTCTGCGTGGTCGGCCTAGTCCTGGCCGTCGGCCCCCTGGACGTCCTGGCCGTAGGCGACGAGGAGGCCAGCACACTCGGCTTGCGACCCCGTGCCGTCCGTCGGGCCATCCTGGTCGTCGCATCGCTGGGTGCCGCGGCCGCTGTGGCGGTTAGCGGGCTCATCGGATTCGTTGGTCTTGTCGTTCCCCACGCCGTTCGTCTGGTGGCCGGCGCTAGCCACCGCCGGGTCATCCCCCTGTCCCTGCTGTTCGGTGCCGCCTTCCTTGCCCTAGCTGACGTGGTGGCCCGCACCGTCCAGGCCCCGGCCGAGCTCCCTATAGGCGTCATCACCGCCTTCGTCGGGGCCCCGTTCTTCCTGGTCATCCTCCGCCGGCAGATGGCCTCGTGAGCAATCCGGCAACAGCCATCGGCGTGGCCTGGTCAGGGGTCTCCGTGGACCTGGGAGGTCGGACGGTTGTCGACTGCGTAGACCTGGAGGTGGCCGCCGGGTCGTGGACCACAGTCGTCGGCCCCAACGGCGCCGGTAAGACCACGCTGCTCCGCGCCCTGGCCGGCACCGTCGCACATTCCGGGACGGTCCGGGTTGGACCAGCGAGAACTCCGGAACCCTCGGGGCGGAACCGGGCCCGACTGCTGGCCGTGGTCCCCCAGCACCCCGTGATTCCACCGGGCATGCAGGTGTTCGACTACGCCCTCCTCGGACGATCCCCCCACCAGGGCCTCCGGTTTTCGGCCTCCGCCACCGACCGCCGAGCCACAGCCGCTGTGCTGGACCGCCTAGACCTCACCCCGTTCAGCGACCGGGCCGTGGACTCGCTGTCAGGTGGCGAGCGTCAGCGGGTGGTGGTGGCCCGGGCTCTGGTCCAGGAGACACCGGTCCTGGTGCTGGATGAGCCGACCTCGTTCCTGGACCTCGGCCACCAGCTGGAGGTGCTGGAACTGGTGGCCGAGCTCCGGACCGAACGGGATCTGACCGTTGTCAGCTCGCTGCACGACCTATCGGTGGTCGGCCAGTTCGCCGACCGGATCGCCGTCCTAGACGCCGGCCGGCTGGTAGCCGACGGTCCCCCGGCCGAGATCCTCACCCCGGAACTAATTGCCCGCCACTGGGGGGTCGACGCTCGCACCGAGGTCGACGACGAGGGGGCGGTGACGGTGACCGTCCACCGTCGTCGTCCAGGCTGACCGGTCAGGCGGGCTGCCATTCCAGGCGGGGGCAGTCCGACCACAGGCGTTCCAGGTCGTAGAAGGCCCGGGCCTCCTCGTCCAGCAGGTGGACCACGAACCCCCCGAAGTCCATGAGGACCCACCGGTAGTCTTCCCGGCCCTCTACCCGGACCGGCTTCGGACCGTTCAGGAGGGTTAGCTGCTCCTCAACCTCATCGGCGATGGCCCGGACCTGCCGGGCCGTCCCACCGCCCGAGATCACAAAGAAATCAGTGATAGCGATGACGTCGCCAACCTCGATCACCACCGTGTCTCGCCCGAGCTTGTCGTCGGCTGCCCGGGCCGCCCACCGGGCCCAGTCGGCCAACGTGGGCTCGGCGGGGTCAGTCGGGGTCGGTTCGGGCACGGGATTGAGACGCTAGCCCGCAGGCCAGAAGTCGGCTCCGATCACCACGGTCAGATCGGCCACCGGGCTGGCATTTTCGTCGAACAGGGTGCCCCCGCCCAGGGCGGCCGCCAGATCGTTGGCTGCCCCAGCCAGAACCGGATCCCGATAGACGACCCGGGTCTGGATCACACCGTCATGGCGGTAGTTCCCCACCACGGATAAATCCACCCCGGCCCGGAGTACCCGCTCGCGCGCCGGGGAGTCGAGGGAAGGATCACCGGTTCCGTTCAGCAGTCGGACCGTTGGTCGCTGCCCGGGGACCAGAGGGATCGGGAACGGGAACATCTGCACCGCCAGGTCGGCCAACGTCCCCTTATCAGCGACCAACTGCGGGACGAGGTCCGTCCCGGCCGCCGTCCACGGCGAGTCCACTAGACGGACCGAGCCTCTCGCTACCAACGCCATCAGGTCCACGAGGTCTAACTCCAAGTTCGGGAGGTTCTCCAACGGATCTCCGGTACCCACCCGCACCAGCCACGCGGCCCACCAGGCGCTCTGTCGCTCCAGCCGCCTCAGCCCGTCGGCACCATCGGGAAATGCCAGGAGGTCCACGACGTCTGATGGGGCCACGTTTACCCGACCCGCCGGGAACCGGACCACCGACGTGCCGTCACTCGCCGTGGCCACCAGGTCGATTGGCAGGTCTACGGGCACGGGGCTCGCTGGTCCGGCCAGGCTGGTCCACCGGTCGGGGGTCATCAGCACGGCGGCTGTCACCTCAACCTCCAGCAGCCGGGTCACCGTTTCCCGGACATGGTCGATCCCGCCCTCCCGGTGGCGCTCCGCCAGACGGCATGGCGAGGCCTCGCAGCCCTGCGCCATCACCTCCGGTGGGGCCAGGAAGATCGTCCCCCCTCCTCCCACCCGGTCGGTGGCCGCCACCACCGCCACTTGCACCAGCTCTCCGCCGTCGTCCTCGGTGGCCACCAGCATCGACCATGTCTGCTCGACGAATGCCTCGAAGCCCGGCGCCGAAGGATCGGTCACCGCCTCGCGGGTCTCACCGCCCTCGCTGTCCAGCACTGTTGATAGCCCATCAACCAGGAGTACCCCCGCCCAGACCAGGGCCACCACTAGGAAGGCCGGGAACCCCCACCGCCACGCGGCGGGTAGGGGTGGTGCCAGGCGACGCCGATCGTCGTTCGACGGGGTATCGCCGTCCACGGGTTCGGTCACCGCCCGGCCCCGTAGAGGCCGTGCTCAGCGATGACGGCCACCACCCCGTGCGGGACGGCAGATTCCGGACTCCGGCCCGCCGCCACCATCCGCCGGAGGTCGGTGCCGGCCAGGTCCGGAAAGGAGCCGTCGAGGACCTGGTGGGCCCAGCCGGCGGGAGGGTGGCTCCCCTCGTGTCCCGGTCGCTCCATCACCACGATCGTTGCACGGCGACGGACCTCTTCGGGTCGCACCCAGGTGTCCAGCCCGGGTGCCACGTCGCTGCCCACCAGAACGAACAGCTCCGCCTCCGGGTGGTCGCTGCGATACTCGGCCAGAGTGTCCGCTGTGTATGACGGCCCACCTCGTCGTACCTCCCGATCATCCAGCCGGACGCGGTCCATACCGTCGATTGCTGCGGCGACCATGGCCAGGCGGATACCCACTGGGGACACCTCCTCCACCACCCCATCCCCGGTCGGGGAGGTCTTTTGCCACGGGTCGTTGGCCACCACAAAGGCCACCAAGTCCAGGTCCAACGCCCTGAGGGCCTCTCGGGCAGCCGCCAGGTGCCCGAAGTGCGGTGGATCGAAGGTGCCACCAAGGATGCCAATCCGACGCGGCGGGACGGAGGGCGCGGAGCCGGGCACGGGCCGATGCTACCGAACCACCGCCGTTCTCCCGGTCGACCCGGTTCGTCATGGAATCGTCGTACACATTCGTTGACCTGCCCAAACGGGCATTGAGACGGGAAGGTGAGCCCCATGTCACTCTGCTAGACCCTTCACAGCGGGTGCCTTTTGTGCTTGAATATCTGTCAGACGAAGTCGCTGGAGCCGCCACGACGAGCGGTCCGGTCGGCGGATCAGTTTCCCTGAAATCCCTGAGCGGCAACGGCGCGCGTCGTGTGCCCCACCAAGAGAAGAAAAAGAGTAAAAGAAACATGAGTGATTCCGTAGGCCAGTATCTGAACGAGATCGGCATGGTTCCCCTCCTGAACGCCCAGGAGGAACGGGAACTGTCCCAGATCATCGAGGCTGGGGCTGACGCTCGAGCCCGCGAGGAGGCCGGGGAGACTGGTCGCGAGGTCAAGCGTGCCATCCGGGCCGCCGACCGGGCCAAGGACCGCTTCATCCGGGCCAACCTACGCCTGGTGGTAAGTGTGGCCCGCCGCTACCCGCTGCCCCCCGGCATGGAGCTTCTAGACCTGATCCAGGAGGGCAACCTCGGCCTGGAACACGCGGTCGACAAGTTCGATTGGCGGAAGGGCTTCAAGTTCTCGACCTACGCCACCTTCTGGATCCGCCAGGCAATCGGCCGGGCCCTCGACCAGAAGGCCAGCCTGGTCCGCCTACCTGGCGATCGCTCGGCCAGCCTTCGGGCCGCTCTACGTGCCGTTTCCGGCAACGGCGACGAACTGGACGAGGAGCACGCCCGGCTCCACCGACTGACCACCCCGACCTCACTGGACCGCACCATCGGCGACGACGACAGCAACGAACTGGTCGATCTCCTCCCCGATTCCGCTGACGGCCCGGAACTCCAGGTTATGGCCATGGCCGAGAACGAAATGGCTACCCGCCTGCTGGACGTCCTGGACCATCGTGCCCGCTATGCCGTCGAGCAACGCTTCGGCCTCACCGACGGGCGCAAGCGCAGCTACCGCGAGGTTGGCGAAGACCTGGGTGTAACCGCCGAGGCAGCCCGACGCCTGGTCAAGCGTGCCGTGATCACTGTGCGCGACCGGGCCACCGAGGTCATCGACGCCGCCTGATTCCGACCCGTCGGCACCAACGGGTCGAGAAAACGCCTGCGGCCCCCTGACGGGTCGCCCGTAGGCTGAAGCCGTGAACACTGCCCCCTCTCCGCGCTCTGATACCGACTGGACCCCCCGGTCATGGCGCGACCGCGTGGCCCTCCAGCAGCCCCAGTGGCCGGACGCCGACGCCCACCACCAGGTCCTCAACCAGCTGGGTGACCTCCCTCCATTGGTATTCGCCGGCGAAGCCCGCGAGCTCACCGAGCAACTGGCCGCCGTCTCTGAAGGCCGAGCCTTCCTGCTCCAGGCCGGCGACTGTGCCGAATCCTTCGACACGTCCGCCGACTCCATTCGCGACCGGCTCCGGGTGATCCTCCAGATGGCGGTCATTCTCACGTACTACACCGGCGTACCCGTGGTAAAGGTCGGTCGGATCGCTGGCCAGTTTGCTAAGCCTCGGTCCAGCGATACCGAAACGGTGGACGGCGTCGAGCTCCCCTCCTTCCGGGGCCACATCGTCAACGACATCGGGTTCACGGCCGACGAACGGGCCGCCGACCCCGAACGACTCCTCCTGGCCTACAACCGAGCCGCCGCTACCTTGAACCTGCTACGAGCCTTCACTAAGGGCGGGTTCGCCTCCCTCTCGCGAGTCCACCAGTGGAACCGCGAGTTCGTGGCCGACAGCCCGGCCGGACAGCGCTACGAGAACCTGGCCGACGAGATCGACCGAGCCGTCCAGTTCATGTCGGCTTGCGGGGTCAACAGCGACACCCTTGCCGACCTCCGCCAGGTCGACTTCTACACCAGCCACGAGGCCCTCCTGCTCGACTACGAGGAGGCCCTGACCCGTTGCGACTCGCTGACCGGCGACTGGTACGACTGCTCGGCCCACATGCTGTGGATCGGTGAGCGGACCCGCCAGTTGGACGGTGCCCACGTGGAGTTCCTACGGGGTGTCGGGAACCCGCTGGGCTGCAAGTTGGGCCCCAGTGCCACCGCCGACGATGTGCTGGCCCTGTGCCGGACCCTCAACCCGGATGACGTCCCGGGCCGGCTCACCTTGGTCACCCGAATGGGAGCCACCAGGGTCGTGGACGGCCTGCCGCCCCTTCTAGATGTCGTCAAGGAGGCCGGGCATCCCGTGGTGTGGGTCTGCGATCCGATGCATGGCAACACCTTCACCGCCGACGACGGTCGCAAGACCCGACACTTCGATGACATCCTGGCCGAGGTATCCGGGTTCTTCGCCGCCCACCGGTTCTCTGGCTCCCATCCAGGTGGAGTTCACCTGGAGCTCACCGGCGACGATGTCACCGAGTGCCTGGGCGGCGGAGCCGCGGTGGAGACGGCCGACCTTGGCAGCCGCTACGAAACCATGTGCGACCCCCGGCTGAACGGTAGTCAGAGCCTCGACCTGGCCTTCCGCCTGGCCGAACTGTTACGCAACGGAACCCGCTGAACCACCGGCGTCGCCCAGGGGCGGCTCAGACCAGGTTCTCGACGAACCCCTCCAACTGGCGCAGGTTCCGAACCTCGTGCACGCCCTCGCACCAGGTGCCGTACTCCCCCACGATCGAATCGCCGGTATCCCAGTAAGCCTTCGGCTCGGGATTAAGCCAGAACACCTTCCGGGCCCGGTGTTGGACCTCCTTGAGGATCCACGACTGGGACGCGTGATAGTTGTTCCGCGCGTCACCGAGCACCAGGACCGTCGTCTTGGGCCCCACGTCCTTCCCGTACTTCTCCCAGAACACGCCGAAGGCGTGCCCGTAGTCCGAATGGCCGTCCACCCAGACCACGTCGGCTTCCGTGTTTACCCGGTGTACGGCCTCGCCGATGTCCTCCACGCCCTCGAAGAAGCCGGTTACCTCGTCTAGGCCGTCGATGAACACGAAGGACCGGACCTTAGAGAACTGGCTGCTAACGGCGTAGACGAGATGAAGGGTGAAGCGAGCGAAGGCCGCCACCGAGCCGGAGATGTCGGCTACCACCATGATCTCCGGCTTGGCCGGACGGGGGAACCGGAACTTGGGCTCGGCCGGGACGCCGCCGTAGCTCAACGAGTGACGCATGGTGCTGCGGAAGTCCAGCGGTCCCTTGCGGCCGTGGCGACGCTTGCGGGCCAGGCGGGCGGCCAGTTTCCGGGTCAGCGGGTAGATGGCCTTTCGCAGGTTGGCCAACTCCTCCCGAGAGGCGTGCATGAAGTCCACGTCCTCGGGTAGTGGCTTGCGAAGCGTCTTAGCCATGGCCTCCACACCCCGATCAGCCACCAGGCGCCTGCGTATTTCCGCCTCGATCTCCTGCTTGAGGCGGTCCAATCGGTCCCGGAACTCGTCTCGCTCTAGGTGCTCTTCCAGGCGAGTCAGATCGTTCGGCGCCTCATTGCGAGCCGCCTCCATGAGCCGGTCCAGTATCCCGTCCAGATCCAGGTTCCGGAGCGTGCGGTACAGGTAGTAGGTGCCGCCTACCGGTCGGCCGGGCTCCATCCCGGCGAAGCGCATCACAGCTTGGCGGGCCAGGGCCCGGAGCATGGCATCGTCGCCGTTCATCAGGGCCTTGAACAGCATCTCGGCCAGCTGTTCAGGGGTGAGAGCCGACATGCCGCCACCCCCGCCACCGGCCTGGCCGTCACCCGCCATGTCCGCTTCGTCGGCATCGTCAGCCGCCGGGTCGCCCGGCTGGCCGGCGTCCACGATTGAGTACTCCGGGCCTCGCAACGAGAAGTAGACCTCGAACACCACTTCGAAGGCCCGCCAGTGGGCGTGGTTCTTGACCAGCGTGGCGCCCAGGGCGTACTTGAAGGCTTCCCGGTCCTCCAGCGGGATATGGGTGACCGCCTCCATGGCGTCCAGGTTCTCGGTCAGGCTGACCGGGAGGCCCGCTTTGCGGAGTTCGGAGATGAACCCGCTCAGGAGGTCCAGCAGCGGCTGGTCGGCCGACGGTTCCACCGTCGGTGCGGTAACGGTCACCGGCCGGACTGTTCCGCAGACCTCAAGCCGAGGTGCCGGTCAGCTCAGCCGGGTTATCGGCGAACTCCTTGACCACCTTGTCGATATCGGTGCGGTACTTGAGCAGCACGTTCACCGTGTCAGTGGCCGTCTGGGCGTCGATCTGATCGATGCCCAGGAGGACCAGTGTCCGGGCCCAGTCCAGGGTCTCGGACACCGACGGATCCTTCTTGAGGTCCAGTTGGCGGATAGAGCGCACGATGCGGGCCACCTGATCAGCCAGGTTCTCGTCCACACCGGGGACCTTGGCTGAAACAATCTCCCGCTCCCGCTCTAGGTCGGGGTAGTCGATGTACAGGTAGAGGCACCGGCGTTTCAGGGCTTCGGAAAGTTCCCGGGTCCCGTTGGAAGTCAGGAAGACCAACGGCACCTGGCGAGCTTCCACGGTGCCCAGTTCGGGGATCGACACTTGGTATTCGGAGAGGATTTCCAGTAGGAGAGCCTCGGTCTCTACCTCCAGCCGGTCCACTTCATCAACCAGCAGGACGACCGGCTCATCGGCCCGGATGGCCTCCAGTAACGGCCGGGTGAGGAGGAACTCCTCGGAGAACAGGTCCTCTTCGACGTCAGACCAGCTGGAGCCGTCGCCCTCGGCCTGGATGCGCAGTAGCTGCTTCTTGTAGTTCCACTCGTACAGGGCCTTGGACTCATCCAGGCCCTCGTAGCACTGCAGACGGATCAGGCGGGCCCCGGTGATCTCGGCCACGCTCTTGGCTAGTTGGGTCTTACCGGTTCCCGCCGGCCCCTCCACCAGCACGGGCTTGCCTAGACGGTCGGCCAGGTACACGATCCCTGCGGTTCCTTCGTCAGCCAGGTACTTGGCGTCGGAAAGAGCCTTACGGATCCCGGACACGTCGGCGAAGCGGTGGTCGGCCATGACGGTCAGGCTACCGATCGGTTACTTGGCCACCCCCACCGGACTCAGGCGGCCGACGCCTGGTCAGCCACGCGTCTGGCCGTTACCGCGGATCACGTACTTCTCGGTGGTCAGTTGTTCCAGACCCATGGGCCCCCGAGCGTGCAGTTTCTGGGTGCTGATCCCGATCTCAGCGCCAAAACCGAACTCCTCACCGTCTACGAAACGAGTCGAGGCGTTCACCACCACGGCCGCCGCATCCACCTCGGCGGCGAAGCGGGCCGCGGCCTGCTCGTCGGCGGTGACGATGGCCTCGCTGTGTCCCGATCCGGTCTCGTTGACGTGTCGGATGGCCTCGTCCAGGTCGTCGACCACACGCACGGATAGTTTCAGGTCGGCGTACTCGGTGCTCCAGTCGTCCTCGCTGGCCTCTCCCATGCCGGGTACCACGGCACGAGCCCGCTTGTCGCCCACCAGATCCACGCCGACCAGGGCCTCAGCGGCCCGGGGTAGGAAGCGGTCGGCTACCGCGGCGTGCACCACCAGGCTCTCCGCCGCGTTGCACACCGAGGGACGCTGCATCTTGGCGTTCACCAGGATTTCGGTGGCCATGTCCAGGTCGGCCGACTCGTCGACGTAGACGTGGCAGTTCCCGTCCCCGTCGATCACGTAGGGAACCGTGGCGTTGTCCAGGATCGACCGGATGAGCGACGGTCCGCCCCGGGGAATTAGGCAGTCCACGTAGCCTCGCTGCTGCATGAACTCCACCGCGGCCTCACGGCTCACGTCCTCGACCAGGACCAGAGCGTCGGCCGGGAGGTCAACTTCTTTTAGAGCCGACCGGATGCTGGCCGCGATAGCCCGGTTTGACTCCAGGCCCCCGGACGAACCACGCAGGAAGGCCACATTGCCCGCCTTCAGACAGAGCCCAAAGGCGTCGCTGGTCACGTTGGGACGGTTCTCGTAGATCATGGCCACCACGCCTAGGGGCACCCGGACCTTGGTCAGGTGCAGGCCATTGGGGCGGGTCCATTCCGCGGTCACCCGACCCACGGGATCGGGGAGCTTGGCAACCTTTCGTAGTCCAGAAGCCATTCCAGCAACCCGCTCGGCATCCAACTGCAGACGGTCCAGGAAGCCGGGGGCCATCCCATCGGCCTCTCCGCGGGCCACGTCTTGGGCATTGGCCTCCAGGATCCCGTCCCGGTCGGCCTCCAGGTGATCGGCTGCCGCCCGCAGGCCGGCATTCTTCTCGATCGTGGTCGCGACGGCCAGGGCCGGGGCGGCGGTCCGGGCCCGGCGGGCCAGTTTGGGAACAGTGGTGGTCTCACTCACCCGTAGAAGGCTACCGAGGCGGCCCGGGGCGCCGAACGGCCGCGGGTACCGTGGCCCCGATGGACCCGGCGGCCGACGACCCAGCAAACTCTCGCCCTCGACGCGGGTCATCGGCCGTCGCCTCCGGCATCGCCCTATCTCGTCTGGCCGGCCTGGTCCGCGAGTCGCTCCTCCGGTCAGTTTTGGCCCTCGGCCCGGCAGCCGACGCCTTCGCCGCTGCCCTCCGGATCCCGAACCTCCTCCAGAACCTGCTCGGCGAGGGCTCCCTGTCAGCGTCGTTCATCCCCGTCTATAGCCGGCTGCTCGGTGAAGGCCGGGACGACGAAGCCGGAAGGGTTGCCGGAGCGGTAGCCGGCCTCCTCACCGCCCTAGCCGGCGGCCTGGTGGTGGTGGCCATCGTGTTGGCCAGGCCCCTCACCGTGTTGCTGGCTCCCGGCTTCGAAGGGCGACGGCTGGACCTCACCGTCGACCTCATGCGGATCACTACCGGCGGCTTGGGCCTGCTGGTGCTCTCCGCCTGGTGCCTCGGCGTGCTCAACAGCCACCGTCGCTTCTTCCTTCCCTACGTGGCCCCCGTGCTCTGGAACGCCGCCCAGATTGCCGTGCTGGCCGCTGCGGCTTTTGGCGACTGGTCGCCCCGTCGGGCCGCTGTGGCCCTGGCATGGGGACTGGTGGTTGGTGGTGCCCTCCAGTTCGGCGTTCAGGCCCTAGCCGTCTGGCGCCTGGCCCCCGATCTGCGACCGTCACTGGGACGGGGGATCCCGGCAGTGGCCGAGGTCCGGCGCCGGTTCGGGCCCGCCGTGCTCGGC
Source organism: Acidimicrobiales bacterium (assembly GCA_022451505.1). GTDB lineage: Bacteria > Actinomycetota > Acidimicrobiia > Acidimicrobiales > MedAcidi-G1 > UBA9410. Next base: position 4,111 of record JAKURX010000030.1, on the reverse strand, counting down.
CGGGGCGTCCTCCAGCTTTCCGGCTACCTGGACCTGGTCCTAGCCTCGCTGCTGGTAACCGGCGCCGTGGCCGGCCTCCTCTCAGCCCAGATGCTCTACGCCCTACCCGTTGCCCTGTTTGCCACCAGCGTGGCGGCCGCCGAGCTTCCTGAGATGTCCCGGCCCGAGGGCCGCCTCCGACTGGCCGAGCGAGCCCTGGCCGCCCGTCGGCGGACCGCCTTCTTCGTGGCCTTCTCCACAGTGGCCTACCTGGTCCTGGGGGAGGCCATCGTCGGAGCCCTCTTCGGCTGGGGGGCCTTTGACGCCGACGACGCCTTGATGGTGGCCCTGGTGTTGGCCGCCTACTCGCTCGGCCTTCCCGCCGTAGCCTCGTCGCGGATCTACCAGAACACGCTCTACGCCACGGGCGACACTGCCGGGCCGGCCCGAATCGCTGCGCTCCGGGTGGCGCTAGCCGCTGCCGTGGGCGTGGCCCTGATGTTCCCGCTGGACCGTATCGCCGTGCACGGGGCCGTCCTGGGTTCGGTGGCCACAGAGGGTGGCTGGTTCGGACCGCTGGGGTCAGGGATCCGGAGCGGTTCGCCCGACCCCCATCTGGGGGCGGTGGGCCTGGCCCTCGGTTCGGCCGTGGCGGCGTGGATGGAATTGGCCCTGCTAGCCCGCCGTTGTCGGACCGCAGTGCCTGGCCTGCCGGGTCCGTCGGCGGTGATGTCCCGGCTGGCTCCCGCTACGGCTGTCGCCGTCGTGGTAGCCCTGGCTGTCCGCTGGGGGGCGTCCGGCCTGCCCGATGTGGCCTTGGCGCCCCTTGGGCTGCTACTGGCCGGATCGGCCTACGTGCTGGTTGCACGGGCTACCGGGGTGGCCGAGGCCGACCTCGTCCTGGCCCCCGTTCGGCGGATGCGAGCACGCTGACCAGACCGGCACCGGGTCAGGTGGGGAGCACCACCAGATCATCGGCGTGGACGGCCTCATGCGCCATACCCTCCGGCAGGTCGACCGACCGCCGGCCCAGGTGGGCGCGCAGCAGCCCGGAATCGTGCTTCACGATGCCCTTGGCGAATACCGCTCCTTCAACGTCGCAGACCTCAACCGCCGAGCCGGCTTCGTAGGAGCCCTCCACGGCCACCACCCCGGCCGGCAGCAGCGAGACCCGACGCTCCTCCAGGGCCCGGCGGGCCCCGGCGTCCACGGTAATCCGACCCGAGGATCCAACGGCGAAGGCGATCCACAGGCGCCGTGCCCCCAGCGTGGCCTCTCGGGCCCTAACCACGGTGCCCACACCGGCCACCCCATCGCAGGAGTCGACCATTACCCCAGTCCGTCCCGCGTCCGCGATCACCGTGCGGACACCCGACCAACTGGCGATCTTGGCCGCCGCCAACTTGGAGGCCATGCCTCCGCTCCCCCGGACTGAGCCTCCCCGCCCCGCCAGGCCCTCCAGCTCTTGATCAATCTCCACGATCTCTTCAATCAGGGACGCTTCGCTGTCCATCCGGGGATCGGCGGGGAACAGCCCTGGGGTGTCGGTCAGCAGGACTAGCGTTGAAGCTCCTACCAGGTGGGCCACCAGGGCGGCGATGCGGTCGTTGTCGCCGAACCGGATCTCGTCGTCGGCAATAGCATCGTTCTCATTCACAACCGGCACGACCCCCAGCTCCAGCAAGCGGGTCAGGGTGCCACGGGCGTGTAGGTACTGGGCCCGCACGAAGAAGTCCAGCGGGGCCAGAAGGACCTGGCCGACGGTCAGGTCGTGTCGCCCCAACTCTTCCCGGTACGCGCGAATAAGGCCGCCCTGGCCGACCGCCGACACGGCTTGCAAGGTCACCGGGTCCCGGGGGCGGCGGTCGCCGCCCAGGCCCAGCTTGGGCAGGCCGGCAGCGATAGCCCCCGACGTCACCACGACCACCCGCCGGCCCGTAGCCCGCAGGGCAGCCACCTCGTCGCACAGCTTGGCCACCATGGCGCGGTCGATGACGCCCTCGTCGTCGGTGATCGACGAGGTGCCGATTTTTACTACAGCGGTGTCGTTCCGGCCTGCCATCAGCCCTCTTCGTAAATGAACTCGAGTCGACCGATACGGACCGGTTCCCCGTCGCGCACCCCCGCCCGGGCCAGGGCCCGGTCGACGCCCATTCTCTTCAGGCGATCGTGGAGATAGTCCAGCGCATCGGGGTTGGTCAGGTCGTTTAGATTTGCCACCCGGGCCACCCTGCGGTCGGCGACCTCCCAGGTCCCGTCCTCGCCTCGCTCCACCAGCACATCTTCGGTGGGCGGCCTGTGGACCACCACGGCAGGCCTTTCGGGGGGAGCAGCCCGGGCGATTTCCACCAGGCCACCCAGCGCGTGGACTAGCGGTTCCAGGCCTTCCCCGGTGACGGCCGACAGACGGTCCCCGTCGAAGGTCACACCTACTTCCGCCACGTCAGCCCGGGATCCCACCACCAGGCGGGGACGTTCCAGGAGTTCGGGCTGGTAAGCGCCCAACTCTCCCAGCATTACCTCAAGCTGGCGGGTCGGTTCCTCCAGGGCGGTGGGAGCCAGGTCGACCAGCACCAGCAGAACGCGGGCCCGTTCGACGTGACGTAGGAAACGGTGGCCCAGACCCCGTCCCTCGCTGGCCCCCGCGATGAGGCCCGGAATGTCGGCCACCACGAACTCGGGACGGCCCTCGGGACGGACCACCCCGAGGTTGGGCTCCAGCGTGGTGAACGGGTAATCGGCAATCCGCGGTTTGGCGGCCGAGATCCTCGAGATCAAGGTGCTCTTGCCCACGTTCGGGTAGCCCACCAGCGCCACGTCAGCCATCAGGCGGAGTTCCAGGGTCAGCCAGTGCTCCTCCCCCTCCTCGCCCTGTTCGGCGAAGCCGGGGGCCCGTCGGCGGTTGCTCAGAAACTTGGCGTTGCCGTGTCCGCCCTGTCCGGCCTCCGCCCCCAGCCAGCGGTCGCCGTGTTGTACGAGGTCGGCGAGCATCTCGCCGCTGTACAGGTCGCGCACCGTGGTTCCCTCCGGGACCTTGATCACCAGGTCCTCGGCCGCCCGACCGTGGCGCTTGCCACCTGAGCCGTGGGTGCCGTTGCCGGCCCGCCGGTGAGGGTGGTCGCGAAAGGACAGGAGCGAGGCCACGTTATGGTCGGCCTGCAACCAGACCGACCCGCCGTGGCCGCCGTCACCGCCGTCCGGACCACCCTTCGGGACATGGGCCTCACGGCGGAACGACACCGCACCAGCCCCACCGTCGCCGCCGCGGACGTTGAGCCCGCATTCGTCGACGAACTGGGACATAGTGCGAGCCTACTGAGCGGCCCCAGCGAGCCCGCTGAACTCCCGGCCTCCCTAGGGTGGTTCGGTGCCCGAATACGACGCCAACGCCGCAAGTCTCCCGGAGACGCCACGGGCTGCCCTCTGGGCTTCGACCATGGACGGGTACGACGGCAACCGCATCCGAACCGCCCACTACGACAGCTGGGCCACGGTCGGTCTTCCGATGACCGTTGAGCGACCGGCCCGGGAGGACCAGGAGAAGGACCTCCTGGCCGCCGGCGCCACCCGGGCCGCTGGAGCCGGCGACCGCCTGGTCGAGGAGGTCCCCGATCTATTCCGGACCTGCTTCGAGCGGGACCGTGACCGGATCCTCCACGCCACCGCCTTCCGGCGGCTGGCCGGAAAGACCCAAGTCTTCGTGTTCCCGGAGGACCACCAGCGGTCCCGCCTCACCCACGCCCTAGAGGTAGCCCAGGTGGCCCGGGCCATCGCCTGCAGCCTCGGACTAAACGTACCCCTCACCGAGGCCATCGCCCTGGGACACGACTGCGGCCACGGGCCAGGCGGGCACGCCAGCGAAGACGCCCTCTCCCCTTACGTAGACGGTGGCTATAACCATGCCCAGTGGGGTGCTGACGTAACCCTGGCCCCACTTAACCTCTGCCGGGAGACTCTGGATGGGGTCCGCAACCATTCGTGGTCTTGCCCGGCGCCGGCCACCCCAGAGGGCGAAGTGGTCAGCTGGGCCGACCGAATTGCCTACGTTTGCCACGACTATGAGGATGCCGTGCACACGGGGATCGTCGATCCCGCTGCCCTTCCGGCGGTGGTGCGAGAACGTTGCGGGACC
>JAKURX010000003.1 GCA_022451505.1 Acidimicrobiales bacterium | reverse complement strand
GGTCAGCTGCGTGCCCTACTCAGGGCGTCGGTGTACTCGATCTCGAAGTCACCGGTGTCCTCGATGAACTCGAGCAATGACATGTCCGTCGGGTAGATGATCGGGTTTTCGAGTACCTCGGCATCGATGTACTGCTCCGAAGCGGCGTTTGGACTGGCGTACCAGTTGTAGTTCGTTAGTTGGGCCCCGTTGTGCGCGTCAAGCAAGAAATTCATGAAGGCAAACGCCGTGCACGGGTGTGGCGCATCAGCCAGAACAGCCATGCCGTCCACCCAGACGGTTCCACCCTCGTCGGGCACGAAGTACGTGTACTCACTCTCGCCTTCCTCGAAATCCCAGAGGAAGTTGCCGCTGTAGCCGTGGCCCACGATGGTCTCGCCGGCCACCACCAGCTCGCTGTACTGGTCTGAGTCGAAGGCAGCAACTCGGCTAACGGCGTCAGCGATGACCGCCTCAGCCTCGGCCAACTCGTCGGCCGACGTGGAGTTCAGCGAGTAGCCCAGGTACTTCAGCGCGGCACCCACGGTCTCACGCGGATCGTCCAACAGGCTGATCTTGTCCGAAAGCCCGTACTGCTCTGCAATGTCGGCATCAAACAGGAGGCCCCAGGTGCGGGGGATGTCGGTGCCGGTCACACCCAGATCAATACCGATACCGGTGGTGCCCCACTGGTACGGCGAGGTGTACTCGTTGCCCGGATCGAACGGCGGGTCGGCGAACTTCTCGGCGATGTTGGCCCTATTCGGGACCACATCCTTTTGGACTGGCTGGATCAGTGCCTCGGAGATAAGGATCGAGATCATGTAGTCCGACGGGACGATCATGTCGTAGCCCGTGCCTCCGTGAGAGATCTTGGCGAACATCTCCTCGTTGGACGGGTAGAAGTCCTCGGTGACCGTGACCCCGAACTCGTCCTGGAACGCCGTGATCAGGTCTGGGTCCATGTACTCCGACCAGTTGAAGAACGCCAGGTCACCGTCCGTCTCGCCGGCTTCGCACTGCTTGAAGCCACCTGCGGCCTCCTCGTCGCTCCCACAACTGGCAGCAACGACGCCGATAACCCCTATGAGGGCAATTACTCGCATCCACTTCCTCATCTCACTCACCTTTCCTCCCTCTCCGAGCCCGTTGCCCGGGAGATCACGAGCGACGCCAGCACTAAGGCCATCGACGCCACCAACATCACGACCGACACGGAGTTCACGAGGGGGCTGACCCCCTTGCGCAACATGCCGAACACGTAAACAGACAGGGGGGTGGCCCCCACCGCCGAGACGAAGCTGGACACCACCACGTCGTCCAGCGAAATGGTCACCGCCAGAAGCGCTCCACCGAGAACGCCCGGCATGATCTGCGGCAGGGTTACCCGCTGGAACGTTTGCCACCGATTGGCGTAGAGGTCGGCCGCCGCTTCTTCCATGGAGGCGTCGAGGTTGGCCAGGCGGGCCCGAACCACGACCGAAACAAACGAGATGTTGAAGGCCACGTGGCTGAACGCCAGCTTCTCAAGCCCGTCTTGGAGGTTGAGCCCGGGAACCACGTTGAACCAGGAGGCCGTTTCATTGAAGAAGACGAGCATCATTACGGCCATGGTGACGTCAGGAATGATGATCGGCAGGTAGAGGACGGCGTCGAACGCCTTTTGACCCCACCACCGGAAGCGCTCCAGGGCCAGGGCCCCAGCCGTGCCCAGCACAACAGAGATCAAGGTCGAGACGATACAGACCTTGACCGACACCCAGATCGACGACTGGATGTTGTCGTTGTCGAAGAGGGCCTCGTACCAGCCGAAGGTGAAGCCATTCCAGTTTCCGACGGCATTGCTGTCATTGAACGAGAAGATGGTCAGCACCAAGATCGGCGCATAGAAGAAGGCAAACACGGCCGCCGAGTGACCACGTAGTAGCCAACGGCTGAAGCCCTGGGGCTCGGCGGTGGACTTAGCGACGCCCTTACTCACCGCTGCCGCCTCCGGCTCTGCCTGCTGGCCCGGGTGCTCATAGGTTCTTCCCCCCAGACCGGAAGTAGACAAGGGTGCCCATGAGCATCACGCCGAGGAGGACCACCGACACGGCCGAGCCGACGGGTCCGTTCCTGGCCGATAGAAACTGCAGCACGATGTAACTCCCGAGCAGCCCTTCCTTGTTGCCGCCGAGAATGGCCGGCGTCACATAGGCACCAAAGGAGGGAACGAAAACAAGGATCGAGCCTGCGACCACACCGGGCCTGGATAACGGCCACACCACCCGCCGGAAGGCCGTCCAACCACTGGCGTAAAGGTCCCGAGCACCCTCCACCAGGCTCCAATCAATCCGCTCGATTGAAGCGTAGAGAGGCAACACCATGAACGGCAGGTAGCCATAGACGAGGCCAAGGATGACGTCCTTACTGGTAAAGAGAATGCGGCCGTCACCGAGTCCGAGTCCGGAAACGACCTGCGTGAATATCCCGTCACTGTCAAGCAGCACCCGCCAGGCGTATGTCCGGATGAGGAAGTTGGACCAGAACGGGATCATGACCCCAACCAGCAACAGGTTTCGGGTAACCGGTCGCCGCGTCGAGATGAAGTAAGCCAACGGGTAGGCCAGAACTAGGCAGATAATCGTCGAGACGGCGGCGATCCACAGTGATCGGAAAGCCACGGCTCGCACGACCGATTCGCCCAGCCGCCCATAGGCATCGATGTTCCAGTCGGTCAACTCCGTGCGACCGGTCCGGGTCCGGGTCGCAAAGGAGTAGGCAACGACGATCCCGAGCGGTATGACAAAGAAAACCAGCAGGTAGATGACAGCAGGCAAGCCAAGCAGGAAGCCACGGCGGGATCTGGCCCGCTCGGCCTGGTACTCAAGGCCCGGCGTCGCGGCGACGGTCATCAGTCGATCACCACTGCGGCGTGTTCGGGCTCAAACGACACGGTGACCTCGTCGCCGACGTCCCGGCGGTCCCCGGCCAGCGTGGCCGGACAACGAACTTCAAGGTGCATCCAGTCGATGCCGACGCCGTAGACCACGGCATTGCCCAGGTAGGTCACGGTCTCCACTAGACCGTCCAGGCGGTGCTGGCTCTCTGGCCCTTCCCCGCGGCGGTGCACAGTGAGCCGCTCGGGTCGCACCGTAACGGCCACCGAAGCGCCCACCGGCTGGTCCGAGGCCAGCAGTAGACGGTCGCCGTTGGCCAGGACGACCTCGTTGGCGGCGGCCACCGTGGCCTCCAGGAAGTTGGTCTGACCGATGAAGTCGGCCACGAACCTCGTGGTCGGCCGTTCGTAGATGGCCTCTGGGGAATCGATCTGGAGCAGTTTCCCGTCGTGCATGACGCCGATGCGGTCGCTCATGGTGACCGCCTCCTCCTGGTCGTGGGTCACGTACACGAAGGTGATCCCGACCTCCCGCTGGAGGTTCTTGAGCTCGATCTGCATCTGCTGGCGGAGCTTCAGGTCGAGGGCACCCAGCGGCTCGTCCAGGAGGAGAACCTCGGGCCGGTTGACGAGCGCCCGGGCCAGGGCCACCCGCTGCTGCTGTCCGCCGGAGAGCTGGGAGGGCTTGCGGTGAGCCATGTTGCCCATCTCGACCAGGTCGATGGCCCAGTCGATCTGCTCCCGCCGCTCGGACTTCGGGACCTTGCGCATCTCGAGACCGAAGCCGATGTTGGCGGCCACGGTCATGTGGGGGAATAGGGCGTAGCTCTGGAAGACGGTGTTGACCGGCCGCTTGTTGGGCGGGCGGAGGCCCATCTCCTCGCCGTGGATCCGGATGGACCCGGCGGTGGGCAGTTCCAGGCCGGCGACCATCCGCAGGGTGGTCGTCTTGCCGCAACCCGAGGGCCCGAGCAGCGAGAAGAACTCGCCGTCGGTGATGGTCAGGTTGACATGGTCGACGGCGGTGACCTCCTCACCGAACCGCTTGACCACGCCCTGTAACTCGACCGCTGGTCGTTGTCCGTCCATCGACGCTGGTCCTTCCCAATGGCCCGTCGACTCCCCCGAACCGGCGGACTACCCTCCAGATCGTGGTGCACACTACTGATTCCGTTGTCAAGATGCTAGAAAAACGACGGATTTCGTCATCGGTACTGCTTTCAACAATACTATTCGTCGATCCCACCGTTATCGGATCGGTCCGGCCGTGAACACGGATCCACTCGCAGATCGGGCCCTGGCTGACGCCCGGCCGGCCGTCTTCTGGCTTGACCGGCCCAACCGGCCCCACCCCTCTCCCGCCCTCGCCAGCGACCTGAACGCCGACCTGGTGGTGGTAGGAGGGGGCTTCACCGGACTCTGGACGGCCCTCTGTGCCGTCGAGGCCGACCCCGGCCGAGCGATCGTCGTCCTCGAGGCGGAGACCACGGCCGCTGGCGCCTCGGGGCGCAACGGAGGCTTCTGCGATGCCTCGCTCACTCACGGTCTGGAGAACGGGCTGGCCCACTGGCCCGACGAGGTCCGAACCCTGGTCCGCCTGGGAGACGAGAACCTGGTCGGCCTACTCGACACCGTCGAGCGCCACGCCATCGACTGCACGCCGGAGCACACCGGAGAGATCAACGTGGCAGTGACGCCATGGCAGGTCGAGGGCCTGACCGAGTCGGCGGCCGCCCACCGGGACCACGGGATGGAGACGACGCTGTTGGACGCCGCCCAGACCCGGGCCCAGGTCAACTCCCCCACCTATCTGGCCGGCCTCTGGCGCCGGGACGGCGTCGTCCTGGTCGACCCGGCCCACCTGGCCTGGGGCCTGCGTTCGGCGGCCGAAGGCCTCGGCGTCCGGTTCTTCGACCACAGCCCGGTGCGATCGCTGCGAACCGAAACCGACGGGGACCACCCTGCGGTCCGGGTCCGGACGGAGGGTGGCTCGGTGGTCGCCGAGCGGGCCGTGGTGGCCACCAACGCCTTCCGGTCCCCGGTGCGTCAGATCAGCCGGTCCGTGGCGCCCGTCTACGACCACGTACTGGTCACCGAGCCCCTGTCCGAGGCGCAACGGGCATCGGTGGGGTGGACCGGCCGCCAGGGCGTGTCCGACGTGGGGAACCAGTTCCACTACTACCGCCTCACTCCCGACGACCGGATCCTGTGGGGAGGCTGGGACGCCCTGTACCACTTCGGTAACCGTGTTGGACCGGCCTTGGAGCAGAGCCCGACCACCTCCCGGACCCTGGCCCGCCACTTCTTCGAGACGTTCCCCCAGTTGGAGGGCCTACGGTTTACCCACCGGTGGGGCGGTCCCATCGCCACCACCAGTCGGTTCACCTGTGCCTGGGGCACCTCGCATGGCGGTCGGGTGGCGTGGGCGGCCGGCTACACAGGCCTGGGCGTCGGGGCCAGCCGGTTCGGCGCCCGGGTGGCCCTGGACCTGGTCGACGGTCGGGAGACCGAACGGACCGGGTTGGCCATGGTGCGACGGTCGCCGTTCCCGTTCCCGCCCGAGCCGTTGCGATGGGTGGCCATCCAGGCCACCCGGAGGGCCCTCCAGAGGTCCGACCGGCGGGGCGGACGCCGAGGCACGTGGCTGAGTCTCCTTGACCGGTTCGGCATCGGCTTCGACAGCTGACGCGACGTAGGTTCGGGGGCGTGGACCAGCTATCGGATAACCAAGCTGACGTGGATCGGGAGAACCCCCGTTACCGGCTGGTGTCATTCTGGCACGAAACGGCTCCCGGTTCGTTCGCCCCCCGACCGGCCCTATCCGGCGACCGGGACGCCGATGTGGCCATCGTGGGCGCCGGCTACACGGGCCTGTGGACCGCCTACCACCTGCTTCGCCTGGACCCGTCGCTGCGGGTGGTGGTCCTGGAGCGGCGGGTGGCCGGCTTCGGCGCCTCGGGACGCAACGGCGGGTGGGCGCTAGGTGAGTACAGCATAAGCCCCATGGACTGGGCCGCCCGGTCCACCCCGGAGGCCGCGGTTCGCCAGATGCGGGGCCTGTACGACGCCGTCGACGACATCGGCCGGGTGGCCGACGCCGAGGGCATCGACTGCCACTACACCCGGGGCGGCTGGATCGACCTGGCCCGCAGCCCAGTCCAGGCTGACCGGATCGCCGCCGGGGTCCGAGCTCGTCATGCCGTGGGCCTCACCAACGACGACGTGCGATGGGTAGGAGCCGACGAGGCCCGGACGATCTGTAACGCCACCGATGTGGCCGGCGGATGGTTCAACCCCCACGTGGCGGCCATCCACCCGTGCCGCCTGGTCCGAGGCCTGGCCGAAGCCGTCGAAAAGCTTGGCGGGACCATCCACGAGGAGACCGCTGTGCGGTCGATTCGACCAGGCCTCGTAACTACCGACCGGGGCGCCGTCCGGGCCGACGTGGTGGTGCGGGCCACCGAGGGATACACACGTGACCTGGCCGGACACCGGCGCACCATCGTCCCCGTCTACTCCCTGATGGTCGCTACCGAACCTCTCCCGGACACCGTGTGGGACGAGATCGGCCTCGCCGGTCGACCCACCTTCGGCGACGGTCGCAACCTCGTCATCTACGGCCAGCGCACCGACGACGGTCGGATCGCCATGGGCGGACGGGGGGCGCCGTACCGGTACGGGTCCAGGGTGGTGTCCACCACCGGCGTGCACCACCCTGTCCACGACGCCGTCGAGGACACCCTCCGACAGATGTTCCCCGTGCTCGGCGACGCGGCCATCACCCACCGGTGGGGCGGAGTGATGGGTCTGCCCCGAGATTGGACCCCGTCGGTCGGCTTCGACCGGTCCACCGGACTGGCGTGGGGTGGCGGCTACGTGGGCGACGGGGTGGCCACGGCCAAACTGGCCGGCCACACCATCGCCGAACTGGTTACCGGCACCGACAGCCCGAGGACCGACCTCCCGTGGGTCGACCACCGGACCCGGAAGTGGGAACCGGAGCCACTGCGCTGGCTGGGCGTCAACGCCGGGTTGTGGATGGCCGGCAGTGCCGATCGCGCCGAGGCCCGGACCGGCCGTCCGGCGAGGCGCGTAGATTGGTTGAACCGGCTCCTGCGCTAGTCAGCCCGGTCTGCCACCTCCGGGCCTCGTCCTAGGCCCCGGCGGCCTCCAGCGCCCGGGCCGTCAGCACTCGGGCCAGGTGCTCCCGGTACGCGGCGTCGGCCTGTGTGTCGGTCGGCGGATCCGTACCGTCCGCCGCTCCAGCGGCCGCCTCGGCAGCCGAGGCTCCCGAGGCCACAGCAGCCTCCACCGCCGAAGCTCGCAGCGGCGTGGAGCCCATGTTCACCAGGGCGACGCCGGCCCCACCTTCGGCGACCACGGCCCCGACGATGGCCCAGTCCTGGGCCCGCCGGTTAAATTTCTGGTACGCCCAGCCAGCCGTCGACACAGGCACCCGAACCTCTGTCAGCACCTCGTCGGCAGCTAACGCCGATTCCAGGAAGCCAGTGAAGAAGTCAGTCGCCGCTATTTCCCGAGTTCCGCCGGGGCCCGTGACGACCAGTGTGCCGCCTAGGGCTAGGACGGCCGCCGGCAGGTCGGACGCCGGATCGGCGTGGGCCAGCGAGCCACCCAGGGTGCCTCGGTGTCGGACTGCCGGATCGCCGACCACCGAGGCCACGTGGGCCAGCAGCGGACAGGCTGTAGCCAAGTCCGTCGAGTGCTCCAGGGCGGAGTGGGTGGTCAGCGCCCCGATGGACACCGTGTCGCTGTCCACCGAGATTCCAACCAGATCGGATGCCCGACCAACGTCCACCAGAACAGCCGGTGTGGCCAACCGGAGCCTCATGAGCGGGATCAGTGACTGGCCGCCGGCCAGCAGCTTGGCCTCCTCGCCATGTTCGGCGAGCGCCGCCACGGCCGCTTCAGCCGAGTCGGCCCGCACGTAGTCCATCGCCGCCGGGATCATGACGAGCCTCCTGCTGCTTCGATGGCTCGTCGAACCGTCATGGGCGAGGCTGGCATCCGCACGTCGGTGATGCCATGGGGCCGTAGGGCATCGACCACGGCGTTCATGACAGCCGGGGTGGAGGCGATGGTGCCCGCCTCTCCGATGCCCTTTACCCCCATGGGGTTGGTGCCTGACGGGGTGACCGTGTGGTCCAGCTTCATGTCGATGCACTCAGCGGCCGAGGGAACCAGGTAGTCGGCCAGGCTGGCCGACCTCAACTGACCGTCGTCGTCGTAGACGGCCTCCTCCCACAGTGCCTGGGCGATGCCCTGGACAATGCCCCCGTGCAGCTGGCCCTCCACGATCATCGGGTTGATCTGGTTGCCGCAATCGTCAACCGCCGCGTAGTCCACCAGCTCGACGGCACCTGTCTCCTCGTCGACCTCCACTACCGCGATGTGGGTGCCGAACGGGAATACGAAGTTCCCCGGGTCCCAGGTGACCTGGGCTTCCAAGTTGGGCTCCACGCCGTCGGGCAGGTCGTGGGCGGTGAAGGCTCCGAAGGCCACCCCGGCCAGGGGAACCTCCTTGTCCGGGCTGCCCTTCACCGAGAAGGTCCCGCCCGAGAACTCCAGGTCCTCGGTGCTGGCCTCCAACATGTGGGCAGCGATGGTGCGTGCCTTGTCGATGACCTTCTCGGTGGCCATCCAAAGTGCCGTACCCCCTACCGACAGCGACCGGGACCCGTAGGTGTCCATACCCATTGGGCTAATTGCCGTGTCGGAGTGGAGGACCTCGACATCGTCGGGATCTACGCCCAGTTGGTCGGCCACGATCATCGACCAGCTGGTCTCGTGGCCCTGGCCGTGGGGAGTTGAGCCGGTAACCACCTGGACCTTGCAGGTGGGCAGGATCCGAACGGTGGCCGACTCCCAGCCTCCGGCACCGTAGTTAAGGGCGGCCAGGGTCCGGCTGGGTGCCAGGCCGCACATCTCAACGTACGACGAGATACCCAGGCCCAGCTGAACGGTCGACCCGGCGGCCCGCCGCTCTGCCTGTTCGGCCCGTCGGCCGTCCCAGTCCACCAGTTCCTTGGCCCGGTCCAGGGTGGGCTGGTAGTTGCCGGAGTCGAACACCAGCCCGGCCGGCGAGTCGTAGGGGAACTTCTCGGTCGGGATGTAGTTCCGGGACCGGATCTCGTCCGGCTCCACCCCGACAGCCACCGCCAGGGCATCCATGGCCCGTTCGATGGCGTAGGTAGCCTCCGGTCGGCCCGCACCCCGATAGGCATCGGTAGGCGCAAGGTTGGTGAACACACCCCGACAGGTGAAGGCGTAGGCCGGTACGTCGTAAAGGCCGTGATAGAGGAACGCCCCAAGCAGCGGTACGCCAGGGGCCACCAGCTGCAGGTAAGCCCCCATGTCGGCCAGGAGAGTGGCCCGCACGGCGGTCAACTTCCCATCGGCGTCGGCGGCCAACTCGATGGTCTGCTTCTGGGCTCGGCCTTGGATCGTGGACGTGGCGGCCTCGGTCCGAGTTTCGGTCCAGCGGACGGTGCCGCCGTGGCGGTTGGCCAAGGCCATGCAGATGAGCTCCTCGGCGTACACGTTGAGCTTGCAGCCGAAGCCGCCGCCCACGCTGGGTGCGATGACCCGCAACTTCTGTTCCGGCATGCCCAAGGTGAGGGCCCCCATGACCTTCAGAACATGGGGGATCTGGGTAGACGAGTAGAGGGTCATGTCGCCGTTGTGCGGAGCAGGTACGGCTGCGACACCGCGCGGTTCCATGGGCGCCGGTATGAGCCGCTGGTGTACGTAGGTCTCGGTCACGTGGTGTGCGGCGTTCTCGAAGGCTGCGGCGACGGCGTCAGGGTCCGGTACCAGCGGCCAGTCGTAGGAGACGTTGGTTCCGCAGTCCTCGTGGATGACCACCCTGTCGCTGGCCGCGTCATCGAGGTCGACCACGGCCTCGAGCGGCTCGTAATCGACGACCACGCCCTCGGCACCGTCGGCGGCCGCGTAGCGCGAGGTGGCCACCACGACGGCGACTGCATCGCCTGCGAAGTTGGCCTTGCTCACAGCCACCGGCAAGTGAGCCGGGTTCTTCATTTCGTCAGTGACCGGCCAGGCACAGGGCAGAGGTCCGGCCCAGTCGCCCTCCAGGTCGGCACCGGTGTAGACCGCGACCACGCCGTCAGTGGCCAGCGCAGCCGAGGCGTCTATGGCACCGATGCGGGCATGGGCGTACGGGCTGCGGACGCACGAGATCCACAGTGCACCCGGGAGGTTCAGGTCGTCTATGAACTTCGACTCCCCGGTCAGCAGGGCCGGATCCTCCTTGCGGAGTCGGGGCGTACCAACGATGCCGCCGGTGAACGGGTTCATGGTGTCGGTCATCTCGGGCCCCTCACTCGCTGGCGGCCAACACGGCCTTGACGATGTTCTGGTATCCGGTGCAGCGGCAGAGGTTGCCCTCCAACCCCTCCCGGACTCCCGCGGCGTCGAGGTTCTCGTACTCGTCGACCAGCGACACGGCGGCCATGACCATGCCGGGGGTGCAGTAGCCGCACTGCAGGGCGTGGCACTCGTGGAAGGCCTGCTGCATGGGGTGGAGGCCGTCAGCTCCGGCCAGGCCCTCAATGGTGGTGACCTCCGCGCCGTCCACCTGGGCGGCCAGCAGAGTGCACGACTTGGCCGATCGACCGTCCACCAGCACCGTGCAGGCCCCGCACGAGCTGGTATCGCAGCCGATGTTGGTACCGGTCAGGCCCAGCTCGTCGCGCAGGAAGTGCGCCAGCAGGGTCCGCGGCTCGACGTCAGCGGAACGCGTCGTTCCGTTGACCGTGACGGAGACCTCCATCACCAATCCCCCTTGGTTCTCCGGTCGGGCTGCCACCTCATCGTTGAGGAGGTTCCCCGGTCCCGTCCAGACCACCGATGGTCGCGCACCGAGGGCCGGTCCGCCAGCGAAACCGGGCTAGGCCTGTTGCAAATGGGCCACCATCTGGTCGGGTGGCGGGTTGGTGTAGACGGCGCCGTCCACCACCACGGTCGGCACCGTCTCGGCACCGTCGTTGACAGATCGGACAAAGGCGGCCGCCTCCGGGTCATCCCAGATGTTGCGGAGGGTGGCCTGGATTCCGACCACCTCCAGGGCCTCCAGCAGCCGCTGGCAGAATCCGCAGAGGGGGCGCCAGTAGATGACGAGACCCTCGTCAACCGGTTCGGTCACTGAGTCGGCCTCTCAGGTGCAAGGACGGCCACCAGGGCTTCCGTCAGGTGGTCAATTAGCCGTTCACGTCGGGTCGAGCCGAGCAGTACCGGGTTGTTGACGCCTTGGCCGACGACCAGGACCACGTCCACCAGTTCGTCGAGGTCACCGTCGGTGATCCGACCGGCGGCCTGTCCCCGCTCAATGAACTGCCGGCTGGCATCCCGGGCCTCGGTCTCGTGTCGGCGATAGGCCTCGCGGAGCAGGCGGTTCTCCGGTAGGCGGGCCAAGGCGGCCCGCATGACCAGCGCCTCCTCGGCGAACACGGTGACCAGGCCGTCGACCAGGGATCGCAGCGTGGAGTCCAGCCCGTGGTCTAGGAGGTGGTCGGCGGTCAGGGTTCTGGTACTGGCAGCGACCACCCGGTCCAGCGCCCGGTCGAAGGCGGCGACCAGCAGACCGTCCCGGCCGTCAGGAAAGCGGTTGTAGATAGTGGCCACGCTGACCCCGGCGTCGGACGCCACCTGTTCGGCGGTAAAGGCTCCGTCGGCCCGTAGACGCCGCACGGTGGCCTCGACCAGGATCTGCCGTGTGCGCTCCGATCGGCCGATCGGCGAGGCCTCCTTGATGGTCGACATACTCGTGACTCTATGCTATTTCTAGTTTTATTTGCTATTTCTAGAAGTATCTTCTAGTTTTTTTTCATGTCCGACCTCCTCCAACGGGCCCGTGCCCTCGGACCGTCGCTCGCCGACCGTTCTGAACGCATCGAAGCCAACCGCACACTGCCCGACGACGTCGTGGCCGACCTCGCCGATGCCGAGCTGTTCCGGCTGCTGACCCCCACCGACTTGGGCGGGCCAGAACTGGACGTGGCAACGGCCATCGATGTCATCGCCGAGGTATCCCGCCACGACGGGGCGGCCGGGTGGTGTGTGATGATCGCCGGCACCACTTCGCTCCAGGCTGGCTTCCTACCCCTTGACGTAGCCACCCTGATATTTGGCCCGGCCGACTCGTGCGTCGGCGGCTACGCCGCTCCGGTCGGGCGAGCGGTCGCCGTCGACGGTGGGCTCCGGGTGACCGGGACATGGGCCTGGGGATCCGGAACGCACCACTGCACCTGGATCGGCGGCGGAGCCCGGATCGTCGACCCCGACGGGACGCCCACCAAGCGGGACGACGGCCTGTTCGCACCTTTCGTCTTCTTCGACCCAGACGACGTGGAACACCTCGACACCTGGCACGTCACCGGGCTGGCGGGCAGCGGGTCGACGGACTACCGGGTCGACGGCGCCTTCGTCCCTGAGGGTCGATGGCTCCAGCTTCCCACCGCCGTGCCCCGCCTGGACGGCCCGCAGTGGCGATTCCCCTTCTATGGAATGCTGGCCGCCGGGGTCGCCGCGGTGGCTATCGGTCTGCTGAACGGGGCCGTGGACCGGTTCGCGGAGATCGCCGTGGACAAGAAGCCCGAGGGTTCCGGTCGCACACTCTCCGAGCGGGCCTCCGGACAGACCGTGCTGTCCAGCACCGAGGCCACCGCCCGTTCCTCCTTAGCCTTCCTCCACGACGTACTGGGCGAGGCCTGGGAGACCGCCCGGGCTGGCGACCCCCTCACCGTCGAGCACCGCCGCAGCCTGCGACTGGCCGCCTGCGACGCCGCCCAGCGGTGCGCCGACGCCCTGGGGCACCTACAACGAGAGGCGGGCGGCAGCGCCGTCTATCTCCGCGAACCCCTTCAGCGCATGGTTCGTGACGGCCAGGTGGCCGCCACCCACGCCATGGTGGCTCCCCGCATCCGTGAGCTGACCGGCCGGCTCCGGCTCGGCCTGGACACCGACACCGCGCTTCTCTAATCAGTGCGGGAGACTGCCCGACCATGGACTTCTCCCTCCCCTCGGACGACGACCCCCGCCGGGTCGAGGTCCGGGCCTGGCTGGCTGACCATCCCGAGCCCACCCGGAAGGACTTGGCCGAGGGTGGCTTCGTTGCCCCCCACTGGCCCCGCCCGTGGGGCCGGGACGCTGATCCGGAAACCCAGCTGATTATCGACGACGAATTCCGAGCCGCCGGTCTGCGGCTGCCCGGTGCCTCCATCGGCGTGGGCTGGGCCGGACCGACGATCCTGGCTGGCGGCACCGAGGAGCAAAAGGCCCGCTTCCTGCCCCCCATGCTCGATGACACTGAGGGCTGGTGCCAGTTGTTCAGCGAGCCCGAGGCCGGTTCGGATCTCGCCTCCCTGCGCACCCGGGCCGTACGCGACGGCGACGTGTACGTGGTCAACGGCTCCAAGATCTGGTCCACCCGGGCTGATGTCACCGACTGGGGGATCCTTCTGGCCCGGACTGCCGACGAGGGCCCGCCCCAGAAGTGCATCTCCTATTTCCTGCTCGACATGGCCACACCAGGCATCGAGGTACGCCCCATCATTGAGATGACCGGCGGACGCCACTTCAACGAGACGTTCCTGACCGAAGTCCGCATCCCGGCCGGGAACATGGTCGGCGCAGAGAACGAGGGCTGGAGGCTGGCCAAGGTCACCTTGGCCAACGAACGGGTCTCCCTGTCGGAGGGCGGGGTGCTCTGGGGACGGGGCCCTGCCGACCCGGCGGTGCTCGACAGGCTCCGGTCCTTCGCCTGCTCTGATCCGGTCCTGCGCCAACGCATTGCCGACCTTTACACCGAGATGGTGATCCTGCGACTCCTGAACCGTCGGATCATGAGCGCCCAGGTCACGGGCGGAGACCCCGGCCCCCTGTCCTCGGTCCGCAAGGCCATCGGCGACAAACACGGCCAGAAGGCCATGGCGCTGGTGAAGGACCTCGAGGGCCCGTCGACCATGCTGGACGGGAACTACCCCTACGAGGAACACGAGGACCCCTGGGCCTGGGGGCACTACTTCTCCCGGGCCCTGACAATCGGAGGCGGCACCAGCGAGGTGCAGCGCAACATCATCGGCGAGCGGTTGCTTGGGCTTCCCCGGGAACCCCGGCCGTGAGCCACGGAGAGGACGACATGGCCGAGTTTGAGTACCTGCGGTTCGACCGGGACGGTGACGTCCTCGTGGTGACGGTGGACAAGCCGGACGACGACCTCAACAAGGTTGACGCCCAGATGCACCACGAGCTGACCCACTTGTTCCAGCGCCTGCGCGACGAGCGCCAAGCTCGGGCCGTGCTGCTGGCCGGTACCGAGCGGGCCTTCACGGCGGGCGGCGACTTCGCCTGGTTCCCCCGCTTCTCCGAGCCCGGCTACGCCGCCGAGGTGCGCCTGGACGGCAAGTCCATCGTTTGGAACATGCTGGACGTCCACCTACCCATCGTGTGCGCGGTCACCGGCCACGCCATGGGGCTCGGGGCCAGCATCGCCCTGCTGGCCGACCTAACCGTCATGTCCGAGACGGCCAAGCTTGGCGACCCCCACGTGAAGGTCGGGATCGTGGCCGGCGACGGCGGCACCGTGGCCTGGCCGCTGGCCGTCGGCCCGCAACTGGCCAAGCGGTACCTCCTGACTGGAGATCCGGTGACGGCCGCCGACGCCGTGTCGATGGGCCTCATCGTGGAGACGGCCCCCGACCCCGAGGCGTGCGTGGCCGCCGGCCTGGCCTGGGCCCGGCGCCTAGCCGCCGGGGCTCCGCAGGCCGTCCAGTTCACCAAGCAGGCGGTGAACGCTTGGATCAAGCAGACCTGCGGCACGGCCTTCGACCTGTCCACGGCCCTGGAGACCGTGACCTTTGCGTCCGAGGACTTCACCGAGGCCCTGGCCGCCCTGACTGAGAAGCGCGAACCCCGTTTCACCGGCAAGTAGACGGATCTCTGAGGAGGAAAGGCATGGACTACAGGACGGGCGAAACCCGCGGCAACGAGATCGGGCTGCTCGACGGCCTGATGACCAACCGAGCTATGCGCCGGTATACCGATGAACCGGTCAGCGACGACGACGTCTGGACGTGCCTGCGAGCCGCCGTCCAGGCTCCCAGCGGGGGCAATATCCAGCCCTATCAGTTCATGGTTGTCCGGGACCCCAACCTGCGGCTCGGCCTAGCCGAGATCTACCGCCGGGGCTGGGCCCGTTACGAGCCGGTCATCGCCCCGACCGAGTTCCCTAACGACGCCGTCCGCGAGGGCTGGGAGCGCAACAACCGGGCCACCGTCCACCTGGCCCAGAACCTGGAGCACGTGCCGGTCCTCGTGCTGCTGCTCATGCCGTCCATCGACATGACGGTCCACGACGACGAGGGCCCCATGCCGGTCGGACCCACCCACGCCTCGGTATACCCGGCCATCCAGAACTTCATGCTGGCCGCCCGTTCGCTCGACCTGGGGACAGCCATGACGACCCTGCATCGCATCTACGAGGGCGAGGTGCGGGACCTCCTGGGGATCCCCGAACGTTACGAGGTGCTGGCTCTGCTACCCCTCGGCCATCCGACCGGGAAGTGGGGTGTGGCTCCACGGCACCGCGGCGCCGAGAAAATCACTTCGTGGGACCGGTTCGGGGAGAAGCGAACGCCGTGAGCCCGACTCCCGACCCGGGGATCCGGGTCGGTGTGTCGCTCCCCCCAGGCGGGTTCGCCTCCCGGGACGAGGCAGCGGACTACGTCGGGGCGGTGGCCGACGGCGGCCTTGACCACCTGCTGACCGCCGATCACATTGCCTTCTTCGGTGGAAGGGGCATGGATGGCCTGACCACCGTGTCTTGGCTGGCTGGTCTGCACCCCACGATCGGCGTGTACCTGGGCGTCTACCTTCTGGCCCTGCGCCACCCGGTGGCCGTGGCCCGCCAGATCTCGACTCTGGCCCTCCACGCCCCAGGGCGCCTCACGTTCGGGGTCGGGGTGGGCGGGGAGGACCGCCACGAGATGGAGGTGGTGGGCGTGGATCCAGCCACCCGGGGTCGTCGGACCGACGAAGCGCTGGATGTGCTGCGGCCGCTGCTGGCCGGTGGGACGGTCGACCACCGGGGCGATTTCTACGACGCCCCCAACGTATGCATTCACCCGGCGCCGTCGCCGCCCGTCCCGGTCACCGTGGGCGGCCGGTCGAACGCGGCGATCGACCGGGCGGGGCAACGGGGCGACGGCTGGCTGGCTACCTGGTGCTCACCGGCCCGGTTCGCCGAGGGCGTGGCCCGCGCCAAGAAGGTGGCCGCCGACGCCGGGCGGACCGACGTGTCCTGGCGGCACGGCTACCAGATCTGGGTCGGCCTGGGTGATACACCGGACGAGGGGACGTCCGTGCTGGCCCCGGCCATGGAGAAATTCTACGGCATGCCCTACGCGGCCTTCGAGCGGTACTCCCCGGTCGGGACGCCAGCCGAAATCGCCGATCAGCTCCGTCCCTACCTTGAAGCTGGAGCCCGAGACATCAATCTGGCGCCTATCGCGGCCACCGACGCCAATCGGGTGGCTGGAGCAGCAGAGGTCCGCCGTCTGCTCCTGACCTGACCGTCGACCTCAGCCCAGGGGGACCGGGTCACCCGGGGCTGGCATGGCGTCCTCCGGGCCCACGATCGTGATCTGGTCATCGGCCTCCAGCACCAGGGTGTCGTCAACGTCCAGTGGCACCCCGAAACGGGTCACCGCCGCCACCTCGGCGCCCTCGGGCAGGTGCAACCCCCCCACTCGTCGGCCGATCAGGCCGGCGTCCAGGCCTTCGGGCAGTAGGGCGTACTGGCGGACGGCCCGGTCGGGAAGCAGCGCAGACTTGACCTCGGCCTCGGTGGTCGCCTGGCCGCAGGCCCGGGCTCCAGTGTGGAGGAAGCCGGCCAGCTCGCCGGCAAGGCGCAGCGACCGACCGGGATCCGACGACGTCCCGGCCAGAAAGAACAGGGCGTTGACCAGCTCTCCGGACCCACCCCACGCCGCTGGGATCCGGATGCCGGAGGCCGCTCGGACGATGACCAGTTGGTCTGTGTCGATGGCGTCGAATAGGGCTACCGGGGTAGCCGTGGGGTGATCGTCCGACGGCTGGATCCACAGCGAGCCAGTGTCAAGGAACCGCTCGGTGACGCGTTCGGTAGGCACCCCGATGCGGTCCGACAGCACGCTGGACGCCCGACCGGCCGCCTCAGCGATGTCGGTGCCGGCCGGGATGGAAAGCACCACGGCCCTGGCGATGAGGCCCGCGTAGTCGTCGTTGCTGCGAAGGCCGTGTCCGGCCATGGCCGCGCTGATCTCCCGGTCCAGGAGGTCGTCGGCGTCTTGCCCCCACCGACGGAAGACGTGCAGGATGGCGCCCGCCCGGTCGGTACGGGGCGTGGCGTACAGGTGGTGCCAAGCCCAACCCACGGCGGCCACCACCCCTATGAACACCAGGGCGGCAATGCCCAACTGAGAGATTAGGAAGGCCGACACGGCGATGCCGGTCAACTGGGTCCATGGGTAAAGCGGAGACCGGAAGGCGGGGGCGTAGGACTGGATCTCTGAGGCCCGCAGGACCAGTACGGCCAGGTTCACCAGACCGAGGGTCAGCAGCACGAAGGCGCTGGCCAGCTTGGCGATGGCTTCGGCGTCAAAGGCCACCACCACCCCGGCGATGGCGGCACCGGTCATGACCACGCCGACCGCCGGAGTGCCGAAGCGGCTGAGCCCGCCCATCCAGGCCGGAAGCAGGCCGTCGCGGGCCATGGCCATCGGGTAGCGGGCGGCGGCCAGGATCCCGGCGTTGACCGCCGAGGAGAAGGCAGCCAGGGCGGCCACCACGACTAGCCACACCCCGATCTTTGGCAGTATCGCCTCGGCCGCCGTGTGGATAGGCGCCAGGTCGCCGTGAAGGACGTCGGCCGGGACAACAGCCACAGTGATCAGTACACCCAGGGTGTACAGGATGGTGGCCACAGCCAGGGACAGAGCCATACCTAGCGGGATGCGGTGAGACGGATCGTCGACCTCCTCGGCGGCGCTGGCCACCTTGGTCAGGCCCCCGTAGGAGACGAAGACGAGGCCGACGACCGCCACCCCGCCACTGGTACCGGAGGTGAAGAAGGGATCCAGGTTTGACCCGTCGAACCCAGCCGACGCTGTCTCGAATAGCCCGTCCACGATGAACCAGCCCATAGTGGCCAGAACCACCACCACGAGGGCCAGCTGCATTGAGGCACTGGCCTTGGACCCAATCACGTTCACCAGCGTGAACAGGGCGATCAGCACCAACGCCAGGCTCGTGGCGTCCACGTCCAGGATCAGCACCAGGTAGGCGCTCATCCCGACCATGGCGAAGGCGTCCTTGAGGACCAGAGAGAGCCAGGTACCGAAGCCGGCCACCGTGCCCACCGCCGGCCCCAGCGCCCGCTCCAGGAAATAGTAGGCGCCGCCCGCCTTGGGCAAGGCCGTAGCGAGCTCCGACACGCTGAGCATGGCCGGCACGGCCAGGACCCCGGCCAGCAGGTAGGCCACGACCGCGGCCGGTCCCGCCTTGGAGGCTGCCAAGCCGGGAAGCAGGAACAGGCCGGAGGAGAGCATGGCCCCCGTGGAGAGGGCGAAGACGTGGCGGAGGCCCAGTGAGCGGGTCAACCGGCCGTGATCGCCCCTTCCCATGAAGAAACCCTAGGCGACGCCTCCAGGCCGCTTCTCCCTGCGTGTCGGCTCACCTCAGTGCATTAAGGAACCCCAAGACAACGGCGTTAGTTCCCTCAGCGTCCTCCTGTTGAATCCAGTGACCGACACCCGGGAGAATCACTGAGGCGTGCAGGCCGGGAAGGGTCTCCGGGAACCGTGCGATGCTGCCAGCGCCAAACGCTGTCGGCCCATCCTTCTCCCCGCCGATGAACAATGAGGGCTGTCGAATCTTCGCTCCGTGCCAAGCCCGGAGGTCAAGCCAGTCGCGGTCCATGCACCGGTACCGGTTCAGGCCTCCCGAGAACCCAGCACGGGCAAACTCGTCGGCGTAAAACGCCAGATCTTCGGAGGAGAGCCAGGCCAATGGCCCGGTCCACGGCGCCAAACGGTCCACGAGACGACCCCCGGATTCGGTGAAGAACCGGGGCGGTTCACCGGGTGCCGACTCCGGAGCTCCGCCCGAGGCGTTGAGGTAGAAGGCGCCCAACCAGGCGACCGGATCGGCGGCGATCTCGGCCTCGGCCACGCCCGGCTCCTGAAAGTGGTCAATGTAGAAGACATCCTCCCCTCCGAGGGATTGGAAGAAGTCGCTCGGTCGCACTTCGTTCCGAGGGGTGTACGGAACGCTGAGCAGGGCCATCGCCCGAAACACGTCGGGGCGTAGGAGGGCAGCCGTGCTGGCGATGGGCGAACCCCAGTCGTGACCAACAATGACCGCTTCCGACTCTCCAAGGGCTTCAACTACGCCGACACAATCACCGGCCAAATCGACCAGCCGGTACGCATCGGTCGCCTCAGGGGCCTCCGAGGACCCATAACCACGGACGTCGATAGCCACTGCTCGGTAACCAGCTGAGGCCACGGCTGGAAGCTGGTTCCGCCACGAATACCAGGACTCGGGGAACCCGTGCACGAACAGCACCAGCGGGCCCTCTCCTACTTCGGCAACATGAATGCGGATGCCGTATGCGTCCACGTCGTGGCAAACCAACCCGCTGATCTTCTTCATACGAACCTTCCAACACCATCGGCCATACCCAAAATCACGGATTGCTACCCACCGCGGGATCCTCGATCCGAACGCCCCGGATCACGGTGCCCACGGAGAGGGATTCGGTGACCATGCGGCCACAGCCACCGACCACCGCCGCCTCGACGGCCAGAGCGTCCCGAACAGTTAGGCCGTGCTCGGACGCAGTGTCGGCAGCGGCCAGAACTAGCGAGGCGTCCGCCGGCACCACGGTCAACTCAGCCAGCTCGGCCAGGGCTCGGCCGGCCACTATCGATTGAAGTGGACGGGCGAGGAGGACCGTCACCACGTGGTGAAACTCGGCCAGGCCGGGACCCGACACGACCAGGGCCGACCCGTCGGTAGCGCCCACTAGGGCCCGGGCCGCTGCCTGGCGCTCGGGGGCGTCGTCGTCAAACAGCCGGACGAGGACCGAAGCGTCGACGAAAGTACGGCTCACGGGCCGTCGGGAACAATCGGTCGCCCTCCGGACCCGGCGGCTGAGGAGACCGAAAGAGCCACTAGGCGACGGCGCGCCGCTTCCACCCGGTCGGCGGCCGAATATGCGACCAACAGATCTCGGACCACCGCGTTGACTGAGGTGCCCTGCTCAGCAGCCCGCACCCGGGCCCGGTGGAGAAGGTCGTCGTCGATGGCCAGGGTCAAGTTTGCCATGTCTCTATGTGTATCACAGGATCCGTGTTACACAGGCTATTAAAGAGTGATCGGTCAGTCGGGGAGTGGGGCAGCCCTTCCGTGGACCCAGTCCCGGTCCAGGTAGCAGCCTTGGAGATACCGGCCCGGATCGGCCTCGCCATCCCGGCCGTGCAGGATCCGCTCGTTGTCAAACACCAAGCACTCACCGGGAGCCAGGGTGAACCGCAACTCGAGTTCCGGTCGATGCAGCATCCGGGCGAAGGTGCGGTAGGTCTCGTAGAACCCGGCCATTTCGTCGTAAGGCAGGTCGAAGGGGCCCGCTGACCGGTTGTTGTACCGCACGGCTCGCACCTCGCCCCGATCGTCCACCTCGACTAGCGCCGACCGATTCCGCAAATCGAATCCATCCCCCGCCCATCGGAAGGGCACCCGTCGGCCAACCAACACGGCGAACGCCTCCGGATCCTCGTGGCGCAGCACCTCGGCGGCCCGGAATCCGTCGACCAGAACGGTCACCCCACCGCTCCCGCTGGCTACCAGGCAGTGCAACAGCTGGTAGCCGGGAACCGGACGGCGGTACGGGTTGTCGGTATGCACGTTTAGGGCCCGTGGCGTGAAAGCCAGGTTCACCGGGTCGGCCTGGGCCCGCACGTGGAAGACCTCGCCGTAGTTGGTCGGCCGAATCGGACCCCACAGGCCGGCCACGTCCCTGATGCCGACTCCAGGGTCTTCGCCGGTGCCCAGGCCGTGCACCACGACCAGGCCGTCGCGCACCAAGGCTCCGTCGGCCTCGGCACGGACCGCCATGTCTCCGCGGTCCCTCCAAGCCAGGCGGTGCACAACGAACCCATCGGCCGACCAGGGAACAGTCACCGACGGCGAGATATCGATCGGCCCGTCATAGCGGTGGGCCTCCAGCCACACCGCGTCATAGGTGCTGATCGCTCCATCCGGTTCGAACTCCACCCGCAGCCGCCCATCCACCACCTCGGCGGCCCGGACCACCACGTGGTCGGGTAAGTCGGTCACGTCGAAGAGGCGCTGGTCGTTCCCGGCGTGGCGCGAGGCATCGTCTCGCGCGTTGTCCCGCAGCCAGATGGCGTGAAACCGGGCCGGACCCCCGGACAACTCCACCGTCACCTCGTCGGGTAACACCGAGGTGACTGAAAGGCCGCTCACCGGTGGAACCTCGGATCCTCCAGCAGTGTCTGCCACGCGGTCAACGGGGGAACGTCTAGACCGTCAACTTTCCCCCCGTCGTCCCAAGACCGGACGGCCAGGGCCCCATCGGCGTGCGGCTCGGCCTCGAAGGCCTCCGCTTCGTCGGTCGACATCGGGCCTCCCTGGAGGCGAAGCGTTCCCACCGAAGCCGAGCTGAGCCGAGACTGGTAGCCGGGGTCGACGAAGCACCGGTACCGCTTGGCGGCCACGTGGAGCCGAACAGGTTCGCTGACCTCCTCCACGAACCGCTCGGCCAGCCACACCCCACCCGACGTGCCGTGGTCGGTTACCCCGAACTCGGAGTCCGGCTCATCCAGGAAGTGGCCGATGTCGTGGAGCAGGGCAGCCAGCACCCGGGCGTCGGACGCCCCCTCAGCCCGGGCCAGCGCCGCGGCCTGACGGGCGTGCTCCTCCATGGTCACCTGCTCGGTGTAGCTATTGGAACCCTGGGCGGCGAATAGCCCCAATACCTCGTCAGCCACTCCCATGGCGCGCATCATGCCCGCTGGGGAGACCGTCTACCAGACCGCCTAGGTTCGCCCCCGACCAATCCTCGGAGGATCCAACCCATGGCCACCGGCCCCGGCCTGCACATCGACGACCCGAGCGACCCATCGCTGGACCTGACCATGTCCGATGGGGCCCGGCCCCTCTACGACCAGGTCCGCTCGTTTATCGCCGATGAGGTGGAGCCGGTCACTCTCGAGTTCCACCGCCTCGGGGCCGAGCGCACCGACCACTGGGGATACCACCCGGGGCAGCTGGACATCCTGGCCGAGCTCAAGGCCGAGGCCCGACGGGCCGGCCTGTGGAACTTCTTCCTTCCCGACGCCGAGACCGGCGAGGGCCTGTCCAACCTGGACTATGCCTACATCGCTGCTGAACTGGGGAAGAACCCCCTGGCTTCGGAAAGCCTCAACTGCTCGGCTCCCGACACCGGGAACATGGAGGTCTTGGAGCGGGTCGGCACCCCGGAGCAGAAGGAGCGGTGGCTAGAGCCCCTCCTGAACGGCGAGATCCGGTCGGCCTACGCCATGACCGAACCCGACTTGGCCTCCTCGGACGCCAAGAACATCGCCTGCCGGGCCGTCCTGGACGGCGAGGAGTGGGTGATTAACGGGACCAAGTACTACATCTCGGGTGCCGGCGACCCCCGGTGCAAGGTAATGATCACCATGGTGCAGACCAGCCCCGACGGCCCCCCACACCGCCGGCAGTCGCAGATCCTCGTCCCTATCGACAACCCGGGGGTCACCATCGACCACCCGATGCATGTGTTCGGCGACGACGACGCTCCCCACGGTCACATGCACATCACCTTCGACGACGCCCGGGTCCCGGCGTCGAACATCCTGCTCGGCGAGGGCCGGGGCTTCGAAATCTCCCAGATGCGACTCGGGCCGGGCCGCATACACCACTGCATGCGCTCAATCGGGGCCGCCGAGCGGGCCATCGAGCTCATGTGCCGCCGGGGCCTGCACCGCGAGGCCTTCGGGAAGACCATCGCCCACCTGGGCAAGAACATGGAGGTGGTCTCCCGGGCCCGAATCGAGATCGAGGCCATGAGGCTGATGGTCCTGCGAGCCGCCAGGGCCATGGACACCATGGGCAACGCCGAGGCCCGGGTGTGGATCAGCGCCGTGAAAGCCATGGTGCCCGAGCGGGTCTGCCGGATCATCGACGAGGCCATCCAGGTGCACGGAGCCACCGGGGTCTCCCAGTGGACCCCTCTGTCCCGGATGTACACCCAGCAACGCACCCTCCGGCTGGCCGACGGCCCCGACGAGGTCCACCACTTCGTCGTCGGCCGCTTCGAGTTGAACCGCTACCAGGACGGCCCCGGGCCAGTGCCCATGCTGGGCCACACCGGTCCCGTCTTCTCCGGCCCCTGACCGACCCTGACGGCCCCGATCTCCGAGGAGGCCCCATGACCGATGACCCACGGGCCAAGAAGCCCGCTACGTCCTTCGTGCGGGCCGACCTCGAGGCCTTTGGCGCCTCCTTGCCCCCCGACGACGGCACCGACGCAGCCGATGTGGCCCGGGGCTTCATCGCCACCAGGACCGAGCCGGTCATCGAGAAGATCCACCCGAACCCGTGGCTGCCCATCTCCTGGGATCTCTCGAAGTCGGACTTCGTCCAAGGGCCATGCCCCGACACCGTCAACCCGTCACTGTGGCGCCAGGCCGGCTTCAACGCCCAGCACGGCCTCTATGAGGTGATCGACGGCTTCTACCAGGTACGAGGCTTCGACACCTCGACCGCAACTTTCATCCGCGGCAACAAGGGGTGGGTGGTGATCGACCCGCTGACCACCACCGAGACGGCCCGGGCGGCCTTCGAACTCGTTACCGAGCACCTTGGGTCTCGTCCAGTCACCGCTGTGATCTACACCCACTCCCACGTCGACCACTTCGGTGGGATTCTCGGCATGGTGGAACAGGAGCGCATCGACGCCGGCGAGGTTCCGATCGTGGCCCCGGAAGGGTTCCTCCGAGAGGCAGTGGCCGAGAACCTGCTGGCCGGACCAGCCATGGGCCGACGGGCCATGTATCAGTTTGGGATGCTCCTCCCCTGGGATGAACAGGGACACGTCGACCAGGGCCTGGGAAAGGGCGTGCCCACCGGATCCTCAGCGCTGGTCCCGCCGACCATCGAGATCACCGAAACCGGCCAGGAACTGGTGCTGGACGGCATCCGGGTGGAGTTCCAGCTCACTCCGGAGACCGAGGCACCAGCCGAGATGCACTTCTATTTCCCCGAACACCGGGCCCTGTGCATGGCCGAGAACTGCACCGGCACCATGCACAACGTGCTCACTCTGCGAGGAGCCCTCGTTCGCGATGCTCTCATGTGGAGCCGCTACATCGATGAGGCCCTGGACCGTTGGGGTGAGGTGTCCGACGTGGTGTTCGCCAGCCATGGATGGCCCCACTGGGGCGGCGAGGCGGTCCGGGACTACTTGACCCGCCAACGTGATCTCTACCGGTGGCTGCACGATCAAGCCATGCGGCTCATCAACCTGGGGCTGACCCCAAACGAAGTCTCGGCCGCCATCGACCTTCCGCCCGGCCTGTGGGATGACTACCTGTGCCACGGCTACTACGGCACGGTCAGCCACAACGTCCGGGCGGTCTACCAGCGCTACCTCGGCTTCTACGACGGCCACCCCTCCAGCCTCGAACCGTACGAACCGGTGGAGGCCGGAAAACGCTACGTGGACTTCATGGGGGGCATGGACCGGCTACTGGAACAAGCCCGGGTCTCCTACGAGGCCGGTGACCACCGTTGGGTGGCTGAAGTCCTCCGGCACGCCGTGTTCACCGACCCGAGTTGTGAAGAAGCCCGCCTACTACAGGCCGACGCCTTTGAACAACTGGCCTACCGGGCCGAAAGCGGACCGTGGCGAGACATCTACCTAACCGGGGCCCAGGAACTGCGCAACGGCTCGCTGACCCTCGAGTCGACGAGCCGGCCGCGCCCCGAACTAGTCACCGGCATGGACCTCCAGCAGGCCTTCGATCTCATCGCCGCCTCACTGGACGGACCGGCCGCCGTGGCCGTCGGCCCACTGGCCGTGAACTGGCACATCACCGACCAGGACACCGCGGTGCGGATCGAACTCTCGAACGGGACCATGCACTCCGTCCCCGACCGGACCTACCCCACGCCCGACGTGATGGTCCGAGGCAACCGAGCGGCCATCGAGCGCATGATCGCTGAGGGCGCCACCATCGACGCCTTGCTGGACGACGGTTCGCTGGTCGCCGAAGGCAACGTGAACGGCCTCCGATCCCTGTTCGCTTGCGTAACGCCGTTCCCGCGCTTCTATAACATCATCGAGCCCTAATCCGACCGGCTGCGCGGCCGGCACGGTCAGTCCTCCAGTTCGGAGCGCACCTCCCGGCCATGCTCATCGTTGGTCGGTGGTCGACGACGAACCGTCGGCGGGGTGGCCGACATCCGGATAGGCGACCGAACCGAACGGAACGGCCCCGGCCGGCCACCCGTCGTTCCCCCATCATCTAATTCGTCGACCGGGTCCAAGCCCAGCTCGGCGGCGTCCCGAAATGCCCCGCGGACCGTGTTGATCGGGCCAGCCGGAATGCCGGCGGCCCGTAGGCACTCCAGCCACTCGGCCGTCGACCTCTCGGCCAGGACGCCCTCAATCTCGGCCTCCAGGTCGTCAGCATGAACCATACGAGCCTCGTTGTTGGCGAACCGCTCGTCAGTCAGCCAGACCTCCCGGTCCAGCGCCGTACAGAGCTTCTCCCACAGCGACGGGCTGGCCGCCGCGACGGCCAGCACCCCGTCGGCCGTGCGATAGGGCTGATACGGGACGATGGACGGATGGCGGTTGCCCTGCCGACCCGGGTCGGTACCAGCCACCACATGGCTCGAACCCACGTTCAGTAGCCCGGCCAGGGCCGAGCCCATCAGTGACACTTCGACATGCTGGCCGAGGCCACTGACCCGACGCTCCTCCACGGCGGCCAGGATGGCAATCGCCGCGTAGAGCCCGGTGAGCTTGTCGACCACGGCCGATCCAACCTTTGTCGGCTCGCCATCAGCCCGACCGGTTATGGCCATCACGCCGCTCATGGCCTGCACGAGGAAGTCGTAGCCGGCCAATTCGGCACCCTTCCCTGTGCTGCCGAAGCCGGTTACCGAACACGTGATGAGGTCCGGCCTCCGCTCGGCCAACGAGTCCCGGTCGAGGCCGAACCGGGCCATCGTCCCAACCCGGAAGTTGTCGACCACCACGTCGGCCCCTAGGGCGATGCGGCTGGCTACGTCCAGGTCGTCGGGGTCCCGTAGGTCCAGGGCGATGCTGCGTTTGTTGCGGTTCAGGCCCAGGTAGTAGGTACTGGCCGCCTCCTCGCCCTCCCCCCACCACGGCGGGCCCCAGGTACGCGTCTCGTCGCCCACGCCAGGCTGTTCGACCTTGACCACGTCCGCCCCCAGGTCGGCCAGCACCATTGTCGCCATGGGACCGGCCAGAACCCGACTGAAGTCCGCAACCCGCAGGTGGCCGAGAGCTCCACGCCCAGCACGGATCGGATCGGAAGTAGGAGCGTCGGACACGGACGGAGTCTCGCAGCGGTCGCCACCCCCGACAATCCACGCCGGCCTTGCATTTGGGTCCGATCATGGGGAGCATCCCCCGGTGAGACGCGCCCCGGAGCCCCGATGACCGATACCGCGGTCGAACCTGAACTGGGTCGCGTCCGGCAGGGACGTGACGCCCGGGCCGCCAGACGACGCACCAGGACCCGCTCCTGGCTTCCCGAGATGGAACGCCGAATCCCATGGGTAGACCTGCTGTCCGACGACCAGGTGCAGGTCATACACGACGCCTCGATGGACGTCGTGGAGGAGGTCGGAGTGGAGTTCCGCTGCGACGACGCCCTGGCCCTGTGGCGAGACGCCGGAGCTGCCGTGGACGGCGCCCGGGTGCGCCTCGACCGCGAGCATCTGATGGCCCTCGTCGGCACCGCCCCCTCTTCGTACACCATGGTGGCCCGGGACCCGACCCACACAGTGACGGTAGGCAACGGAAAGACCATCTTTACGCCGTCCTACGGCGCCCCGTACGTACTGGGTCTGGACGGCACCCGGCGCCCAGGGACCCTGGAGGATTTCAAGAATTTCACCAAACTCAACCACCTGTCGCCGGCCCTGCACATGTCGGGCGGCGTGGTCTGCGAGCCGATGGACGTCCCGGTCCCCAAGCGACACCTCTACATGACCCAGAACCTGCTGACCTACTCGTCCAAGCCGTTCATGGGGGCCGTGACGTCAAAGGAGCGGGCCGAGGACAGCCTGCACATGGCGGGGATCGTCTTCGGCCAGGACGTCGTGCGCGACACCACGGTCATGACCTGCCTGGCCAACGGCAACACTCCCCTCGTCTGGGACAAGACCATGCTGGACAGCGTCCGGGTGTTCGCGGCGGCCAACCAGGCCACCCTGTTCAGCCCCTTCGTGCTGGGCGGTGCCTCCACACCGGCCTCGACGGTCGGCGCCGTCATCCAGGTCAACATCGAGGCCCTGACCGGCGTGGCGTTCTCGCAACTGGTCCGGGCTGGTGCCCCCGCCCTTTACGGCCAGTGGGTGTCCACGGTGTCGATGAAGACCGGCGCCCCGCAGGCCGGCACGCCCGAGATCTGCCACATGAACCTGCTCACCGCCCAGATGGCCCGCCACTACGGGCTGCCGTCGCGGTGCAGCGGATCCTGCTCCAGCTCCAAGATGGTTGACGCCCAGGCCGGCTATGAGGCGGCCCGCAACATGTACGGCGTGCTCATGGCCGGCACCAACTTCGTGCTGTCCACCACCGGCTACCTGGAGAGCGCCATGTGCCAGAGCTACGCCAAGTGGGTCCTAGACAGCGAACAGCTGGAGATGATGTACCGACTGGGCAGCGGCGTGTCGTTCGACGACCTCGACGAGGTGCTGGACACCATGCGCGAGGTCCCGCCCGGCGGCCACCACCTGGGCACCGCCCACACCCTGGCCAACTTCCAGACCGCCTTCTCGATGCCCGAGATGATGAACAGTGACAACTACGAGCAGTGGCTGGCCGACGGCGCCCTCAGCGCCGAGGACCGGGCCACCGCGAAGTGCCGCCAGCTCCTCGAGGAGTACGAGGAGCCGGCCCTGGACGACGACGTCCGTGCCGAGCTCGACGAGTTCGTGGCCCGCCGCGACGCCGAACTCCCCGACCTGGTCTCATGAGGACCGCCGCCCCGACCATCCCATCCCAGGGAGGGAACACCCGATGACCACCAGCAACGGCACCGGACCCGACCGGCCGCTCCTCCACGGCGTCTGCGCCGCCATGAGCTCCCCGTTCGACGACAGCGGCGAGTCCGTCGACGAGGGACGCCTACGCGACCACGTCGAGAGCCTCGTCGAGGCCGGCGTACACGGCCTGGTGCTGGCCGCCGGCACCGGCGAGTTCGCCTTCCTGTCGGCCGCCGAGAAGGACCACATCTTCCGGGTCGGTATCGACCAGGTGGCGGACCGCATCCCGGTCATCTGCCAGACCTCGGCCATCACCTCGGTGGACGCCATCGAGAACTCCCGGGCCGCCATCGACCTGGGGGCCAGCGCCGTGATGGTCCTCCCCCCGTACTTCGAGGGACCGTCCGAGCGGGGCGTGCTGTACCACTACGAGAAGCTGGCCCGGGCCATCGACGCCCCAATCGTGCTGTACAACATCCCGGCCCAGTCCGGCTTCGACATCACCCCGGACCTGTACCGCCGGCTCATAGCCATGGAGAACATCGACTACATCAAGGATTCCACCGGCGACCTGATCCGCCTCCAGCAACTCCTGGGCATTGGCGGCCACGTGCTGGCCGGGGCCGACCCGCTGGCCCCGTTCGCCCTCATGGCCGGCAGCGCCGGATGGATCTGGGGCGCGGCCAACGTCATGCCGCACGAGTGCGTGGCCCTCTACGACCACATCACGGCCGGTCGCCACGCCGAGGCCATGGACCTGTGGCGACGGATGCTCCCGGCCAACCTCTACTTCTGGGACAACCCGCACGAGGCCGAGTACAACTCGGCGGTCAAGACGGCGGCCAACATGGTCGGCCGGACCGTCGGCCCGTGCCGCCGCCCGGTACTACCCATGACCCATCAGGGCCGCGTCGCCCTCCAGGCCGCACTGTCCACTCTCCCCGTCAACGGGGTGCACCGGGACCGCCTGGTCTTCCGGGAGTGGGAGGACGAGCGGGACTGGCTCGTCCAGATGACCGACCATGCCGGCGTGGGCCGTGCTCGACCAAAGGGAACTGCCCGATGACCATCGACCTCGCCGACCCGACCGCCCTGGCCGCGTCCATCGATCCACCCACCCGGGCCGTCATCGGCGGCCGCAGCGTGGAGGCAGCCTCCGGGAAGACCTTCGCCACCCTCAACCCGGCCACTGGTCGTGAGCTGGCCCAGGTGGCTGAGGGCGACACCGCCGACGTGGACCGTGCCGTCGCCGCAGCCCGTACCGCCTTCGAGGAGGGGCCCTGGGGGCGGCTGGCCCCTGTCGACCGGAAGATGCTGATCCTTCGATTTGCCAGCCTGGTCGAGGCCCACACTGACGAGTTGGCCATCATCGAGACCCTGGAGGCCGGCAAGCCGATCAGCGACTGCTCCGG
Source organism: Acidimicrobiales bacterium (assembly GCA_022451505.1). Classification (GTDB taxonomy): domain Bacteria; phylum Actinomycetota; class Acidimicrobiia; order Acidimicrobiales; family MedAcidi-G1; genus UBA9410. The sequence goes on along the minus strand of JAKURX010000003.1, from coordinate 26,016 downwards.
CCTCGACGTCCCCGACCTGGTGGCCACCCTGCGCTGGCACGCCGAGGCCGCCGACAAGCTCTACGACCAGCTCTCACCGTCGGGCCCGGGCAAGGTGGGCATGGTGGTCCGCGAGCCCATCGGCGTGGTCGGTGCCGTCCTGCCCTGGAACTACCCACTCATGATGGCCGGCTGGAAGATCGGCCCGATCCTGGCCGCCGGCAACACCTGCGTGGTCAAGCCCGCCGAGCAAACCTCCATGTCGACCATCCGCATCGCCGAGCTGGCCGTCGAGGCCGGCATCCCCGATGGGGTGTTCAACGTGGTGCCCGGGTTCGGCGAGACAGCCGGCGCGGCCATCGGCCTGCACCCCGACGTGGACTGCGTGGCCTTCACCGGCTCGACCGAGGTGGGCCGCCACTTCCTGCGCTACTCGGCCGACTCCAACCTCAAAGAGGTCCTGCTGGAGTGCGGCGGCAAGAGCCCGGTCATCGTCATGGCCGACGCCGACGACCTGGACGCCGCGGCCACCGGGATCTGCGAGGGCATCTTCTGGAATGGCGGGCAGAACTGCAGCGCCAACTCCCGGCTCATCGTCCAGCGGTCCGTCGAGGACGAGCTACTGGAACGCATCGCCGAACGCAGCCGCGACTGGGTGGTCGGCGACCCCCTGGTGGCCGAGACGACCATGGGCGCCATGATCGAGGAGGCCCACCTCGACAAGGTGCTGAGCCACATCGCCGACGCCCACGAGGCTGGCTCGACGTGCGCGGTGGGCGGCAACCGGGTCCGCGAAGAGAGCGGCGGCTGGTTCGTGGAGCCCACCGTGTTCACCGACGTCGACCCCGACAGCCGCCTGGCCCGCGAGGAGGTCTTCGGACCGGTGCTGGCCGTGACCGCCTTCGACACCCCGGAGGAGGCCATCCGCCTGGCCAACGACACCGACTACGGCCTGGCCGGCACCATCCACACCACCGACCTGCGGACCGCCCACCTAGCGGCCCGGGCCATCCGGGCCGGCACGGTGGCCGTGAACTGCTACGGCGAGGGTGACATCACCACCCCATTCGGCGGATTTAAGCAGTCGGGCTTCGGCGGGCGGGATAAATCGATCGCCGCCCATGAGCAGTACACGGAGTTGAAGACCATCTGGATGGACCTGTCCTAGACCCTGTGGGAGCCGTAACCCTCCTACCGCGCACCCGCCGCGACAACGGCTGGTTTGAGACCCTTCCCGAGGTTCTCCCGGCCGCTCCCCTCGTCGGGCCGACGGAGGCTGACGTGGTGGTGGTGGGCGCCGGCTTCACCGGACTTGCAGCGGCCCGACGGCTGGGGGAACTACGTCCCGACGCCCGCGTCCTTCTGCTGGAGGCGGGACGGATCGGAAACGGCGCAGCGGGCCGGTCATCAGGGTTCGGCATCGACCACGCCCACAACATCCGCTCCGAAGGGTTCGCCGAGGCCGTTGAGTTCGAGAAGCAACAGATCGCCCTGAACCGCGCTGGGCTGGCCTACCTCAACGACGCGGTCACCAGTCATGACATTGACTGTGACTGGATATGGGGCGGCAAAACCCACGCGGCCTGCACCGACCGGGGCTCCACCGAACTAGAGCATTTCGCAGCAACCCTGGACCGGATCGGAGAGCCCTACGAGGTCCTGGAAGGCGACGCCCTGGTCGACCGACTGGGCATCGACCACTACGTCCGCGGTCTCCACACCCCGGGCACCGCTCTCATGCAACCCGCTGCCCTGTGCCGGGGTCTGGCCACCAGCCTGCCGGCCAACGTGGTGGTGCACGAGGAGACAACAGTGACGTGGCTAGACGCCGGACCGCCCCACGAGTTATGGACCGACAGGGGCAGTGTCCGCACGCCGGAACTGCTGCTGGCCAACAACGGCTTCCTCTCGGGGTTCGGCTTTTACCGCCACCACCTAATCCCAGTCGTCACCTGGGGGTCAATGACCCGGCCGTTGACCGATGGGGAGTCGGCCTCCATTGGCGGCCCGCGTACCTGGGGGGTGATCCCCGCCGCCCCGTCGGGCACCACAGTGCGACGGCTGAGCGACGGCCGCATCCTGATTCGGAACGTCTACTCGTACAGCCGCCACTCGCTGGCTGGGGGACGCCGCCGCCAGCGGGCCGGCCGGGCCCACCGGCGAGCCTTCGAGGCGCGGTTCCCGGGACTGGTCCACGTGCCCTTCGAGTACACATGGGGCGGGCCGCTAAGCATGGCCCGCAACGGCGAGCCGGTCTTCGGTCGCCTCGTCGACGGGATCTTTGCCGCCGGCGTACACAATGGAACTGGGCTGAGCCGGGGCACCATCTGCGGAAAGCTGGTCGCCGAGATGATGTGTAGCGAGGGCTCGGACCTGCTGGACGCCATGCTGGCTCGCGGTCGCCCCAACCGGAATGTCCCTGACCCGGTCCTCGGGTGGGGCGTCGACCTGTACGCCCAGCGGCTCCGGCTGCGTTCCGGGCGGGAGATGTAACCGTTCCCGACCGGGAACGGGACCGACGAAAGGACCTGGCCATGAGCAACACGACCAACACGAACCGGGTCGCCCTGATCACCGGTGCCTCCTCGGGCATCGGACGGGCCTGTGCCCTACGCCTAGCCGCCGACGGGTTCGCCGTCGTGGTGGGCGGACGAAATGCCGACCGGGCCAAAGCCGTCGTCGATGAGATCTCGGCCGCCGGCGGCACGGTGACCACGGCTCTGGGCGACGTGGCTGAGCCGGGCTACGGCGAGGCGGCAGTGGCGACCGCCGTCGATACGTTCGGCCGCCTCGACGTATTGGTCAACGCGGCTGGGGTCATCACCCGGGCCGATGCCGAGGGCACCAGCGACGAGGAGTGGCATCGGATCATGTCGACCAACGTGGACGGCCTGTTCCGGACCAGCAGAGCGGCCCTGCCCGCCCTCCGGTCAGCCGGTGGTGGGGCCATCGTGAACATCAGCTCCACCAACGGCCTGGTCGGCGCAGCCGGGCTGGCCGCCTACTGCGCCTCCAAGGGGGCGGTCACCAACCTCACCCGGGCTATGGCGCTGGACCACGCCGCTGAGGGCATCCGGGTCAACGCCGTCTGCCCGGGTGCCGTCGATACCCACATGCTGTACTCGGAGCGTGACAGGACGGTCGACGAAGTGCGCGCCATAAATCTCCCCGACATCCCGGAGGGTCGGATCCCGGTCGCCGAAGAGGTCGCCCACCTAGTCGCGTTCCTAGCCGATGACCGCTCGCGGCATGTCAACGGCGCCAACCTCAGCGTCGACGGGGGCTACACGGCGGCATGAGTGCCGACCGACGACCGGAGGATGGGTCGGGCCTGGCTACCGGACGGGTGGTCGTCGTCACCGGGGGTGCCCGGGGCATCGGGCGGGCCATCGTGGACCGGTTCGCCGTCGAGGGGGCCACCGTCGTCGTAGGCGACCTCAACGATCCCGGGACCGTCGGAGCCGGGCTGGACGTGGCCGGGCACCGGGAGTGGGTCCCTCTGGATGTGACCGACGAGGCGTCGGTCATGGAGTTCGCCGAGTCGGTGCACGCCGGGCACGGCGGGGTTGACGTGCTGGTCAACAACGCCGGGATCATGGCCAACCGGTCGGTGGCCGACGAGACGGTGGCCGACTGGGACCTGACAATGGCCGTGAACCTGCGGGGTCCCTTCCTCATGGCCAAGCACCTTCTCCCCCTCATGGAGGGCCGTGACAACCCGGCGATCGTGAACATCGGGTCCATCGAGGGCCTGGGGGCCAACGCCCGGCACGCCTCCTATGCCGCCTCCAAGGCTGGGGTGCACGGTCTGACCCGGGCCCTGGCCGTTGACCTGGGGCCGGCGGGAATCCGGTGCAACGCAGTAGCTCCCGGGTGGGTCGACACCGACCTGAACCGGGCCTACGTGGACAAGCACCCGGACAGGGACCGGGCGGTGGCTGAGTTGGCGTCTCTACACCCGGTGGGTCGGATCGGTGATCCGACCGACGTAGCGGCCACCGTCCTGTGGCTGTCCACCCCAGATGCCGGTTTCGTGACCGGCCAGGTGCTGACCGTCGACGGAGGCCGCATGAGCCGCTTGTCTCTGCCCGCCTCGCTGGCCGACGACGCCTGACCCGTCGCCCAAGCGGGGCCGGTCAGTACTCGAGGAGTGCCGGCACGTCGGCAAAGCTGTCGACCACGTGGTCCGGGGTACCGGACGCCATGTCGAGCGCCTCGGGTCTGAACTTCCCGGTCCGTACCAGAACCCCGTGAAGCCCGCATCGTTGGCCGGCCAACACATCGTTATCCACGTCATCGCCCACCATGGCCACCCGGTCGGGGGACAGACCCAGTTCGGCCACCCCGGTGGCGAAGAACTCGGGTGAAGGCTTGCCCAGCACGACGGGGACCATTCCCGAGGACTCCTCCAGGGCGGCCACGTAGGCGCCGGTGTCCAGCTCCATCCCAGCCGACGTCCGCCAGTAGAGATTGCGGTGCATGGCCACGAACGTTGCTCCGTCCAAGAGGTGGCCAAAGGCCCGGTTCAACTCAGTGTGGGTGAAGTTCAGGCCCGCTCCGCCAACCACCACCACGTCCACCGGTCCTGCGGCGTCGCCAGAAACCACGTCGATGCCCTCCAAGTCCTCGGAGAGGTCCCCAGAGTTCAACAGGTAGCACCGTGCCCCCGGGTGGTATCGCCGGAGATGGGCCGCCGTGGCCACCGGGGCAGTCAGGATCTCGTGAGGATCAACCGGCATACCGGCCTCCGTAAGGAGCGAGGCCACCTCGGCCCGGGTCCGGGTTGTGGTGTTGGTGGCGAACCGCAGGGGGACGTGTCGGGCCCGGAGTTTGGCCAGAGCCTCGGGCGCGCCGCCGATGGCCTCCCACGAGACGGACAGCACGCCGTCGATGTCGATGAGCAGGCCGTCGACCCAGGTCACGGGTCAGCCTCCGGTCAGTTGTCGCCGCCGCAAAGCCTAGGCGGGGGTTGTCGACCGGTCCGACGGGTTGTGGTCAGGTATCAACCAGGTCGGGGTTGTGCCAAACGATGAGAACAGCGTTGTTCCCCACAGCCGGGTCGTCCATGTAGTCCGGGATGGCACTGACGGCCTCAAACCCATTCTCCAGCTGGAAGCTCAGCGTCGGGTCGTACAGCTCGCCGGCCCGCACCCGGTCGACGTACTCGTCAGCCGTCATGTCGTCGATGTGGTCCTTGTACCCGGGAATGACCCCACCGGCCACAATGCCCTTCTTGCCGAGGCGGCGGACGATGTCCTTGCGGCGGATATACAGCTGGTGGCCGATCCCCAAACGCCGGTAGTTCGCGTCTACGGCGATGGTGACGCCGTAGTACCAGTCAGCGTTGTCCGAATGGTTACCGCACGAGTTCTCGCCGGTGAGGTCGTCCAGCGAGTGGTTCGGCTCGTCGAAGTCGAAGTCGATCAGGATGCCGACGCCCATCCCGACCGGCGTCTCTCCGTCGAGAGCCACGAACCCGCCGTCGGGGAACTTCTCGCAGAGGGCGAGGATGTCCTCCTCGACCATGAGGTCGGCGATCCCCGCTGTCGGAAAGGCGGCCCGCTCAATGGCAGCTAACTCTGTTGCCCATCGGGCCTGGAGGGGGGCGTAGGTGATCTCGGCCATGGCGGCACCTCCGGTCAGGCAGCGAAGGGGACGTGGATGTAGTCGTTGTGGCTAGGTAGGCCCCACACAGCCCAGAAGTCGCGGGTGCGGGGGCGCATGATCGCCGCCCCGCTGGACTCGAGGTGGAAAGGCTCGGTCGATACCTGGCAGACGGCCTGGTCGTCGCGGGTCACCGCCATTAGGTCGTCGACACCGATGCCGTCCCGGTCGAGCATCTCGAGCGCCCGCTCACGGCGGCGGGTGGAGCTAGCCATCAGGCCCTCGTGTTTGGGTGCCTCGCGGTCTAGCGCCTCGTCCCATAAGGCGTGGTTGGTATGGACGAGAGGCTCGGTGTCGAGCGACTCGGACGGACGGGCGGTGGGGAAGGCCTCGATCACGTGCCCGTCCCCAGAGGCGTCGAATGTCAGGAAGCTGTGGGCTCCGGCCAGGTCGGCGCCCACCACGGCGTCGCGCGCCGAAGCGGCTGAGTCCTGGGCTAGGGCCTCGCGCACCACCGACGTCCACATCACGCCTCGGCAGCCGTCGGTGGCTACCAAGTTGTTAATGCCGACACACACGCCAGCCTCGTTCATGCCTAGTTGACCGACACAGCCGGTGGTGGTGAAGACCAGCGAGGCCGGACCGTCGTCGGGCCGGATACGGAGCAGCACCACGTGCGGGGTGGCGGTGTCGTGCATGTCCCAGGTCTGGCCGTAAAAGCCCTGCCCGTCGCAACGGTGGTCGGGGACGATGAACGCCGTGCAGTCATCCTCGACGACTTCGTCGGGATGCCGTCCGCCAACCTCGGAGCGCACCGTGTCGACGAAGTCGGTAAAACCCCCGACCACCACGGCCTCCTCTGGCGTGATCCCGGCACCGTCGGCGATGCCGCACATCTCGGCGTAAAGGTCGGCCGAGTGGGCCTCATGGGCTGGGAGACAGGACCGGGCGATATCCAGCACGTCGACGCGGTCAATCTCGCCGCCGGCCCAGAACCGGGAGCCCGCCAGCCGGACCCGCTCGTCGGTGTAGGTACGGATCTCGTCGGCGAACGCCGCTCCGTGGGCGTGACCCCGGGCCTCCGGGCTGCCGACCAGGTCCAGGATCCGAAGTGGAGGGCGTCGCATCCGACCAGTCTCGCGAAGCTCTGGTCCCGGTGCAAGTGATCCGGTCGCTAGATTTGCTTATAACGATGGATTTCGTTGAATACTGGCAATCAATTGATGGAATCGGTGTCTTGAACTCCTATTAGGTTCCCGAAGCGGTGCAGGGTCCGGCTCACGGTTTGCTCCCGGACGTAGTGGCGCAGTTCGAGTCGACCGCTGGCCGTGACCGCCTCGTCCACCAGGTCCACTTCGGCGGCGATGGCCGCTCGGCGGACCATCTCGGAAACGAAGCCGACGGCCCTGATCCGACCAAACCGGTGGGCCGACAGGGTGGCGGCGAACGCGGTGTCGTCCTCCTCGGTGGCCCGGCTCACCCGGGGCTCCACCCCGCACCGCTCCGACGCGGCCAGTACCCGTTCCAAGTCGACCGGCGTGGCCCCGGCCCCCACTCGTACCACCAGGTCAGGATGTGGCCGGTAGCGCAGCACGTTGGCCTCGCAGAACAGGCCCGACGGATCGTGCTCCACCCCGTACCGATTCGCCCACCAGGCGTCGTCGGCCGCCAACACCTCATCGAAGTCCACCTCGTCCAGCGGACGGGTGGCGGTCCAGGTACCGAGCTGTAGCAGGTAGTCGGGGCCGCCCGCCTTGGCTCCCGTACCTACAGACGACCGCTTCCAACCACCGAAGGGCTGCCGTTGCACGATGGCCCCGGTGATGGGCCGGTTCACGTAGGCGTTGCCCACCTGGACGTGGGCCAGCCAGCAGGCGACCTCGGTGGGGTCCAGCGAGTGAATACCCCCGGTCAGGCCGTAATCGACCCCGTTCTGAACGGCCAGCGCCTCGTCCAGGGTGTCGACGGCCATCAGACCCAGCACCGGACCGAATACCTCGGTGCGGTGGAACTGCGAGTTGGGACGGACCCCGGCCTTGATCCCCGGTGTCCAGGCCCGGCCTTCGTCGTCGAGGCACCGGGGCTCCAGCAGCCACTCCTCGCCCGGGGCCAGGGTGGTGAGGGCCTCTAACAGCCTCCCCCCAGCTGGACCGATTAGGGGTCCGAACGTGGTGGCCGGGTCGTCCGTTGACCCCACGCGCAGCGACGCTGCGGCGTCGACCACTTGGCGCAAGAACCGTTCATCGGTGGCCACCGGCCCGACTAGGACGCCGAGGCTGGCCGCCGAGCACTTCTGACCCTGATGTCCAAAGGCCGACTGCACCAGGTCGGCGGCCGCCAGGTCCAGGTCTGCCTGGGGGGTGACTACCAGGGCGTTCTTCCCGCTGGTCTCGGCAAAAAGGCGGAGGTTCGGGTCCCAGCACCTGAACAGGTCGGCTGTCCCGTGGGATCCGGTCAGAATTACGCCGTCGACCGTGGTCACCAGGCGGCGACCGACCTCGTCGTCCGGGGTTCTGACGAACCTCAGGACCTCGGTCGGCACGCCAGCCGTCCAGCAGGCCTCGGCGACGATCTCCGCGCACCGAGGCGTCTCGGGGGCCGGCTTGAACACCACGGCATTACCAGCAGCCAGGGCGGCCAGGGTCCCGCCGGTCGGGATGGCAACCGGGAAGTTCCACGGGGAGACCACCGCCACCACGCCCAGCGGGGTGAACACCGCACCCTCCACCCGCTCCAACTCCGATGCCCGCTCGGCGTACCACCGGGCAAAGTCGACGGCCTCGCCGACCTCCGGGTCAGCCTCGGCCCACGTCTTGGAAGCCTCGTGGGTCATGGCCACCATGAGGTCGTCGTGGCGGGCCACAAGTTCGTCGGCGACTCGGCACAGCACGTCACGCCGTTCGACAGCAGAACAGGACCCCCAGGACTCCTGGGCTCTCCGGGCCATAGCCACCTCGGCATCCAGGGCTTCGACCGTGGTGGTCACCGGGGTGTGCACCGGCTCGAACGGGCGGGTGGAGACCGAAGCCACCCGGGCCCGGGTGGAGGGCAGGGTCGGATCGGTGTCCGGATGGTTCCGAAACAGCCCGTCGCCCGACGGTGGCCGCTCGGTCTCTCGACGGGGCAGGTCGGCGAGGTCCCAACGGCCGGCCACCGCTGCACGGAACAGGCGGGCCTGCTCGTCAAACTCGAGGGTCCCGGGCCGCAGGCTGAATAGGTGTCGGAGAAAGTTCTGGTCGGAGCTGTTCTCCTCCAGGCGGCGGAATAGGTAGCTGACGGCTACGTCGAAGTCCCGGCGGCCCACGATCGGCGTGTACAACAGGAGCTCGCCGGTGTCATCTCGCACCGTCCGGGCCTGGGCGGGAGCCATCCCCTGTAGCATCTCGAACTCGACTCGGTCGGCTACCCCACGGGCCTCGGCCAGGAGGTGGGCCCAGGCCACGTCGAACAGGTTGTGGCTGGCCAGCCCGATCCGGACCGCCCGCGTGTGTACGGGCCGTAGGGCCCAGTCCACGCAACGCTTGTAGTTGGCGTCCACCTCGGCCTTGGTGTCGTAGGGCGCCTGCACCCACCCGTGTAGGGCGGCGTCGACCCTTTCCATGGCCAGGTTGGCCCCTTTCACCAGGCGAACCTTGACCTCGCCGCCCCCGGCATCCTTCCGGGCACCGGCCCAGGCGGTGATGCGCTGGAGGGCGCCGAAGGCATCCGGCAGGTAGGCCTGCAGGACGATCCCGGCATCGACGTCCCGCAGGTCGGACTCATCCAGGAGTTCGGTGAAGGCTCGGAGGGTGAGCTCCAGGTCCCGGTGCTCCTCCATGTCCAGGTTGACGAAGGTGGACCGGCCTGTGGGAGCCGGAGCAACAGCGGCCCGCTGGTACAGGATCCGTAGGCGGTCCTTGACTCGGGCCAACGTGTGGTCGAAAGCCCACAGATTGAGTTGGCTGGCGATGGCCGAGACCTTGACCGACACGTAGTCCACCTCGGGGTCCTCCACGAGGGCCAGGGTGCGCTCGAAGCGGCGGGACGCCTCGGCCTCGCCCAGGACCGCCTCACCCAGCAAGTTGACATTCAGGGCGTAGCCCTCCAACCGGCGACGAGCCAGGTGGACGTGGACGCTGCCGGGGGCGGCGTCCACCACGAGGTGGCCGACGAGCCCTCGGAGACGGTGGCGGGCCAATGGCATGACCAGCCGGGGTAGGGCCGGGGCGAGACGGGCTCCCAGCCGCAACAGCAGCCGGTCGACCCGGCCCAGGAACCCGGGTAGGTCGCCATCAGCCACCAGCCGGGCCAGTTGCTCGGCAGCCAGGGTGTCGCGCCGGTGGCGGGCTACCCGGTCCACGAACCGCATGGTGAACCCCACGCCGGTTGGGTCATCGATGATTCCCCGCATCCGGTCGGCCTGCCGACGCTCGGTGGATGTCTCGTCGCCGTGGGCCGTGGTCAGCCACCGGGCCACTACGGCCACCGCGTCAGAGGCCAGGGTCTCAGGGTCGACGGGAGGAGCCAACGGGCAGGGTGAATCGACGACGGGCGTCGGGCGGTCCTCGGTGCCAGTGGCACCGACCGGGGAATGGGAGGTCAGCATGCCCACATCGTCGGGAATCGATCGATCGGGGTCTTGTACGATCGACCCCTCCATGGTCCCCGAATCGGACAATTCCGCGGTGGACCCCGGCGCGGTTCCGGACCGCCAAGGGCGGTTGACCGCTGACTCGAGCGGGACTCGGGAGGGGTCAGGTGGTCTCCGACCGTCAACTCAGGCGGCGGCCCGTTCTACACGAATCGGGACACCCAGTTCCCACAGGCCCAGAGCGTCGGCCACCGGCACCGGGCGATTGACTTCACCGTTGTGGTTCACGCCGTAGAGCTCAGCTGACACGTCGTCGGCATCGGCACGGACGACCACCGTGTAGACGTCGTGGAAGGCCTTCAACCGTCGCTCGGCGCCCGAAATGTTGGGCTCGGCTTCGACAACCAGCGTTGACGTGGTTGACGAATCACCGAAACTCAGCACAGTGCTGCTGCCGTCGAACTCCACCGACTTCACGATGCCGATCGCCGCCGGCGTACTGCTGGTCTTGCTAGCCACGGGGGGTGCCTCCCGCTGGTGATGTGGGCCCGTCCATTCTACCGGCGTACCCCCTCCGGCCCGACGGGCGCGCCGCCTTCTACACCGGCCACACTGGAACCGTGGAGCGGAAATCGGCCGAACGGCTACGGGTGTCCGATGAGGTTTCGGCGGCACTGGCCGACGGGCGGGCTGTGGTGGCCCTGGAGTCCACCATCGTCAGCCACGGTCTGCCGTCTCCGCAGAACGTCGAGACAGCGCTGGCCTGCGCAGCCGACGTCCGGGCCGCCGGTGCCGTCCCGGCCACCGTGGCCGTTATCGACGGATCACTCCGGGTCGGTCTCTCGGTCGACGAAATTGAGCGTCTAGGCAGCGGGGAGGCCGAGAAGGCCAGCCTTCGCGACCTGGGGTACCTGCTGGCCGAAGGTCGGACAGGTTCCACCACGGTGGCCGCCACCCTGTTCGCTTCCCACCGGGCTGGGATCCGACTGTTCGCTACAGGCGGGATCGGCGGTGTGCACCGGGGTGAGGGTCGCGATATTTCGGCTGACCTCACCGCGCTGGCCACACTGCCGGTGGCCGTGGTGTGTGCCGGAGCCAAAGCGGTCCTCGACTTGCCCCGAACCGTTGAGGCCTTGGAGACGCTCGGGGTCCCGGTCGTCGGGCAGGGCACCGACGTGATGCCCGAGTTCTGGACCCGGGGCGGCGACCTACCGGTGTCGGTCCGGTCTGATCATCCAGCCACCACGGCCGGGATTCTTCACGCCCACTGGGGGTGCGGCCTGCTCAGCGGAGTGGTGGTGGCCAACCCCATCCCTGTTGCCGACGAGGCCGACCCACAGGCCATCGCCGAGGCCATCGTGGGCGGCCTGGCCGCAGCCGACGCTGCCGGAGTGCGCGGCCGCGACGTGACACCCTTCCTGCTGGCGCACATCGGTGAGACCACCCGAGGCGCCAGCCTCGAGGCCAACGTGGCCCTGGTGGAACACAACGCCACGGTGGCGGCCGAAATCGCCACTGCACTGGCCGCCCTTCCGGCCCTCGACGCCGGAAGAGATTGAACGGTGGACCACAGCGATCCCCACCGGGGCACGATCATCACCGGCGGACCGTGCCATCCGCTGGTGGAGGGCGACGTCGGCACCGTCGAGGCGGTCCGGATCGATGGTCGCCGGCTCACCCACGTCGGATCGCTGGCCGACGCACGAGCCCTCGGCGACGCTCAGGAAGTCGACCTGGACGGCCGCAGCGTCCTCCCGGGCTTCGTCGACGCCCACACCCATCCTCTCATGCACGGCCAGTGCGCCTCGTGGGCCGACCTGACCTCGGCGTCCAGCGTCGACGAGGTGGTCAAGCTGCTCGGCGAGCATGCCCGGACCGAGGCCCGCTCCGTAGTTCCGATTCGCGGCTTCGGCTACGACCACCACCGCCTAACCGAGGGTCGGCACCCCACGGCCGTGGAGCTAGACCGGGTAGCTAACGACCGGACGGTCACCGTGATGCACGTCAGCGGCCACGGGTTCTCGGTGAACAGCCATGGGCTGGCCGAGGCCGGTATCACCGCCGCGACGCTCACCCCGCCTGGTGGTGTCATCGACCGTGACGAGGACGGACGGCCCACCGGTCGGGTCTTCGACGCCGCCTGCGACCTGCTGACCGGATCCGACGGGGTAAAACTCGGGAACCACGGCCCCAACCTCCACCTGCCGGACGACCCGGACGACCTGGCCTGCATGCTGGACGATGCCCAGGAGGCGTTCCTGGCCACTGGAGTCACCACCGTGGGCGACTGCCAGGTGACCGAACGGGAGATGCGGGCCTTCCTAACCGCTCGAGACGCCGGGCGCCTCTCTCTGCGTGTGGTGATGTACGTCTTGTCCAGCCACGTCGACGGTCTGGACCGCCTGGGGGTCGACTCGTGGCTGGGCGACGACCGCTTGTCAATCGGTGGAGTCAAGCACTACGCCGACGGCGCCCTGACCGGGGGAACCGCATACCTGCCATGCGGCTGCGGTGCCACCCACGGGCACCTGTACCACGGACCAGGCGAACTGGAGGACCTGCTGGTCGCCTCGGCCACCGCCGGTCGTCAGACCGCTACCCACGCGCAAGGACCTGAGGCCATCCAACTGGTGCTGGACGCTCTGGGCCGGGCCCCGCTGCGCCCCGACCTCCGGCATCGCATCGAGCACTGTGGCTTTCCGTCTGCCGACCAGCTAACTGAGATGTGTCGGCTCGGAGTAGTCCCGGTCCCGCAGCCAACCCAGGTCCACCTTTACGGGGAGGGCGTGCGCCGCGACCACCCCGAGGTGGCCGATGGCATGTACCCCTCAGGACGGATCGCCGCGGCCGGCCTCCCCGTCGTGCTGTCCTCGGACGCCCCGGTGACTAGGCCATGCGTGATGCTGTCCTGCTGGGCAGCTGAGACGCGTCTGACCTCCGCGGGACGGGTTCTCGGCGACGAAAATCGGATCACCCGGGCACAATCCCTCACCGGCTACACGGTGGGCGGAGCCCACGCACTACGGCGGGACGACGTCGGGTCACTGGCCGTCGGGAACCCCGCCGACCTCGTGCTCCTGGCCGACGACCCGTTCACTGTCGCCGTTGACCATCTCCCGGACGTGGTCGTCTTAGAGACCTGGGTCGACGGCCATCCCGCCTGGACCCTCACCGACGGCCGCACGCCGTGAAGATCGCCAGCGTAGAAAACAGCTGAAGAGGAACCAGCGGCGGAACCGGTCAGTCGACCAGGTTCTCCTCTGTCGTAGCGATGAAGACGGCGAGGGTGCATCCGGTCTCGGTTCTCGAGTCGTGCCGGGTCCCTGCGGCCAGCAGCACCAGATCCCCCGGCCGGTATATGTGGCCGTCGTGGTCAATCAGCTCGCCCTCCAGCATCAGGAATTGCTCGTCGCAGGTGTGCTCGTGGGGTGTGGTCCGCGTGCCCGGGTCCATGCGGTAGACGTGAAAGCCGCCCCCCAGCGGGTACGACCCGTCGAGCTGCAGGATCCACTCGCCGGGCGACGGCTCGCCGTCGACGATGAACGGGACGAACTCGGCCTCGAACCGGTTGGCCACCCGGCGTTCGGCGGAACCGATGGGGTCCATGTGCGGCCCCTGCCGCTCCCGGTGCCCGTCTACGGTCACGACTCTGCGGCCAGATCGGCGAGGTATTGCTGGGTGAAGTCCCAGCAGAGCGAGTCCCGGGCAGCGAACATCCCCCGGTCGAACGAGCGCGAGCTCACCCCCCGCTGGGTGCGTTCGCAAACCGCGTTGTCCTGGGCCAGGACCAGGTTGCTGAAGTCACAGACCGCGCTGGGGTCGAAGTCGTCAGACTCAACTGCGGAGGGCTCGAACAGGTACTCGATCTCGTAGTCGGTCCGCGCCGGCCCCCGGGGGATTAACCGAGTCAGGATCACGCTGGTACCGGTGATGTCGACGAAGAGGTTCGGATAGACGAACGCCGAGAGGTAGGACCGTGCGTCGTCTGGCGTCATGGTGGCGATCACCGGGAGTGGGGCCGTGCCGTCGGCCGAAAAGCTGTTGGCCCCTTCAGCCAACCAGGCGCCACCGTCGTTTCGGCCCTCGTCGATCACGTCACCCTGTTGGTGGAGGGGGATGATCTCTACCAGTTCGGGGTGAATCTGTGGGCAGTGGAGACACTCGGCGTAGTTCTCCACCAGAATCTTCCAGTTGGCGGCCACCGTGCTGGTCTCCAGCCTCCCAAGCCGGAGGCGGTCCAGCTGCAACCGCTCGAACGACAGGATCTCGTCACTGTGTTCGGCCAGCCAGTCCACCAATGGCGGAGGGTCGGTAGCCAGGCTGACGAAGAGCATCCCCTGCCAACTCTCCACCGCGACCCGGTGGAGTGGGAACGCCATGCGGTCGAGCTCCTCCTTCGCCACGTTCGGGGTCGCCACCAGCTCGCCGTCCAGCGAATAGCTCCAAGCGTGGTACGGGCAGGTGATCGCCGCTCCGAAGCCACTCCCGCTGGCGTCGCACAGCTGCGAACCCCGGTGCCGGCACACGTTGTAATAGGCCTGTGGGTCTCCATCCCGGTTGCGGAGCACGAGGACGCTCTCAGCACCGACGTCGATCACCAGGCGATCGCCCACGTGAGCGAGCCGCTCGGAGCGCCCGACGTAGCACCACCGCCGGTGGAAGACGCTCTCGAGGTCAGCGTCGTAGATGGCGGGAGACCGGTAGTCCTCCCCCCGCAATGTGGGCTTCATCGCCGTGGACACGTATCCCTCCTCCGGAACCCCAGTCGGCCCCACCTTGTCCCAATTCCCTCGGACTCCCCGGACCTCTGACCGAAGCCACTGACTGGCGAGTCAGTCAGTGGCTGACTATAGTGCCGCGCCTTCGCGAGAACTACCACGAGGGGGCCCATCGATGAAGAACCGCCGGTCTGAACACCGACACCCGACCACCTCCGCCAGCCGTGCTCCGGTCAGCAGACGCCGGTTCCTCGGTGGCTCGGCTATGGCCGCCGGCGGCCTGGTACTCGGCCCGTCGATCCTCGCCGCCTGCGGAAGCGACGGCGGTTCGGGCACAGCCCTGAAACTGGCCCGGCCCGACAAGCCGGTCACGCTCCCCACGGTCGGGGACGCCGTGGCCGCCGGGAAAGCTCACGAGGGCGGAACCCTGCAGATCCTCAACTACGTGGACTACCTCAACCCGGACGTGGTCGCCCGGTTTGAAGAGACCTACGGCGTCAAGACCGCCGTCACCAGCTACGACACCGAGGAGGGGGCACTCAACAAGCTCCGCTCCGGTGCCTTCACGCCCGACCTCATCATCGGGATGACCGACTCCGTTCTGTCCCGGCTGGTGGCTGCTGAATTACTCCAGCCCCTCAATCACTCCTACCTGTCCAATTTCGGCAACGTCATTGAGGGCCTCCGTGACCCCTACTACGACGTGGGTGCCCAGTACACGACTCCGTACATTATTTATTCGACGGGGATCGGTTACCGGACGGACATGGACGTCGACACGTCTTACTTCGAGTCGGGCAACGGGTGGGACATCCTGTGGGACTCCGCCTATTCCGGTCGCCTCGGCATCTTGGACTCCTACCGCGATGTGATCGGCTCGGTGCTGCACCGCAACGGTGAGGACATCAACACCGGTGACCAGAAGGTCCTGAACGCCGCCCTGGAGGACCTCCGGGAGATGTCGGCAGCCACAAACCCAAAAATCGACATCCTCGCCTACACCGAGGTCCCCGCTGGAACACGCGTAGTCAACCAGTGCTGGTCAGGTGACATGCTCCTCGGTGTCTGGTACCTCCCGGAGGATGCCTCATGGACCGAACTCGGCTATTGGCAGCCCGACGAAATGGTGACCGGAAACGACGTCTTCTGCGTGGCTAGGAACGCCGAACGTCCCGTCCTGGCCCATGAGTTCATCAATTTCTTCCTCGACGTCGACAACGCCCTGGAAAACTTCGGGTGGACGGGCTACCAGCCGGCCCTGGAGGCCCTGGACGCCCAGACGCTGATCGACTGGGAATACGTCCCGGCCAATCTGGCCAACGCCCTGATAACCCCGGCGCAGTACGCCAAGGGCAACCGAGCCGTGGCTCTGGAGCCGGACGTGGATGCCCGCTGGACCGACGTCTGGGCCAAGTTCACCGCTGGCTGATCCTCGGCCCACTGTCGGGCGACCGGTTTCTCGCTGAGCAACGACGGTGACCGGCGCCCCAACTTCCGTAACAACCTCCGACGGGTCACGACGGCGCGGTGACCGGGGCACCCTTTGGGGGCTGTTCGCCCTCCCAGGGACGGTCTGGCTACTGGTGCTGTTCGTGGTGCCGTTCTACGCGCTGGTCTGCGTGGCCTTCGGAGATATTGATCCCGTCTTCCGCAACGCCGTCCCGGCCTGGAACCCTCTCGACTGGAGCTTCGGCACTGCGGGCGAGGTCCTCGGCGAGATCTTCGGGGGGAGCCTCCGGAAGGTGTTCCTACGCACCATTTCCTATGTGGTGTGTGCCGTCGTCCTCTCGTTCTTCGTCGGCTATCCGGTGGCGTACTACTTGGCTCGGCACGCTGGACGGTGGCGCGGCCTCCTCCTAGCCCTAATGGTCCTGCCGTTTTGGGTCAACTACCTGATGCGGATGCTGGCCTGGGTCAACCTGCTACAGGTTGACGGCTGGGTAACCCGGGCCTTCTCGGTGTTCGGGGTCCAGGTGAACTGGTTGGATGGCCAATCGATCACCGTGGTGCTGGGTCTGGTATACGGCTACGTCCCGTTCCTAGTCCTCCCCCTCTACGCCGCCCTCGAGCGACTCGACGGCCGGCTCCTTGAGGCGGCCCGTGACCTGGGAGCCGGACCGGGCCGGACGTTCCGCCTCGTGACCATCCCACTGTCGCGTCCCGGGATGCTCGGGGCCGGTGTGATCATCGCCCTGCCCATGTTCGGTGACTACTACACGAACGACATGCTGTCGCGGTCGCCGGCCACTGAGATGGTGGGGAACCAGGTCGACTTCTACCTGAACGCCACCACCCAGCCTCAGAAGGGGGCTGTCCTGGTCTTGGTGCTGTCGGCCCTTCTGGTCGTCCTCATGTCCTACTACCTGGTCAGCACCATGCGGATGCAGCGGGAGATCCGGGCGTGAGCAGCCGACGAAGTCGGAACCCGTGGCGGCGGCCGATCGGCCTTGCCACCTGGACGTGGGCCTACGTGCTTTGGATGTTTCTGCCGGTAGCCATCGCCGTCTTGTTCTCGTTCAATGGCGGGCGCAGTCGCTCCGTCTGGCAGGGCTTCTCGCTGCGCTGGTGGACCGGGGAACCTAATGCCTCGCTTCTCCACGACGAGACCCTGCACAGTGCCCTGCGCAACTCGTTGGTTCTGGCTCTCCTCACCATGCTGGTGGCCACCCCGATCGGTATCGCTCTGGCTATCGGCCTGGCCCGATGGCGGTCCCGGATGGCCAGCGGCGCCAACTGGTTGATGTTGGTCCCGCTCGTCACCCCCGAGATCGTGATGGGTGCCTCGCTGCTGTTGGTCTTCACGAACCTGTACACCGGAATCCCGCTGGGACGGCCAGCCCAGTTGCTAGGCCACGTGACCTTCTCCATCTCGTACGTGGTTGTGGTGGCCCGCGGCCGGCTCCTGTCGATCGGACGGGACTACGAGGAGGCGGCTCGAGACCTGGGCGCTAGCCAGTTCCAGGCCATCCGCCTGGTTCTCCTCCCGCTGCTTGCCCCGGCCATCTTCGCCGGTTTCGTGATCGTGTTCGCCATGTCGATCGACGACTTCGTAATCAGCGCCTTCCTGTCCTCGGGGGCCGGGTCGGAGACGGTGCCTGTCCGGATCTACTCGGCCGTGCGGACCAGCTCTTCGCCGGCGCTCAACGCCCTAGCCTCGTTCCTCGTCGCCTCCACGCTGGTCGCCCTCGCCCTCGGAGCCACCGTCATGTCGTGGTTCCGGCGTCGTCGCGGCACCAAGGAGTCGGCGCTGGCCGACCTCACCTCAGTCGGTATCTGAACCCAACGGACCTGGAATCGGTCAACTGGCCAGCAAGCGGAGGGCGTCGACCGGCATCTCCGCGTGGGTAGCACCGTCGCCTGCCACCCCGCCGCTATTGGCCACCAAGGCATGAAAGGCCAGGTCCCCGCTTCGGAGGTGGACCTGGGTGGTGGCGCCGGTGAAAACCCGCCGCTCCACTACAACGGGTAGTCCATTGTCTGGCTCTCCTTCGACCAGCCGGACCCTCTCGGGCCGAATGACCACCCGGCAGCGCCCGACTGGTCCGTCACCAGTCGCCCGAAGTACTCGGCCCCCAACCTGGATCCTCCCTCCGCCCAGGTGTTCCACGTCGAGCAGGTTGGCCACGCCCAGGAAATCGGCCACCGAGCCGTCGATCGGCTCCTCATAGACCTCCCGAGGGGTCCCCACCTGCACCAGACGGCCCTCGTCCATCACGGCCAAGCGGTCGCTCATCGTCAGCGCCTCCTCCTGGTCGTGGGTGACGTACACGAAGGTGATGCCGATCGCCTGCTGGAGGCTGCGCAGCTCGACTTGAAGGGCCTTGCGGAGACGGGCGTCCAACGCCCCCAACGGCTCGTCGAGCAACAGGACCCGCGGCTCCAGTATCAGGGCCCGGGCCAGAGCGACGCGCTGCTGCTGCCCTCCGGAAAGCTGGTGGGGGCGCCGGCCCTCCAAGCCACTGAGCTCGACCAGGGCCAGCGCCCGTGCGACCCGCGTCGCCACCTCATCGGTCGGAGCCTTCTGGAACCGCAGCCCGAAGGCCACGTTGCGTTCCACGGTGAGGTGGGGGAAAAGCGCGTAACTCTGGAAGACGGTGTTAACCGGCCGGTGTTCCGGCGCCAGGTCGGTGACCTCCTCGCTGTCGATCCACACCGAACCCCGGTCCGGCCGTTCGAAGCCCCCGATTATTCGCAGCGTTGTGGTCTTGCCACATCCCGACGGCCCGAGGAGGGAGAAGAACTCGCCGGGCGCTATGTCGAGGTCGATGCCCCGGACCACGGCCACGTCGTCGAACCGCTTCTCGAGGTCGGAGAGGACCACGTGGCCCGTGGCGACCGCCATCGTCGCAGCGTATCGGCTCGGGCTGTGACGAACTGACGGGTCAGTCAGTCAGTCGATAGGATGCGGCCGGTGGAAAAGTCGGAAGAACCCGGACCGGCCGTGGAGAAGCGTCGGATCCAGATCCTTGAGGCCACCTGCACGGTGATGCGCAAGCAAGGAATCGCCGCCACTCGGGTGGGCGACGTGGCGAAGCACCTCGGGATCTCGACCGGTCTCGTCCACTACCACTTCGACACCAAGGATGAACTCCTAGCCGCCGCGTTCCGGCACGCCGCCGAAAAGGAACTAGAGGCTTTACGGCTTCTGGTGAACACCGACGGAACGCCGAGAGAACTCCTCGACATAGTGGTCGATAATTTCTTTCCAGCCAGTGACTTCCCTAGTTGGCGACTGTGGATCGAGGGCTGGGCGGTGGCGCTGCGGTCCGAGTCCTTCCGACGGACGGTCATGGAGTTGGACGAGGCGTGGATTGAGGTTCTCGCTGACACCCTCACCGACGGTGTCGCCTCCGGGGACTTCGCCTGTGTCAACCCCAGGGACTCGGCATGGCGGCTGGCCTGCCTCATCGAGGGCTTGGCCATCCAGCAGGTAGCCCACGGCGGGGTGATCAACGACGTCGAGACGCGACGCTTGGTCGCCGACGCAGTCGAAGCCGAGATCGGCTAGCCCGTCGCTCGACGGAATCCGGTCGGGCGACCGGCCATCAAGCCTGGTCCTCCAGCGGACGGACGTGTCGGAGCCACAGGCCACCGCCGACGTGCGGACGCGGGTCGTACGACCGCTGACCGAGCAGCCGCTGTACACGTGGCGACCGGTCGGCCAGCCCGTCGACGTGGTCGAGCGGATGGGCCTCCTCTGGCGTCAGCCAACCGACTACGAAGCTCAAGTGCAAAGCTCGTCGCCACCGTCCCGGCGTGGTGTTAGCTCCGCCCCCGTGCAGCACTTTCCCCGAGTAGACGAAGGCGTCGCCGGATTCCAACTCGGCGGGCACCGTCTCGACGTCGAACTCGTAGACGTTTAACTCTGGCCAGCGGTGGCTCCCGGGCACGCACCTCGTGGCTCCTAGCTCCTCGGTCACCTCCTCCAACCCGATCATGGCGCTGATCGTCACCTCGGGCGTGTCGGGCCACGTCGGCGCCATGTGCTGGAACCAGTTGTCGGCGTCCCGGTGCAGAACCTGGGCGGCCTCGCCGGGGCCGATGTACATAACCTGGGAAGTGTTCATCCAATAGGAACCGCAGTTGGGCAACAGCACGGCATCGGCCAGCGCCGTGTAGACCTCATTCTCCAAGAGGTCGAAGAAGGCGTCGGTGAGTAGACCCAGGCTCGAAAAGCGTTTGGTGTTCTTTCCGACGAAGAACGCCCCCTCCTCCCCCATGCCCTGGTCGGCCGACCCCGGTACAACACCCTCGCCGTGGAGGTCAGCCGCCTCCCTGATGGCATCGATGACAGGTTGTCCGACCATCTCCTCGACGATCAGCCCACCGTCAGCGTCGAACGCCTCGAGCATGTCGGTCACCGGGGCAGTAGCCGGGAAGCGACGCAGGGGTTCGAGATCCATGGCCCGATCATTCCCGTCCGTCGGCGCGGCGTGCGTCCTGGACCGTAAGGCGGGGGGTGAGCTGCTCGGCAGTTGTCACCAGGTGCAGGAGGGCGCCGGTGACCGAGGCCAGCGCCCGCTCGAAGGCTGGTGCGAACTGGTCGGTCCGGTCGACCCGTTCGGCGTGCATGCCGTAGGCGTTGGCCAGGGCAACGAAGTCGGGATTCACGAGATCAGTGGCCGAAACGCGACCCGGATGGTGGAATTCCTGGTGCATCCGGATGGTGCCCCACGAGGAGTTGTCCACGACCAGAACCACCGGCAGGGCGCCTGCCTGGACGGCCGTCCCCAGTTCCGGGAACGTCATCTGGACGTCGCCGTCCCCGGCGAAGCAGACGACGGTCCGGTCCGGGTCGACCACCTTGGCGGCGACGGCTGCCGGAAGGCCGTAGCCCATGGTGCCGTTCTGGGGGGCCAGGAGCCGAGCCCCAGGTCCGTAGAGCAGAAACTTGTTGGGCCACACCGAGAAGTTGCCAGCCCCGTTGGTCACCACCACGTCGTCCGGTAGGCGGTCCCGTAGCCAGGCCGTCACCTCTCCGAGATCTAGGTCGCCAAGCTGCGGTGGGCAATCCAGGGTGGCCAAAAAGGCGTCCCGCCGATCAGACCGCCACCCCACCCACCGGGAACTGTCCACCGGCATGGCGGCTAGGGCCCGGGCGGCGGCGTTAGGACCGGCGTGGACGGGTACCTCGGCTCGGACCACCTTGCCGAACTCGAACGCCGAGGCGTGAATATGGGCGATGCGCTGTCCGGCATCCGTGCCGTCGGTCCCAAATAGCGTGTAGCCGCCTGTGGTCATCTCGCCGAACCGGCAGTTCAGAGCCAGCACCATGTCGGCCCGGGCCAGCGTCTCCCGGACAGCCGGTGGCATCCCCACCCCGGCCTCACCGCAGTAGTGCTCATCGGTGTTGTCGAACAGGTCGTGGCGGCGGAACGACACCACGACCGGCAGATCGGCGCGGCGGGCGAAGGCGGACAGTGACTCGCGCCCGTCCGCCGTCCAACCCCCTCCACCCACTAGTAGAACGGGCCGCTCGGCATCAGACAGGAGGTCCCCTACAGCGGTCATGTCGGCCAGGGGCGGATCTCGCTCGATCACCTCCACCGGCGGTCTGGGTCCGGCTGTAGCCGCCTCGCGCAGCATGTCCTCAGGGAGTGCCACGACGACAGGACCCGGCCGGTCGGCCTGGGCAACGGTGAATGCCGCCTCGACTACCCGCGGAAGGTCGTCGGGGTCGTCGACCTCGACGACCCACTTGGCCAGGTCGTCGAAGAACGACGTGTATTCGACTTCCTGGAAGGCCTCCAGGCCCCGGTGGCTACGCCCCACCTGGCCGACGAACAGAACGAGGGGCGTGGAGCTCTGGTCGGCGGTGTGGATCCCTACCGAGGCGTTGGCGGCACCCGGGCCGCGGGTCACGAAGCAGATGCCGGTTCGTCCGGTGAGCCGGGCCCAAGCTTCGGACATGTAGGCCGCGCCGCCTTCGTGGCGACAGGCCACGAACCGGAGGCGGTCCCCGACGTCGTGCAGGGCGTCCAGCACGGCCAGGTAACTCTCACCTGGCACCCCGAAGGCCGTGTCGACGCCCTGGGCCAGCAAGCAGTCGACCAGTAGCCGCCCGCCATTCTGGCTGGTGTCGGTCACCGGTCGCCGGTCGGGCGCCCACGCCCGACAAGGAACACCACGCAGGCGGCAAGGAAGAGAACCGAGCCAACGGTAAACAACAAGTCACCGGCTCGGATCGACGCCAACACGAACACCACGGCAGAGGCCAGGAATAGCCACCAGGTCAGGGCCTCGCTGTCAATGTGCACGGGCCACAGCCTGCCAGTTGACCCTCCCGGACGGCGACGCCGGAGCGTCGGGGAACTACCGTCCGCCCGACGGTCCGGTGTCGGGGACCGCACGGCCCGGAGGAGGGGCCCGCCGTGGACCTCGGGATCGAAGGACGGACGGCGCTGGTCACTGGCGCATCGAGCGGCCTGGGGCTGGCCTCGGCCCGTGCCCTGGCCGCCGAGGGGGTGCGGGTAGCCCTGGTATCCCGATCGGCTGAGCGGTTGGCCGCCGCGGCCTCCACGGTGGACGGAGATCCGGTCACCCTCACCGCCGACCTTTCCGACGACGCCTCCGTGGACGCCATGCTGGCCGAGGCCGTCGAGGTGCTCGGCTTCGTCGACATCCTGGTGGCTAATGCCGGTGGTCCCCCGCCTGGCACCTTCGAGTCCACCGACCTAGACCTGTACCCGGCGGCCCTGCAGTTGAACCTGTTGGCCCACGTGCGCATGTGCAAGGCCCTTATTCCTCCCATGAGGGAGCGGGGCTGGGGCCGCGTGGTGGCTATCACGTCGGCCACTGTCCGCGAGCCGTCAGCGACGCTGATGCTGTCCAACACGGCCCGGGCCGGCCTGACTGGCTTCCTGAAGACCACGGCCACCGAGGTGGCCCGGGATGGCGTGACGGTTAACTCGGTCCAACCGGGACTGCACGCCACCGGCCGCCTTAAGGAGATATACCAGGACCTGGACGCGGTGGCCGCCTCCCATCCCATGGGCCGGATCGGTGATCCGGCTGACTTCGGCCGGGTTGTGGCCTTCTTGTGCTCGGAGACGGCCAACTACATCAGCGGCACGGGACTGCCCGTGGAGGGTGGCTCGCTTTCTGCCTCCTGACCGCTTTTAGCTACAGCAGTCAGCCACCGTTGGCGCGCGGTCATCCGGATCCTTCCTTCCACAGCGGTGCCGAGTGGGCGCCCCGGCCCGGGTTGAACAGGTCGTCGGGGTCCAGGGCCTCCTTGACTCTCCGCATCATGTCCAGTTCTACGGTCGACTTCTGGCCGGCCACTCGGCCCAGGAGGTCCTGGCCGACACCATGTTCGGCGCTGACCGTCCCTCCCATTTCCCAGAGGAGACAGTCAATGGCGCGGGTTGCCTCGACGATCAGGTCGGGTTCGAGCCGGCTGCCCCTCTCCAGGGACTCGAGCACGTACATGTGGAGATTCCCATCGCCCAGGTGCCCGAAGGAGAAGACCACGGTTTCTGGCCCGCATAGGTCGTGGGCGATGACTTCGGCCCGCCGCTGGAACTCAGCCACCCGGTCGATGGGGACCGCGGCGTCGAACTTGGCTCCCTTGGCGTCGAAGAGCGTCTCGGGCGGGAGTTCGTCGCGCAGCAACCACAGGTTCTCCTCCTGGGCCGCCGTGTCGGCAACCACTGCGTCCAGGATCAGACCGGCCGCGACGGCTGCGGACAGGAAGGTCAGGGCGGTTTCATCAACCGGTCTGCTGCCGCTGAACCGGGCCAGCAGATACCACTCGGCCTGGGTCTCGAGTGGTCGGATGACGCCCAGGACCTCGACGGCACCGGCTACGCCGCTCTCTGGGACCAGCTCGAACGCCGTTAGGCCACCGTGGTCCAGCGCACAGGCTTGGGCGTAGAGGTCGTTGACATGGTCGAGGTCGGCCAGCGCCGCGAAGAGGGTTCTGTGGTGGTCCTGTCGGGGGAAGAGCTTGAGGATGGCGCGGGTCACTACCCCCAGAGTGCCCTCACCGCCGATGAACAGGTGCTTGAGGTCGTAGCCGGTGTTGTCCTTCCGAAGGGCCCGCAGCCCGTCGAACACCTCACCGTCGGCGAGCACCGCCTCCAGACCCAGCACGCTGTCCCGGGCCGGGCCATACCGCAGGACATTCAGCCCTCCGGCGTTGGTGGAGATGGCTCCCCCTACGGTGGCCGTGCCTCGGGCACCCCAGTCCATGCCTAAATGCCGGTCCACCGCGGCGGCGGCCTGCTGGACCTGTTCGATGGTGCACCCCGCCTCGACGGTGATGGTGAACCGGGCCGGGTCCACCGAGGTGATCCGGTTCAGGCGTGAGGTCGACAGCAGTACCGACGGTCGGTAGTCGGTGGGGACCGAACCGCCGGACAGCGAGGTGTGGCCACCCTGGGTGACGACGGCTACCCCGGCCGCCGCGCAGGCCCGGACGACGTCTCGTACGTCTTCCACCGTGTCGGGGCGTGCGATGAGGACTGGAACGCCGGAATAGGCGCCCCGGTAGTCGACGGTCAGCTGGGGGGCGTCCGCCGGGTCCAGCCAGCCGCCAGGACCCAGGAGGTCGCGCAGCTCGTCGGCCAGCGCCACCAGCTGGTCGGTGGGTAGGTCGTCGGACACTGGCGCATGGTAGGCGAGCCCCTCGGAACACCGACTTCCGTAGCTGGATGCCCTGAAGGCAGTCGCTGAGGGCCGACCCTCGGGGTCCTAAACCCAGGGGGAGTTGGAGTTCCGGTCGCCGAACGTGGTGCCGTCGGCGTAGCGGCCGAGCGTGAACGGCCGCAGTTCTTCGGGCTTCTCCCCGTGGACCAGCATCGACGCCGTGAGCCGGCCCACACCGATCATCTTGAAGCCATGGTTCGAGTCGGCGATGACGAAGGCATTGTCGGCCAGGTGGTCGAAGATGGGCACGTTGTCGGGGGTGAAGGCGCCGATCCCGCCGTTGCGGCGCTGTTTGAAGTGTGGCAGCAGGTCCTCAAAGCGCTCGAAGAGCATCCCGAGTGTCCGGCAGTAGTACTCGGCGAACCAATCATCGGCCTGGTAGTCGTCGTTGAGGTGACCATACGGGTCGGCGTTTGCCTCGGGGCCCATGTTGACCGGAATGGTCCCGCCCTGGAGCCCTGGCGCCCCCACCCGCTCAGCGGCATAACGGGTGTAGGTGTACACGTAGTCCTGGATCACCTCGCCGTCGTCGCCGTGGACGGGCGTGTTCATCAGCTCGACGTGGAGGACGGGGCCGTCCTTACCGTCGGCGGTGCGGTAGTCGACTCCCGGGGGAAGGAAGACCTCGCCCTCTAAGAGGCGCCAGTAGGTCCACATGTCCATGCCCGTCTCGAGGTGGCCGTCGGGGTAGGTAACGTCCAGGACGGACGGCCCGCCCAGCCACGCCCAATGCTGGGGCGTCCACGCCCCGGCGCCCACGACCACCTGGTCGGTCTCGATGCGCCCCGCCGTGGTCTCTACGGCGACCACCGAACCTGAGGCATCTAGGTCGTAGCCGGTGACGGCCACCCCGTAAACCCGCCGCACCCCCCACTGGCGGGCCTTCTGATCGAGACCCCACATGACCATGTGGGTACCGGCATAGCCGGAGCGGTGATCGTGGATGACTACATAGCAGTACTCGGTCTTGCAGTCGGGCAACAAGCTCTTAAGGAA
>JAKURX010000299.1 GCA_022451505.1 Acidimicrobiales bacterium | reverse complement strand
AATGGACTTCATTGTCGAGAACGCCGGCACCGCCGGTGCCCTGTGGGCAGCGCTGGATGCCGCTTCTGCCAACCAGGAACCCGTCGTGATCTTCAACTGGACCCCGAACTTCGTCGAGGCCATGTACGACGGCAAGTTCATCGAGTTCCCAGTCTTCGATGACCGTTGTCGCACTGTTGCTTCCTGGGGGGTCAACCCCTACCGGACTCATGACTGTGGCAACCCGAAGGACGGCTACCTCAAGCTCGGTGTCTGGTCCGGATTCCCGGACAAGTGGCCGAACGCCTACGTGGCTGTTCAGAAGATGAACTTCACCAACCTGGACATCGCCCAGTTGGCCATGTACGTCGACATCGACGGCATGGAGCCCGAGGATGCGGCAGCCTTGTGGCTGGCCGACAACTGCGCCCGCTGGACCGGATGGTCCGGCGCGGATGAAAGTTCCTGCCCTGAAGCGCCGACCCCGAAGAGCTACGCGCTCGCCGAGGTGACGCATATCAGGCAGACTTGGGCGCCGGCCAGCGCCGCGCTTCCCATGTGGGTTGCGCGAGACACCGGGATCTTCGAGGAGCTGAATCTCACGACCGAATGTGTCCAGATCGGTAGTGGCCCGGACACCGCAGCGGCCATGGTTGCAGGTGAGGTCGAGATAGCGACCAACATCTACAACAACATGATTCCGCTCATCGCCAAGGGGCTGGACATCGTCGGCTGGTACCAGCAGTTGGAGGTCAACCTCTTCGACGTCATCGTTGATGCTGACTTCGTAGTCCCAGAGGGTGCCGACTGGAAGGAAGTCATGGCGGCCCTGGACGGATCTAGCGTCGGTGTGGTGGCTCGCGGAGCTGCCGCTGAGGATCTGGCCCGTGAGCTCATGCGGCTTGCCGGCCTCGATCCTGAGAACCAGACCTATGTCGCCGTCGGGCTCGACCCGCTCACAGGGCTGGTCAGTGATACGACGCAGTGGACGGTCACCTTCGATCCGTTCATGGTCATCGCAGGGCTGCAGGGCATCGGTTACCAGCCGTTTGCCCTAATGGACAATGAGGGGCCGTCGAGTCTCCACTGGCCTGGCCTGAGCCAGACGTCCTTCCGGGGCTATGTCGAGGAGAACCCGGATGTCATCTGTGCCTTCACGGATGGCCTGAACCGGGCTTCAGCGATGATCGCGGACCCGGCTCACTTTGAGACGGTCGTAGACATCGCTCTTGACAATCTGCCGATAGACAACCGGGACTTGGTGACGGCAATCGTCACCAAGTACACGGACAAGTTCAGCCTGACTGGGAAGCCCAGTCGAGACATCATCTCCACCATTGGTGAGTTGTCGGTAGCGGTGGGCAAGGCGGAGAGTGTCCTAACAGCAGACGACGTCGTTCTCGAGCCCGACTGCTGATCGGATAGGCACTACATACCTGTGCTCCTAGGGGGCCCGGCGTCAATGCCCGGCCCCCTAGGTGCCAGTATCCAGGATTCTTGATTCGAATCTGAGCTGCATATGCCAACTCCCGCGGTCGGGTTAAAGGATGTATCGCTTGTTTTCGGAACTGAAGACGACACCCCAGTTCTTGCCCTGGACACGGTGAGTCTGGAGATCGAAGCTGGGGAGTTCGTAGCGATTGTCGGTCCGAGCGGCTGCGGAAAGACGACAATACTTAACCTCCTCTCGGGTCTGATCCCGCCCACTGCCGGCACCGTGAGGCGGAATGGGGAAAAAGTCGACGGGCCAAGTCGAGACATCGGAT
>JAKURX010000298.1 GCA_022451505.1 Acidimicrobiales bacterium | reverse complement strand
GAGTTGACGACCGAAGACGTCAAATTCAGTGCTGAGACCCAGCGGAACGATCCTCTGGTGGGGCTGGCCGTCAAGCCGTTCTATCCGGCTTAGGGAGCGTTCGAGATAATTGATCGCTACACGATCCAGTTCACCCTGACCGAGTCATGGGCACATGCCTGCCCGGTCAGCCAGTTGGCCATGGTGCCGTCCAAGGCGTGGCTTGTGGCAGCACTCGAGGATCCGACCTTGGACCAGCAGCCGGTCGGCACCGGACCGTTCCGTTTTGACAGCCGGACCGAGGACTCGGTAACACGCTTTGTCCGAAACGAGGGCTACTGGGGCGGCGAGGTTTGGCTCGATGCGATCGAGTTCGTGCCAGTTCCCGACCCGGACACTCGCACCGACCTGCTGCTAGCCGGAGAAGTCCACGCCCTCCAGACGTCGAGCAACGAGAACATCGACATCCTCGAGAATTCGGAAGGTATCTACAACTTCATTGACGTTACGACCGACGAGTCCTTCATCATGTTGAACTCGTCAGTCGCTCCGTTCGACGACATTCGGGCCCGAAAAGCCCTCGCGTATGCGACGCCGAAGGAGGACTACATAGCGCTCATCACCGCCGGTCTAGGCGTGCCAGCCGACCAGCTCTTCCACCCGGACAACCCGTACCACAACCCGGCCGTCAAGCAGGAGGCCGACATGCCCGACAAGGCAGTCGAGCTGGCTGCCGAATACTGCGCGGACGTCCCAGCCAACTGCACCGACGGCAAGATCAAGATGGAATACCAGTTCGTTGAGGGCTCGGTGATCAACCAACGGACGGCCGAGTTGATGGACAAGGGCTGGAGCGTCGCCTTCGACGTCACATTTGACCTCAAACCCCAGCAGGGACACATCCAAGACACCGCCCTCGGCTTCTACAACGCGGTGGCATGGCGCCAGTTCGCTGCACTGAGGCCGGAAGGAGACAACGTCTGGTTGATGTGCCGCACCATCGGCTTCATCTCCCTGAACTGGCCGAAGTACTGCGATGAGGACCGCGACGCCCTGTTGTGGGAGGCCACGGCGACCCGGGACGAGTCCATCCGCACACCACTCTTCCAAGAGTTGGCCCAGATGCTGCACGACGACTACCTGTATGTCTTCCTGACCCATACCAAGTGGGCGAATTCCTTTGACAACAGCGTCCACGGGGTCTGTGAGGCGACGACCCTGGAGGGGCACCAGATCATTTGTCCCTATAGCGGACGAACTGGATTCCGAGGTGTCTGGATGTCGGAGGACTAATTCGAACAACAGACGGGCGATCCCAGGGCTTCTAAGAACGACCTATTTAGAGAGATGAGATTTTGGGGCTTCCGGGTGGGCATGCTCATCGCGATCCTGATCGCGGTGTCCATGCTCACCTTCGGGGCAATGAACCTCCTGGGCGACCCACTCTTCAACATCCTCGGCCCGATCGCCGGCGACACCGAAAATCCGGAAAACATCGCCAAGATCCAAAGTGCCAAAGAGCAGTTCTACCTTGATCGTTCTCTGCCCGAACGGTACGGACGGTGGCTCGGAGACTTCGTCACCGGAGACTTCGGGGTGCGGTTCTCGGCCACCGGGCAGCCGCCCGTAAGCGAAGTCATCAAGGAGCGCCTTCCCCGAACGCTGGCCCTTTCTGGAATGGCCATGACCTTCACTCTGGCCATCGGTATCCCGTGGGGCGTGTGGTCAGGCTCAAGATCGGACACCATTCGCGACCGAATGTCGACCGGCGTGGCGTTC
>JAKURX010000297.1 GCA_022451505.1 Acidimicrobiales bacterium | reverse complement strand
AGAGGTAGAGGAGGCGGACCCAGTCGACCCGGTCAACGACGGCGCCCAGGAGGGCCACGATGGCCTTGTCTCCCACCCCCTGATCGCGCCCGTAGGCGGCCCGGTCCTGGGCCACCAGGACCACCTCCCGGACCCCCAGGCCATCCACCTCGGCCAGAATGGACTCGGGTGATCGGCTGCGCTGGGGGCCGCGAAAAGAGGGGAGGGCGCCGTCGCCGCAAGCCCGATCACACCCCTCGGCCGCTTGGACGTACGCCCACGGGCGGGTCGACGCCGGCCGGGGAAGGTTGAGCAGGTCCATGGCCGGCGGAGGCGCCCCGTTCGACCGCGTCTTACCGAGGGCGATGGGCACTCCGAAGCCGACCACCTGGTCCACCTCGGGGAGTTCGTCGGCCAACTCAGTCCCGTAGCGCTCGGCCATGCATCCGGTGACCACCAGGCGGGCACCGTCCCGGCGCTGATCGGCCAGGGCTAGCACGGTGTCGATCGATTCGCGACGGGCATCCTCGACAAAGGCGCAAGTATTGACGACGATCAACTCGGCGTCTTCGACCCGGTCGGTGGACACCATGCCGTCGGCGACCAGGGTGCCGGCCAACTTGTCCGAGTCGACTTCGTTCTTCGGACAGCCCAGGGTCACCAGGTGGTACCGCCGGGTCTGGATCACTCCCTCAGGCTACGGGGTGGGCCGACCGCACTTCCGGTCAGCCAGTGGCTGTTGTCGCCATGTACACGAAAATCCCAAGGTATAGGAGAAGTAGAACCCAACCCTCGGGCACGGTGATTTCATCCTTTGAGTGAAGTAGCAAAAACACCACGAAGAAGAACGAGACAAGAGCCATGAGGCCGACGGACGGAACGTTGAGACTCACCGACTCAAGCGGCCCTACTTCGAGCCCATGGGCTACGAGGATTGCGCCGCCGACGCCAAGGCTGTTGAGCAGATTAGAACCGAGCAGGTTGCCGATAACGAGCCCCGACTCGTTCCGTCGAATTGCCGCAAGCGAGGTGACCAATTCTGGCAAGGAAGTGCCGACAGCGATCAGCGCAAACCCAACGAACCCGGAGGTCCAGCCCAATTTTTCGGCGATGCTGGTGGCCGACTGCACCAAGTAGTGCGCGGAACCAACGGTGACTGCCATACCGACCAGAGTGCGAGCCCAATCACCGAAAGGCCCGCCGTCGGCCTCACCGCCCTCTCGCCCGCCCCACTTGCTTCCGAACTTTGGCAACACCTTCCACAGCACGTATACCAAAACCACCAGAAGCCCAGCTCCCCAGCCGATGGCCTCGGGCTTATCCCTGATTATTTCCTTACTGACGAGGTAGACCGTCACGGCGAAGACGGACACAGCAGCGAACGAGATCCACGTCTCCGCCTTCGCCTGATCAGGCTTCAACTCCACAGCCCCCCACTGGGGCAACAGAACCGGGATCGCCAAGACAAGAGTCAGGTTGGCCACGTTGGATCCCACGACGTTGCCGATAGCCAGTTCGGTACCCCTAGCTCCGTCTTCCAGGATGGCCAAGATCGACACCACCAGTTCCGGAGCGCTGGTCCCGAATCCGATGATGAATACCCCGACGAGCACTGTCGACATCCGGAGTCGCCTGGCCAACTTCGCCGCGCCGTCCACAAACACGTCAGATGCCCATAAGAGGACTAACAGACTGCCAGCGAGGACCACCAAGTTCCGGGTCATCGTCGGAAGGCTAGCGAGGGCGGGCTAGGGCCTAGTAGCCCTGCTGCTGCAAGTTG
>JAKURX010000296.1 GCA_022451505.1 Acidimicrobiales bacterium | reverse complement strand
AGGTTCATGAGGGCCTTGGCGGTGACCGTCTTGCCCGAGCCGGACTCGCCGACCACACCGAGTGTCTGACCTGCTTCGAGGTCAAACGAGACGCCATCGACGGCCCGGACGACGCCCTGTTCAGTACGAAATCCGACTTTCAGGTCCTCAACGCGCAGAAGGGTTCCGGCCATCACAGCGACTCCCGATTCCCAGTTCGCGGATGTCGAAGTGTTGGCGGAGTCGATCACCGGCCCAGTTCAGGGACAGCACGGTCAGGAACATGGCACCGATCGGGAAGAAGGCCACCCAGGGGGCGGTCCGCAATGTTCGAGGTGCCGCGCCGAGGTTGATCATCTTCCCCCACGAGAACCCGTCGGCCACCGACAGGTTCAGGTAGGCCAAACCGCCTTCGCCGATGATCGTCAGGCCGAGGCCGAGCAGGAGCAGGGCAGACATGGGGATGAGAACGTTGGGCAGAATCTCGCGCACCATGACCCGCCGGTTCGTGGCCCCCAGCAGTCGGGCGGCGGCCACGAACTCCCTTTCGGAGAATGCGATGGTGATGGCCCGAGCAAGGCGAGCCACCGACGGGACAACCAGAACACTCAGGACCATGCAGACGACCCACAAGCCTTGGCCGACGATGCTGATGATCAGCAAGAACAGGACGAGTGAGGGAAAACTCAGCATGACGAAGACCATGAAGCTCAGGATGCTGTCCGTGAGACCGCGGAGGTAGCCGCTGACCAACCCGACCATTCCGCCGATCAGAAAGCCGAGCACGATCGAGACGAACCCCACCATGAGAGAGACTCGGGCTCCCCAGATGGTGCGGGCGAACATGTCCCGGCCGTTGGGGTCGGTGCCGAACCAGTTGTCCCAACTCGGGCCTCCGAGCCGGGGACCGCTGATCGCGTCCGGGTCGGCGATGGGGAGCCACGGGGCTAGGAGTGCCGCCACCGTAACCAGGGCTACCCAGCCGATGGCCGCCCAGAAGCTCATCCCCAGCCGACGTGGAGCGGCCTTGTCGGCATCTGGCCCGCCTTCAGCCTCGGGGGCGCTCTCAACGGCAATGGGTTCGCTCGTATTAAGTGTCACGTCTCACCCGCGGGTCAAGGTATGAGTAGAGAAGGTCCACGGCGGTGTTGATGATCACGAAGGCGCCCACGATGACAACCACGCAAGCGAGGACCACTGTGTTGTCGTCTCGGACAATGGATACGTACAACTCCCGGCCGATTCCAGGAATCGAGTAGATCTGCTCGATGATGATCGAGCCGGCGAACAATGAGGCTGTGTTCAAGCCGACCACGGTGACCATCCCGAACAGGGACGGCCTGAGGACATGCCGGAACATGATCCGGCGGTCCGACAGGCCCTTGGCTTTGGCGGTGATAACGAAGTCTTCTTGGAGGGTGGTGATCAGGTCGGTACGCAGTAATCGCTGGTAGACAGCGGCCAACGGCAACCCGAGGGTGAGCGAGGCAAGGGTGAGGGAACGAAGCCGTGAGAAGAGATCGTCATCCACGAACCGGCTGGGGAAGATCTCCCATCGGACGACAAAGAAGTACAACAGGATGACCCCTAGGGCGAAACCGGGGATGGACAGCAGGCCAAAGGAAACAGCCGTGGACGCCTTGTCTGCCCTTTGGTTTGCGCGGTAGGCGGCGGCCACAGCCCATGGGATCGCGATCCCCAGGGCTATGGATACGGACATGCCCATGAGTAGCAGCGACTTGGGGAGCCGTTCAGCAAGAATGGTGCTCACCGGCATGTAG
>JAKURX010000295.1 GCA_022451505.1 Acidimicrobiales bacterium | reverse complement strand
TCGCCGGGGCGGTGGTCGTCGTCGTGCTCATCGGGGCGGTGGTCGTTGGCGTCGCCGTAGTGGTTGTTGGGGGCAGAGTGGTCGTGGTTCCAGGAGCGCCGACGACGGCCGATGTGGGCGGCGGAGCCGTGCCGATACGAACCATGCCGACTCGGTCGTCTGGCGGTGGAAGCTCCGGCGACGCACAACTGATCAGTGCGAGCACCAACGCGCATCCCGCCCAGCGAGAGGCCTGATGCAGGGTCATCTCAAGAACTCGCAGGCGGCCGGTGGCGAACCCGGCCCGACGGCGAAGGACGGAATAGCGGTGGTCCGAACACCGGAAGGGAAGGGGGTACTCCGCCCCGATCCAGCAGAGCGACCAGTACACCGGCCAGTGCCCGAGCGTCGTCCAAAGCCTGGTGGGCATCCACCAGAGGCGTTCCCAAGGTCTCGGCCAGTCTCCCGAGGCGACCGGGCAGGCCCAGGCTCCGGGCCAGGGGGACCGTGTCTACGGCCTCCAGGTCCAGTGACCCGAGGTCGGCACGCTGCCATTCAGCACGCAGAAATCCCAGGTCAAAACCGGCGTTATGGGCCACCGGAACACACCCTGAGAGTTCGTCGGTCAAATCACCGGCAATGTCGGCGAAGCAGGGGGCATCCTCCAACCAAGCCCGTCGTATGCCGTGGATGTCTGTCCGACCCAGGTCGTCGGTGCCGGCATCGACCAGGGTGGTCCACTCCCCCGCCGGGGCTCCATCACGCTCGATGCGCACCACGGCCACCTCGATGACCCGGCCGTCGGTCGGGTCCAGGCGGGTGGTCTCCACGTCGAAGCAGGCAAAGGTCGCCACGGGCCGACGGTAGCCGCCGGGTAGGACGCACTTACCGCCCCACCCGTACGCTCCGCCGATGCATCAACCTCCCAGTGGAGTCCTTGATGAGGTAGCGAGGGACAGGCTCCAACGGCGGACACTGCGCACCCTGATGGCAGTCCTCGTGCCGGCAGGTGCGGCCATGAGCAGCGCCTACAGTTCCGCCGCCATCCTTGGTGAGGAACTCTCTGGTAGTGAGACGCTCGGCGGAATTGCCGCCTCGGGTCTCACTGTTGGCTCCGCTCTTTGCGCCGTGCCGCTGGCGAAATTCATGGCGGCAAGAGGTCGTCGTCCTGGAATTGCTGTGGGCTACCTGATTGGGCTGTGCGGGGCAGTTCTATGCCTGGTTGCCGCGTTGGCAGGTTGGTACCTCCTTTTGATCCCAGGAATGATGGGTGTGGGAGGCGGCCATGCTGCGAATTTGGCTGCTCGATTCGCGGCTGCCGACCTCGCTCCGGAGGCTGGACGGGCGATCGGGACCTTGGTCTGGGCGTCAACATTCGGAGCTGTCGTAGGCCCGACGCTGAGTTTCGGTCCGGCCAAGTCGATTGCTGAAGGATTGGGAATGGCCGAACTGGCCGGGCCCTACCTGTTGTCAGCGGTCCTCTTCTTGGTTGCGATGGCCCTAGTTGTGCGGTTCCTTCGTCCCGACCCTCTTGTGGTGGCGGGTGGCGTTGGTCAGATGGAGGCCCGACTTCCGCTTCGTGCATTCATTGGGCCACTGTTCAGGGATCCGGCTGGGCGCCTTGCCGTAGTGGCCATGATGTCTTGCCACATCGTGATGGTCGGCGTCATGACGATGACCCCGCTCCACCTGCGAGACGGGGGGCATGAACTGGAACTAATTGGCTTCGTCATCTCCCTGCACATCGTCGGGATGTACGCGCTTGCACCTCTGGTGGGTCGTTTCAGCGGCCGATTCGGG
>JAKURX010000294.1 GCA_022451505.1 Acidimicrobiales bacterium | reverse complement strand
ATGGAGACCATCGGACCCGACGGCAAGAAGTACATGCCCTTCCTGACCACCATGTTTTTCTTCGTCCTGTTCTCCAACATCTTCGAGGTGGTACCGGGTATCCAGTTCCCAGCCAACAGCCGGATGGCCGTTCCCCTCACCCTGGCTCTCCTGGTGTGGGTCATTTACAACGTGGTGGGCGTTCGGTCCCAGGGCTTTTTTGGCTATCTGAAGAATTCGCTGTTCCCGCCCGGGGTCCCCAAGGCCCTATACCTGATTGTCACGCCCATCGAGTTGGTCTCGACGTTCGTGGTCCGGCCCTTCTCGCTGGCTATCCGACTCTGGGCCAACATGGTCGCTGGCCACCTGCTGCTGGTCACTTTCGCCGTACTTACTGCTGCTCTTTGGGACGCCACGTATGTGGGCGCGGTGGCCCCATTCGCCATGCTGGTTCTCATGACCGGGTTCGAGATCCTGGTCTCGGTCCTGCAGGCATTCATCTTCACGATCCTGACCGCCGTCTACATCGGCGGGTCGATGCATCCCGACCACTAGCCGGATCGGACACCGGACAGACCGACACGACAACACAACAGGATCTAACCGATCTCCGGACCGGGACCACCGGTTCGGACAGACATAACAAACACAACAACAGGAGAAAACAAGTGCTGAACGTTCTGGCGCAAACGGATCCCGGCGAGATGGTCGAGGGTCTCAAGGCGATCGGGGCCGGCCTGGGCTACGGCCTGGCCGCTATCGGTCCCGGCATCGGCATTGGGACTGTGGTCGGCAACGCCATCTCGTCGATGGCCCGACAGCCCGAGTCCGCCGGCATGGTGCGGACCACGATGTTCCTGGGCATCGCCTTCACGGAGGCGCTAGCCCTCATCGGTTTCGTCGTCTTCATCCTGCTTCTTCCCTGAGACCGGGGACTGAGTCGAACCCATGACACACCGACGGACCCACCTCCTGGCGGCACCGCTGGTTGCCGCGCTGGGACTGGTTGCCCTTGCAGGCCCGGCGGGCGCCTCTGGTGAGAGCATCGGAGGTTGTATCGCCCATCACCTCGAGGAGATGATCGAGCACAGCCACGGCGACACGGACCGTGTCGTCCACGAACTCCACGAGGAATCCACACAGGAGGACCTCGAGGCATGCCTGGAGGCCCCGAACCCGATTCTGCCGGAGCTCAACGAGATCATCTGGGGTGGTGCGGCGTTCCTAATCCTCCTCGTGGTGATGGTCAAGAAAGGCTTCCCGGCCGTCAAGGGCGCCATGGACGCCCGGGCCGAGCGGATCCAGGCCGACCTGGATGCCGCCGAGACGGCCAAGTCTGATGCTCAGGCCATCCAGGCCGACTACGAGGCGCGCCTAGCCGACGCCAAGGGCGAGGCGGCCCGCTTGTTCGAGGAGGCCCGCACCACTGCTGACCAACTCAAGGTTGACCTGACCTCTAGGGCGGAAGCCGACGTCGTCGAGATGCGCGAGCGGGCGACCGCCGACATCGAGGCTTCCCGCCAGCAGGCCATCGCCGACCTCCGGGCCGAGGTGGCAGGAATCGCCCTTGGGGCCGCCGAACGGGTCGTCCAGTCCAGCCTTGACGAGGACGCCCAGCGTCGCCTGATCGACCAGTACATCGACGAGGTGTCGGGCCACGATGACTGACCCTTTGGTGGCGGGCTACGCCGACGCACTGTTCTCCGTGGCCTCAGCCGAGGGCGACCCAG
This sequence comes from Acidimicrobiales bacterium, assembly GCA_022451505.1. Classification (GTDB taxonomy): domain Bacteria; phylum Actinomycetota; class Acidimicrobiia; order Acidimicrobiales; family MedAcidi-G1; genus UBA9410. Next base: position 74 of record JAKURX010000294.1, on the reverse strand, counting down.
CAGTAGTCGAGGATGAACTATTTCGGTTCGCCCAGGTCTTCCGGGCCGACGACGATCTGCAGTCCAGCCTCGGC
>JAKURX010000293.1 GCA_022451505.1 Acidimicrobiales bacterium | reverse complement strand
CTGTCACCAACGCCCTGGTTAACTGGATCGGGGTCGGACCCCTCGCCGCATTCCTTATTGCCCTCGCCGTGGTCATGCCCGGTGGGCACTTACTCGGCTCACGTCTCACCTGGAGGAGCGGCCGGAGCTGAGATCGCTCCCGGCTGACCACCGACAGAAGGAGGTTGGCTCCGGGGGTGGGGCTCGAACCCACGACCTGCGGATTAACAGTCCGACGCTCTGCCAACTGAGCTACCCCGGAATGGTGACAGCGAAGGATACCAACCGGCTTCCCAATGACACGGGGAAGCGACGGACCCTGCCCAACCCTGTCAGTCTCCCTCGAGGTAGCTCCTCAACGAATCGGCCCGTAGTGGATGGCGCAACCTGGCCATGGTACGCGCCTCTATCTAGCGGATGCGCTCACGGCTCACCTCAAAGTGCTCCCCCACCTCCTCAAGGGTCAGCGGTCGGTTACCGTCCAATCCGAACCGCATCCGCACCACTTCCCTCTCGCGGTCATCAAGGCCGTCAAGGACTTGGAGCACCGCAGCCCCAGGAGTCGGCGGGTCGCCACATCGGCCGGCTTCTCAGCGTCGGTGTCCGGAATCAGGTCGGCGAGCACCGCGTCCTGGTCGTCACCCATCGGCGAGTCCAGGGACAAGAGGATGTCTTTATCATGGGCGAGGCCCAGTAGGTCCTGCACGCGATCTACCCGAACAGCTGACCGGTCGGCGATCTGGGCGTCGGTTAGCGACTCCTCAAGTTCCTGGTGGAGTTCCCGCTGGGCTCACAGAACCCGGTTCATGGCGTCCACCATGTGTACCGGGATCCTGATGGTACGGACCTGGTCGGCGATCGATCGGGTGATCGACTGCCGGGGCCTCGTCAACCATCGGTGTCCTTTTCTGAGTAGTCGATGAGCCACCGTAGTAACGGCTCCACCTGGTCAAGGTCGGCCACTGTCTCTCGCAGGTCAATGACCCAGTGTCGCAAGAAGGCGATCGACGGCTGGTAGGTCCCGAGGTCCCCCGAGGAGCGGGCTCGGGCCTCCAACTCGACCGCATTGCGTTCGGCAGCCAGTGCCAGCAACCGGCAGACCACGCCCTTCGAGTCGTCGTCGGAAGCATCCTGCACGGCCAGGCGGCCCAGTAGATCGGCGGTCTCGTCGTCGACGGTCGCCCGGGCGCCATGGAATTCACCGACCGCGGCCAATGCACGGTAGGCCATCTCGGCGATCGGATCGCCGAACAGGGCTGGGGCTAGCCAGGCCGACAGGTCCTCGGGTCCGTGGATCAACAGGCGCAGCGCCTGATGTTCGATCGTCAACCTCCCCGGAATATTCCCACCCGATCCGCCGGCTGACCGCACATCAGGTCGTTGGCCGGAGCTCCGTGAGTTACGCCCACCCACTGTGGCTAGCCGCCGTACTTCGTCGGCCGACACCAGGCATCGGTCGGCGATGCGCATCACGTATTGGTCACGTACTAGTTCCTCGGGATGCTCGGCAACTAGAACCATCGCCTCGGTGGCCGCCCGGGCCCGTCCCTCCAGCGAATCCATCTCGGCCCGCTCGAGCACTCGGTCAACCCGGAACTCCAGGTATGGACGGGCCTCAGCGATTGCCCGTTGCATGCCCTCGGGATCCGAGTGGGCTAGGTCGCCGGGATCAGAACCGGCTGGTAGGTCGGCGACTGCGAACTGGAGGCCGAACTCCGACTCCCACCCATAGAGCCGCTCAGCGGCAGCTCGGCCGGGCCCGTCGGCATCGAAGGCCAGTACCACCCGCTTCACGAACCGGGCCA
>JAKURX010000292.1 GCA_022451505.1 Acidimicrobiales bacterium | reverse complement strand
CGATCTGTTCGGGCGTCGGATGGCCGCCCACAAGCACCGTCTCGTGGAGGTCCGCAAAGCACTCGTTGACGTCCTCGGCCCCCGGGCCGGCGAAACCGTTCACCACGGCGAAGACCTGCTCGTCTTCGGTCAGTTCCGTGCAGGCGGCGGCGGCGGTAACCGAGCCTACGGGCAGGAAGCTACGGGAGACGAGGTCGACACGTCGGCCGAGGATCCCGCCTCGGCTGTTGATGTCGGCCACGACCGCCTCGAAGACGGGGATCCAGTTGTCGTAGGTGAGCGACAGGTGAAAGATCCGGTTCAGGCTCTCGAAGTCGATCACGGTGAGGCCGACCTTGATCGCCTCGGACGTGACGCCCCGAAAGGTGTCCTCCAGAACGAACGTCGTCGTCGGAACGGCCGAGGTGGTCGTCGCTGTAACAGTCGTCGAGGTCGGCGCTGTCGTGGTGGCCGGCGAAACCGTTGTCGAAGCAGCAGTCGTCGGGGCAGCAGTCGTCGAAACAGCCGAGGTGGTGGTCGCGGCAACAGTCGTCGAGCTGGGAGCCGTCGTGGTAGCCGGCGCGGCCGTCGTCGTCGGTGCCACAGTCGTCGTGGTCGACACAGCCGCCACCTCAACCGGCGACGCGGACTCACCTTGCCCGCAGGCTGTCGCGCCCACCAGAACAGCCGTCAGGACGGCCAGGGTCGCTCGGGCGTCAGGTCGCATCGGCACCCGTGGGCACGGCGCCCGAACGGGTTGCCTGGTTCAGGACGTAGGCCCAGCCGTCGGATGGCAGGCCGCCGCTGATCCGGGCACGCACCCGACCGTCAGTCCCCACGACCACGAAATACGGAAAGCTCCGCAAGCCGTAAGCCTCGGCCACCTCTGAGCCGTCGGAGTCGCGCAGCACCAGTTCCCGCCAACCCTCGGCGGCGAACCAGGACCGGGGCAGGTTCCCCCGGTCCAGGTAGACAGCGGTGGACACGGCCACCACCTCGACACCGGACGGGATGCCGTCTCGGTCAATCCACTCGACCAGCTTCGGCACCTCAGCCTGGCAGTGAGAACACCAGTGGGCGAAAAACGCGATGACGTAGCCCGTCCCGTCGCCCGGCCGGACCTTCACCGTCCGCCCGTCGAACGTCGTGGCGTCAAAGCCAGGCGCCGGACGGCCGACGGCAGCATCGCCCGTCGTCTCCTCGAACGTCGGGAGCGGCTCGCCGACCACGACCACCGGTCCCGTCTCCAGACCATCCGGGTCTCCGGTCTGCTCGCCGCCGCCGAGGGTCAGCGCCGCCACCAGGGCCAGAGCCACCGCCCCGACTAGGGCCAGCACCACGGTCCGACCTGGACCCGACCGCCCGACCGGTCCCGTGGACGCCTCGCTCATGGTCGACCATCCTCGCGGTTGGCCACGACCCCGTCACGCACCGGTCGACCGACCGCCAGCACCAGGACGGTTACGGCGGCGAACCCGCAGAAGGCCATGAACGGGATCGACACGAACCCGAACTCGTCCACCCACTGCTGGGTGCATGGCGCGGCGACGTCGCAAGATGACCCCTGGTCTGGGTACAGCTGCAGTTGGTAGTGGTAGGCCGACAAACCCAGGCCGGTGACCGAAAAGGGCAGGACCCGCCACCGGGGATCCGGATCGCCCCGCCACACGGCCACACCCAAAACCACGACCAGCGGATACATGGCAATCCGCTGGTACCAGCAGAACTCACAGGGAACGAAGCCCCCGACCTCGGAGAACCAGAGGCTGGCCGCCGTAGACACCGCGGCCACCGAGAAGGCCAGGC
>JAKURX010000291.1 GCA_022451505.1 Acidimicrobiales bacterium | reverse complement strand
AGCAGCCCACGATGGATGGCCGCCAGGATGGCCAGATTTGCCATCATGTCGAGGAGGCCAGCCATGACGATGGCCGTGCCGCCCTCTGACCTTCTTGGGATCGGGGAGTGCCCGACGCGAACAAGCAGCAGGAGTGCCACACCGAGCGAGACCACGCGGGCGCTGACCAGGGGCCAGGGAAGGCTGGCCTCAGTGGTGGCGGCCATGAGGATGTAGAACCCTGCAAACCCCACACCGGCCAGCAGCGCTTCCAGCAGGAGGGTGGGAGGAACGCGTGTCGGACTGACCGCTCGACCTGTTCTGGTTCCGCGGGAGACAAGGGCGATGGCGACCAGTCCAAGGAGCACCCCGATCACGGTGACCATCGAGAGGCGCTCTCCGAAGGCCACTCCCCAGAGGACGGGAAGGGCGGCGTTGCTGATGGCGGTGATTGGTGCCACGACTGCCATCGGACCCCGGCTGAGGCAATGGTAGAGGCAGCCGATGCCCAGAAGCCCAAACAGCCCGGCCAGGGCCCCGTAGGCCAGGTCTCGGCCGACGACGGTTTCGGCCATGGCCGGGGCGACTGCGAGGATCAGGGCGAGGCCAATTAGGTGCGAGGCGGCCACCACCACAAGAACGTGGGTGCGGCGCGCCGCCATTCCACCGAAGAAGTCGCCGGCCCCAAACAGCAGGGCGGACAGGAGGGCGAGTGCGGCGGCCACGCCTGAGGAGGCTAGGGGGCGGCCACACCCGCGGTCCTACGTGGCGGCCTGCCAGTGTCCACGCTCGGCACCGGGCCGTGCGAGGCTCCGACGGTGGACGATGACGCCCTGGACGCGGACCCATGGGAGGAACACGCCGGATGGTGGCAGGACGGCTTCACCGATGGCGCCGACGCCGAGTACACCGAGCAGATACTTCCGCTGGTCGCCGACCTGCTGGCCGGTTACGACCGAATCCTGGACGTGGGGGCCGGGGAGGGCCAGATCAGCCGCCTGGCGGCCGGCCTGGGAGCGTCGGCGGTCGTGGGCGTGGATCCCGCGGCGACGCAGGTCCTCGCGGCCGTGGCCCGTGCTGGTGGCCCGTCCTACCTGCGTGCAGGTGCCGCCCACCTTCCGTTCGGCGACGCCTCCTTTGACGCCGTGGTGGCCTGCCTGGTCTTCGAGCACATAGAGGCGGTCGACGAGGCCATCGCCGAGGTGGGCCGGGTGCTCCGGCCGGGTGGGCGGTTCGCCTTCTTCCTCAACCACCCCCTCCTCCAGACACCGGGTAGCGGCTGGATCGACGACCAGGTCCTGGACCCTCCGGAGCAGTACTGGCGCATCGGGCCATACCTGGTGGAGTCCATCGAGTTGGAGGAGGTCCACAAGGACGTGTTCCTGCCGTTCGTACACCGGCCCCTCAGCCGGTATGTGAACGCCATGGCCGACCACGGCATGGTGCTGCGACGCATGCACGAACCGGCACCGCCGGAGGGCTTCCTGGCCCGGGCGTCGGAGTACCGGGAGGCCTCGACCATCCCACGTCTCCTGGTCCTGGTGGCCGAGAGGGAGGCCTGAGGGAGACGCCGCCCGTGTCCATTGCCGAAGTGGTGGCCTGAGGGCCACGGTCTGCAGGGAAGGGCACCCGGGGCGCCGTCTACGCTGCTCCCATGAGCGACCTACTGGTGATCACCGGCCTCTCGGGGGCCGGGCGCAGCGAGTTCGCCAAGGACCTCGAGGACCTGGGCTGGTTCGTCATCGACCGGCTACCCCCGGACATCGCCTCCAAGGTGGCCGATCTGGCGCTGGGAGGCGGCTCGGC
>JAKURX010000290.1 GCA_022451505.1 Acidimicrobiales bacterium | reverse complement strand
CCCAGAAGAATGCCATCCAGTCCGCGCAAGAGAGCTTGCTGGCTCGGCTGCCGGCAGGGAGCTTTTCGAATCCGAGTCTCTCCACCCACATTCCCTTCTTGGGCCTGGAGGTCGACAAGGATGCGTTGGCTCAGCTGATCGAAGACCCCGACGTGAGCAGTCTCCGAGCGGACCAGATCCTCCAGCCGACACTCGACGTCAGCATCCCGCTGATTCGCGCCGACGTCGCCAACGGCCTCGGTTGCTCGGGGGCGGGCCAAGCCGTCGTGGTGCTCGATACCGGAGCCGACGCCGGACATTCGTTCTTCGCCGGAACCAACATCGCTGCCGAGGCATGTTTCTCGACGACCAACAGTTCCTATGGATCGACGACGGTCTGCCCCAACGGCGGTTCAACCCAGACCGGTCCGGGTGCTGGAACGAACTGCAATACCTCCATCTACGGATGTAACCACGGTACCCACGTATCGGGGATTGCGGTGGGAGATGATGGCAATCTTTTCGGTGTCGCGCGAGATGCCGACCTGATTCTCATCCAGGCTTTTTCGAGGTTCGGAAGCTATTGCTCCACCCTCGGTCCACCGCTGCCCAATCCTTGTGCCTTGAACTTCACGGGTGACTTGAGGGACGGTCTCAATCACGTTGCCGATCTTCTCGATCCGCTTTCGCCCAACTTCATCAACCAGCCAATCGCCGCGGTCAACTTGAGCCTGGGAGGCGGAGCGTTTGCGGGTACCTGCGATACATACGATCCGGGAACGACCGCCGCGATCGACAATCTACGATCGCTGGGGGTCGCCACGGTGGTCTCATCCGGCAACGGCTTCGTGAAGAATGGTCTCGCTTTTCCCGCCTGTATCACGAATGCGGTCAGTGTCGGTGCGACCAACGACTTCGACAATGTTCCGAGCTTTTCCCAGAGTGCCTCCAACCTCGACCTGCTGGCGCCGGGTGTCGCCATCAACTCGTCGGTGCCCGGAGGCAGTTTTCAGAGCTTCTCGGGCACCTCGATGGCGGCCCCGCACGTAGCGGGTGCGTGGGCGTGTCACATGTCCACCGAGCCCAGCTCTGATGTCGCCACCGTACTCGATGTCCTCGCCGGAACGGGGGTTCCGGTGATCGACCCGGCCAATGCGATCGAGACGCACCGGATCGACGTGCGGGGAGCCTGCTGTATGCCTATCAGCACGGCGAACATGGTCGGCTGGTGGACCGGCGATAGTGGGGCTCCGGACGACATTTCGGGCAATGGCAACCACGCCAGCTGGATTGGCACGGGACCCCCGGGAACTCCAATCAGCCCGAACTACTCCCAGCCCGGCATGGTCGATGACGCCTTTAGCTTCACGGCGTCGAACCAGGTGATCCTACGCGTTCCGGACGACCCGACCCTGAACTTCGGGCCGAACAGTTTCTCCGTCGATGCCTGGGTGAACCTGCAAGGGGCTGCTCCCCTCGTCACACCTCGAACGATCGTCAAGAAACAGGATGCCCTGGGGGACGAGGGCTACTGGCTCTTCCTCACCGGAAATCACATCTGCTACGGCCTTCGGTCGAACACGGGCTCCGATACGAGCGTTTGCACGATCTCTACCATCCCCACCACGGGCTGGCATTTCCTGGTCTGGTCCGTCGATCGACAGACAGACGACGTCCGGATCTATATCGACGGATCGCTCGCCCTCACGATCAACATCGCCTCCTTCGTTGGTTCAGTGGACCCCGCAGACGATCTCGAGATCGGCACGGATTTCGAGGGGCTGATCGACGAGGTGGAGATCTTCGACTATGC
>JAKURX010000029.1 GCA_022451505.1 Acidimicrobiales bacterium | reverse complement strand
TCGGCATAGTGGTTCTGCAGAGCGCGGACCCGCACTGGGTCCCCGGCCGGGTGAACAGCCAGCTCGTCGTCGGTGTGTAACCGACCCCCGGTGAGGGTGCCGGTTACCACCGTCCCGGCTCCCCGGGCCGAGAACGCCCGGTCGATCCATAGGCGGGGACGGCCGTGGTCGGCGGCCGTCGGAGTGGCGGCCAGCAGGTCGTCCAGGGCGGCCCGTAGGTTGTCCAGCCCCACCCCGGTCGGGGCATCGGTGTCGACCACTGGCGCGCCCTCCAGGAACGTGCCCGCTACCCGTTCCTCGACCACTAGACGGGCCAGATCAACCAGGTCATCGTCAGCCGGACCGACCTTGGTCAGGGCCACCACGCCGTGTCTCACGCCGAGCAGTTCCAGGATACGGAGGTGCTCCTCGGACTGGGGCTTCCAACCCTCGGTGGCCGCCACCACGAACAGGCAGGCGTCGACTGCCCCCACCCCGGCCAGCATGTTCTTGATGAATCGGACGTGGCCCGGCACATCGACCAGTGAGAGGGCAGCACCCGACGGCAGCGTCGTGGTGGCGAAGCCCAGGTCGATGGTCAGGCCCCGCGCTTTCTCCTCGGCGAACCGATCGGGATCGGTACCGGTTAGTGCCTCGACCAGGGTCGACTTGCCGTGGTCGACGTGGCCGGCCGTGGCGACGACGTGCACCGGATCAGGGGCCCGCCGGGGCAGCCGGTTCGGCAGGGGGATCCAGGTCGGCGATCGCCGCGGCGACCAGCCCGTCGTCATCGGGGTGGACGGTCCGCAGGTCCAGCACGGTGGCATTGTCGACCACCCGGGCGATCACCGGCAGTGGTCGATCCCGTAGCTCTGCCACCCGGTCTCCGGCCAGGGCCAGCCCGGCCGACGGGATTTCGACGCCGGGCAGGGTCCCGCCACCGGGCACGGCCACTGTGTCGCTGGCCAAGTCGGGCGAGATCCTCTCAACCCGGGCACGAAGGGCGGCGACCGGAACGGTGGCCATGCGCCAGAACGGAATGGCCTGCCCGTCCCGCGCCAGGTAGGCCAGGGCCAGGTCCTGGAGGGATCGCAGCACGAGGCTGCCCGGGCGTAGCGCCCGGGCTAGTGGATGGGCGGCGCACGCCGCCACCAGGTTGGCCCGACCGGCGATGACTCCAGCCTGGGGTCCACCCAGCAGCTTGTCGCCCGAGAAGGTAACCAGCGCTGCGCCGGAGGCCAGAGTCTGGCGGGCTGCCGGCTCGTCCTGGAGCCAGGCCGGGGGCCCGTCGGCCAGCCACGGGCAGGCGGCATCTAGGAGACCCGACCCGATGTCGGCCACCACCGGTACCCCGAGTTCGGCCAGGGCGGCCACCGGGGTCGACTCGGTGAAGCCCTCAATGCGGTAGTTGGATCGGTGGACCGATAGGACCACGGCGATGTCGGACCCGGGTTTCGCCACGGCGTCGGCGAAGTCCTCGATCCGGGTCCGGTTGGTGGTCCCCACCTCGACCAGGCGGGCACCGGACTGGCTTAGGACCTCCGGGATCCGGAATCCGCCCCCGATCTCCACCAACTCGCCGCGTGACACAGCAACCTCCCGCCCGTCAGCCAGGGCAGCCAGGACCAGTAGGACGGCTGAGGCGCAGTTGTTGACCACCATGGCTGCCTCGGCGCCACAGGCCCGGGCCAGCAGGGCCGGGGCCCGTTCCTGCCGGGAACCCCGGGTACCGGTTTCCAGATCGAACTCCAGGGTGGCGTACCGGCCATCACCCACCGTGGTCCCCCACGGTGCCCGACCAAGGTTGGTGTGGAGCAGCACCCCGGTGGCGTTGACCACCTCGGTTAAAAGGGCCCGGCGGGTCTCCTCCACCAGGTCCCGGGCCCGGTCGGCGGCCTCGGCTGGGTCGCCTTCGGCCACCGCGGCCCGTGCCGCATCGACCAGCAGGGGGTGGGGAAGGCCGCTGTCGGCCAGCGAGCGGGCCAGGCGGTCGACGCTAGGAGGTCGGTCAGACGGAGAACCCGGTACGGGGTCGTCGGGAGTGGTCATGCGGTCGCGAGGATAGGCGGAGGAATCGGCGTGCTCCGAGGCCGACGCCGTCGACGGGCCGGGGACGACCGAACCGTGAACGGCCTTAGCATGCGACCGTGCTCCTAGTCCTTTTCCTGATCTTCGTGGTCACCCCGATCGTCGAGTTGGCGGTCATTGTTCAGGTCGCCGGCTCCACCGGGGTCATGAACACCATCGGCCTGCTCGTACTGGTCAGCCTGGTTGGGGCGTGGCTGGTCCGCCGCGAGGGTCTCGGGATCCTACGCCGGGCCCAGGCGGAGCTTGCCAAAGGCCGGATGCCAGGCCGGGAACTAGTCGACGGCCTGCTGGTGCTGCTGGCCGGAGCCCTGATGCTCACACCCGGCTTCGTGACCGACGCCGTGGGACTGGCCCTCCTTTTTCCACCGGTCCGGGCTGTCCTCCGCTTGGTCGCCACCCGTCGCCTGTCCCGCTCGGTGGATGCCGGACGCACACGGTGGACGTTCGGTATGCGCTCCGAGAGAGGGGGGTTCACCACGGGCCCGTCGGGCGGACCGATCCTGGATGCCGACTCGTGGGAGGACGGGGCCGACGGCCACCGGCGCCTCCCGCCGAACGGCGACTAGAGGGCGTCGGCCGCGTCGAGAGCGTCTTCGGCAGCGGCCAGCAGGCGAGCCGTGCAACCCGCCATGTCAATCGGCGGTACTGCCTCGGTGACCAGCACCTCGACCATCGCCTGGTAGGCCTCGGCCGCTGGGCCGTCGCCCAAGGCGATCGGTCGACCGGTGTCGCCCCCGTCGGTCACCGCTCCGTCCAGCGGAATGCTGCCCAGCAGGGGCGCCCCGATGTCGGCGGCCAGGGCGTCGCCGCCACCGGCGCCGAACAGTTCGTGGTGCCGGCCGTCGTCGGACACGTAGGCGCTCATGTTCTCGACCACGCCGACGATCCGCAGGTAGTTGGCCCGGCCCATGTTGGCCACCCTGACGGCCACCTTCTGGGCGGCTAGCGCCGGCGTGGTAACGACCAGCATCTCGGCCTGGGGCAGCATCTTGGCCAACCCCATCTGGACGTCGCCGGTACCGGGCGGCATGTCGATCAGCAGGTAGTCCATGGGTCCCCAGGCCACGTCCTCGCAGAAGTGCTGGACGGCCCGGTTCAGGATCAGGCCCCGCCACATGAGCGCCGACTCTTCGTTCTCGACCAGGAAGCCCATGGAAACCACCTTGAGCAGCCCGTCACCCATCGGGACCTGGATGGGGTCGATCTTGCCCACCTCGGGAGATCCCCCGAGGCGTCCCTCGATGCCCAGCATCCGCGGGACTGAGAAGCCCCAGATGTCGGCGTCCATCACCCCCACGGTGAAACCGCGGGTGGCCAGCCCGGCGGCCAGGTTCACAGTCACCGACGACTTCCCGACGCCGCCCTTCCCGGAGGCCACCATGATCACCCTGGTGGAGGCGGGGATTTCGGTCTCCGGGGCGTTCTGGCTGACGTTGAATCGGGCCCGGGACATGGCCGTGGCCTTTTCCTCCGGGGTGAGCTCGTCCCACGTGAGGTGGACCTTGGTCACCCCGGGCAATCCGCTGACACGTTCCCGGACGTCGCGTTGGATCTGGGCCCGGAGGGGGCATCCCGAGGTGGTGAGGGCGATGGTCACGTCCACCAGGCCATCGGGGTCGACACGCACGGCTCGGGCCATGCCCAACTCGACGATGTTGCTCCCCAACTCGGGGTCGATCACCCCGCGGAGCACGCCGAATATGTCCTCCTCAACCGGTGGCGCCGGTTCAACCATGCCCCCATCGTACGGCGTCCAGGGCTGGGACCGTGGGGCGATGGCCAGTACACTGTTAAGACCGACGACCACCGGCTTGCCTGGAGGACCCGATGCTCACGTTGACGGACGACGCGACCACCAAGGTGGGCGAGTTGATCTCTGGCGAATCCGAAGAGGGCCTGGCCCTGCGGGTCGCTGTCCGCCCCGGCGGCTGCTCCGGGTTTAGCTACGAGATGTACTTCGACACTGACCGGGCCGACGACGACCTTGAACAGGCGTTCGGCGACGTCCGGCTTGTAGTCGACCCGTCCAGCGCCCAGTTGCTGGAGGGTGCCACCCTGGACTACAAGGACGGGTTGAACGAGGCCGGGTTCTCGATCAATAACCCGAACGCCCAGCGGACCTGCGGCTGCGGCCAGTCGTTCAGCTGACTTGACCGTCGCCCCAAGGGGCGGACGCGGGAGCCGGCGCCGAGGCGCCGGCCGTCGTGGTTTTGGACTGCCGGGTGTGATCAACCGGCGGTGTCCAGGGCGGCGACCACCTCGGCGGCGTCCATGGTGAAATGGACCGCTGCCGTGATGGTGCCGTCGGCATTGGCCACCACGAGGGTCGGTTCGAAGGTCAACCCGAGGGCCGCCACCACCGGGGTGGTTGAGAAGTCGGCGTCGTCGGGCGCCACGTAGACCTCGGCATGGATGGCGTCCCAGTTCCCGGGACGCCCCTCCAGTGCAGCGGCTAGCAGGTCGATGGTGGGACCGCAGACGTCCTGCTGGCAGAAGCGGGGCGTCGAGACGAGAAGCGCCGTTGGGCCAGGCCGTCCGAGCGCTTCGGTGACGGTCACCTGGTGGAAGGGACACGTACCTGCGGGCTGGGTGCAGATTGGTTCCACACCCCGGTGGTCGGCCCCGGTCGGGGTTTCGACTGCTGGTAGAGGATCGCCGACCTGGACGAGGTCCAGAGTGTCCGGGTCGACCACCCGGAGGTCGTGTCCGGCCTTCAGGCCGACGCCGTCGACGCGGTAGTCGCCGGGCTCCGGTGGGGTGAAGACCAGGGGGTAGTAGGCGGTGGCGTGATGGTGTCCGTGGTCGTCCACGTACCCGTGCTTGGCCACGCGGGCGGTGGCCACCACGGCGCCGTCCGTCCCGGAGCGCCGGACAACCAACTCCAGGGTGTCCGGCCCGCCGGCAGGCACGGGCCAGCCGTCGGCGTCCAGGAGCACGTAGGGCGCCCGCTGAGGTAAGCCGGCGGCTAGCACGCTGGGGGCCGCGTAGCCGTCGGCGAATCGGGCTCCCAGCGAGAAGCCCCCAACGCTGGTCGTAGGGGCAGGAGTCGACGTACCACCCGATCCACCACACGCCGCCAGGGCGAGGCCAGCACCGATCCCAACTAGGACCCGCCGTCGGCTGACCGGTGAACCGGGGTGAAGGACGGGAGGCACGGTAGCGGAGGCTAGCGACCGGCCCGACTCGGTCGGAAGGCGCACGGAGGTCAGTCCGGTGACGGCCCACGGGGCACACTGCGGGGATGGAGACTCCCGGGCCGACCGACGTGCTGCACCTCACCGTCGACGGTGTCGGCGTCGAGGTCCCCGATGACGGTGGAACGCTGCTCGACGTCCTACGGGACCGGATCGGCATCCGGTCGGTCAAGGACGGCTGCAGCCCTCATGGCAAGTGAGGTTGCTGCACGGTGCTGGTCGACGGCCAGGCCCGGGTCTCGTGCGTAACCCCGGCCCGCCGGGTCAGTGGACGGACAGTCACCACCCTCGACGGTCTGGACCCTGAGGTCCGCACGGCGTGGGCCGAGGCGTTCTGTGCCACCGGAGGGAGCCAGTGTGGGTTCTGCACCCCGGGCATCGTGGTCCGTTTTGCCGGGTTGCGAGCCGGGGCGGACTACGCCGGGATCCCTGACCGAGACCGGGCGGCCCGGGCCCTGCACGCTCACCTCTGCCGGTGCACTGGCTGGCAGACGGTCCTCGAAGCGTGGGAGGCCTACGGTTTGGCGCCTCCGGTGGATTCCGACCGCGGTCCGGCCACTCGTCGAGCCACCCTTGAGGGTCGGACTTCCCAGGCCGTGGGTCCCGAGGTGGTCCTGGGTCGGGGCGGATTTGCTGCCGACACGGTTCCCGAGGGATCGCTGGTGGCGGTGCCGGACGGTCGTGGTGGATGGGCGATGGGCGACACCCCGGCCGCGGCCCGGCAGGTGGCTGGAAAGGTTCCGGGCCGGCGTACTCCGGCTGCGGCGATCCCGCCACTTGACGTCCCGGACGGCGACTGGGACGCAGAGATCCGCACCTCCTGGGTCGAGCCGGCCTACCTGGAGACCGACGCCTCGTGGTGCGTACCCGGAGGCGAACCCGCCAGTCCGTTGGCCAACGGCGGCGCATTCGGAGCCAAGCTCGGTTCGGAGGCGCCCGCGGCGGCCCGCTCTTTGGCTGATGAGCACGGGTGTCCGGTGGTGGTCCTGGTGTCTCGGGAGGATTCCGTGCGGACTGGCGCCAAGCGTCCACCAGTGGCCGGCGGCGCTCGGGCCGACGGAACGGGTCGGCTCCGAGTGGTCCGCACCCCCGGAATCGCCGAGGCGGTCGCTGCCGTTGCCCCGGGCCTGAAGGTCGAGGAGGTTGACGTGCCCGGTCCGCCCACGTCGGCCAATCTCCGGGCCGCCGGGTGGGCCGAGGCCGTTGTGTTGCTCACCGGTGCCGGGGCTATGGCGCCTGGCCAGCCCGTGGTGTCCCCCGACGGTGCTGAGGCGACGGCTGTCGTTGACCACGATGCCATCCGGGTGACTGTCCGTTGCGGTGAACCGTTGGACGAGGTGGTGCTGCGGTCGTACTGCATCGGTGCGGCCCACATGGCGTGGAGTTGGATCACCTCGGAGGGCCTGTCGGTCGACGACGACGGTGTCGTTCACGACCTGACTGTGCGGTCCTTCGGCATCGTCCGGGCTACCGAGACTCCGACGATCACCGTCGAGGTGGTGGCTGACGACGGTTTACCGGTAAACGGATCGGACGCCGTGTTTGCCGCGGTGGCTGCCGCCACGTGGTGCCATCGCGGGTGTCCCCCTGAACTACCCACCGGATAGTCCGCTCAGCCGGGGTGTGGAAGGCTCGCTGCCCTTCCTCAGAAACGGAGCCCATCAATGAGTAAGACCGTCGGTCCCTACACCCCGGTCGTCCGCGCTGGCGACCTGCTGTTCGTCAGCGGTCAGATCGGCATCGTCGATGGGAGCATCGTCGACGGTCCCGTCGCTGGCAGCCTCGCTGAGGGCGGTCTCCAAGCCCAGGCCACCCAGGCGTTGGCCAACCTGAGAGCCCAGGTGGAGGCCAACGGAGCCACTCTGGACCAGGTGGTCAAGACCACGGTTTTCCTGACCGACATGGGCAACTTCGCGGCGATGAACGAGATCTATTGTGAGGCCTTCGGTGACAGCCGCCCGGCCCGATCGTGCGTGGCCGTGGCAGCGCTTCCCCTTGGCGCCATCTTCGAGGTGGAGGCCGTCGTCCACGTCGGCTAACTCAGTGGCTGGCGCGGGAGTGCGCCGGCCCGGTACGAGATGGCAGACTGCGCGCATGCTCGGCGCGGTCCTCATGATCATCCTGCTTGTCGTGGTGATGCCGGTAGGCATCCTGGTCAGCGGGGCGGTAGTTGCCTCGCTGCTGGGCGGCCTTCTCAAGCGGGACGTGGACGCCGCCCACGAGGGGTCCGAACTCCTCGAGGTCAGCGAGACCAACCCCTACACAGGCTGACCGCCCCAGGTCGGTCGCGCCGTCTGGTTTAGGCGTTCCAGCGGGACTGCCCGAACCGGTAGCCCACCGAAAAAACGGTGTGGATCAGGACTACTGGGGCCGTAGTTTGTAGGCGTCCGGCGGACACGCTGGGAATTGTTGAAACAACTACGCTGACCCCCGGTCGGCCGACCGGGAGAAACCACGATGGCCATCAGGGCTGAGTACATCTGGATCGACGGCACGGTGCCCCTGCCTTATGTCCGCTCCAAGACCAAAATTATTGACGATTCCGAGAATCTCCCGATATGGGGCTTTGACGGGTCCAGCACCAACCAGGCGCCGGGTGACAACTCGGACTGTGTGCTGCGGCCCGTGTTTTCCTGTCCCGACCCGATCCGTGGCGGCGACGACGTCCTAGTGCTGTGCGACGTTTGTCTGCCCGACGGGGAGATGACCCCCCACCCGAGCAATTCGCGAGCGGCCTGCGTGGAGGTTTACGAGCAGTACGCCGATCAGGAGCCCGTCTTCGGCATCGAGCAGGAGTACACCTTCTTCCTGGAGGGTCGCCCGCTTGGCTGGCCGGTCGAGGGCTACCCGGCCCCACAGGGCCCGTACTACTGCGGCGTGGGGGCCATCGAGATCGCCGGTCGCGACATCGTCGAGGCCCACACCAAGGCCTGCATGGACGCCGGCCTTGCCATCTCCGGCACCAACGCCGAGGTGATGCTCGGCCAGTGGGAGTTCCAGATTGGCCCGGTCAATACGGTGGCTGCCGCCGACCAGGTCTGGATGGCCCGGTACCTGCTTTACCGGGTGGCCGAGAACTTCGGGGTCGACGCCTCAGTGGCCGCCAAGCCCATCAAGGGCGACTGGAACGGTGCCGGTGCCCATACCAACTTCTCGACAAACGCCATGCGCGAGGGCTACGACGCTGTCATCACGGCATGCGAGGCACTGGGTGCTGAGGGCAAGCCAGCCGAGCACATCGCCGGCTACGGGCTTGGGTCCGAGGAGCGTCTGACCGGCGCCCACGAGACCCAGCGCTACGACCAGTTCAACTACGGCGTGTCCGACCGGGGCGCCTCAGTTCGCATCCCGTGGCAGGTCCACCTGGACCAGAAGGGCTACATCGAGGATCGTCGCCCTAACGCCAACATGGACCCGTATGTGGTCACCCGGCTGATCACCAACACCTGCTGCGAGGCCCTGGCCGGCTGACTGCCCGGACCTTGCTGAGGAACCCCCGGCTTGGCCGGGGGTTCCGTCGTTTTCGTCGGCCCTTCCTGATCGGCTCCTGACACGACAGTCAGGAGGCTCCCGGCCCAGATGGCTGAGGGAGCCCGTCGGTACGCTGCACCCATGAACCGGGTCCGGCTAGCGCTGATGCAGATCGACACGGTGGTCGGAGACCTGCCCGGCAACGTGGACCGGATTCGTCGACGGCTGGACCAGGTTGTCGACTGCGACCTGGCCCTCTTCCCCGAGATGGCGGTCACCGGCTACCCGTTGGAGGACCTGGTTCACAAGCCGGGCTTCGTGGCCGACAGCCGGGCTGCCCTTGACGAGGTGGCGGCCCTCAGTGACCGGTGCGCCCTGGCCGTCGGCTTCGCTGACCCGGGACCCGACGGAACCGTCTACAACGCCCTAGCCGTATGCCGAAACGGACGGATCCTCGGGACGGTCCACAAAGAGTGCTTGCCCACCTACGACGTGTTCGACGAGGCCCGCGACTTTCGGGCCGGGACCGGACCTCTCCAACTGTTCCGGGTGGCCGGGGTGCGGGTGGGCTTTGCCATATGCGAAGACCTGTGGGTGCCCGGTGGGCCGGTCGAGCGGCTGGTAGCAGGTGGAGCCGAGATGGTGGCCACCATCAACGGGTCGCCCTACCACCGGGGCAAGCAAGCGGCCCGGGAGTCAGTGGTGACGGCCACCGCGACCTGGTCGGGACGGCCGGTGGCCTACGTGAACCTGGTGGGGGGCCAGGACCAACTGGTGTTTGACGGCGGGTCGATGGTGGCCGACCCGGCGGGTCAGATCATCGGGCGCGGGCCCCGGTTCGAAGAAGCGGTCGTCCGCCTCGACGTCGACGTCGACGCGGTGTCCGTTCCGTCCGACGGCCTTCCGGTGGTCGACGTGTCGGATCCAGTCAACCGATCTGACCACCTGATGGCCCCTCCGTTGGCCCCCCTCGACGAGGTGGGCGAGCTCTACGGAGCCCTGGTGCTGGCTACCCGCGACTACGTTCGCAAGAGCGGCTTCACCGACGTCTGCCTCGGTTTGTCCGGCGGGGTGGACTCGGCCCTTGTAGCCACTGTCGCCGCCGACGCCCTGGGTCCGGACCGGGTGCATGCCGTGCTGATGCCGTCCCGCCACTCCAGCGAGCACTCGGTGTCTGATGCCGAGGACCTGGTGTCTCGCCAGGGGCTTGACGACCTCACGTTGCCCATTGAGGAGGTCCACCAGGCGGTTAGCGGGGTGCTGGCTACCACACCGGAGGGTGAGCCGGTTGGCCTGACCGACGAGAACCTGCAGTCCCGGATCCGAGGCGTGCTGTTGATGGCCCGGGCCAACGCCAATGGATGGCTGGTCCTGTCCACCGGCAACAAGAGCGAGTCGGCCGTCGGCTACACCACCCTGTACGGCGACACGGCGGGAGCTTTCGCGGTGATTAAGGACGTCACCAAGACCCGCGTCTACGAGCTCTGCCGGTGGCGCAACGCCCAGTCCCCAGGGGCCGACGGCCGGCCGGTGGTTCCGGAGGCCATTCTGGACAAACCGCCTTCGGCCGAACTACGGCCCGACCAACGCGACGACCAGAGCCTGCCCCCCTACGACGTGCTGGACCCCGTTCTGGAGGCCTATATCGAGGGGAACCGGACCCGGTCCGAGTTGGTGGCCGACGGTCACGACCCCGACCTCGTCGATCGGATCGTCCAACTAGTCGACGCCGCCGAGTACAAGCGCCGACAGACCCCGCTGGGTCCGAAGGTCACCGTGAAGGGCTTCGGGAGAGACCGCCGAATGCCCATCGTCAACCACTACCGGGGCTGAGGGTCCGGTGTGGATGAGGAACGACTGACAGGAATAAGTGACAGCCACGGGAAGTTTCGCCATGATTCGTGACAATGGTCACGTTTTCACGTTGTGGTCTGGAGGGCCGTAGATAGGGTGACCGACGATCGGGGGAGCGGGCCGATACGACCGGATGGGTCCGGTCCGGCCGGTGGCTGATCGGACAGGGCGAAGGACTTGGAGGGCATCACCGGTGGTGGTGCTCCCCCGGCTGGAGGAGGTTCGAGGGTGGCCAAGGAGCGGATCGAACGGGACGAGGAAGACCTCGTCCGCCTGTACCTCACCGACATCGGCCAGTATCCGCTGCTGACCAAAGAGGGCGAGGTCCGCCTCGCGCAGCAGATCGAGGCCGGGGTCGAGGCCCGGACCGGGTTGGCCGACGGGGGAGACGACCTCGCACCGGCCCGCCGCCGTGAGCTCAAGCGCAACCTGAAGCGTGGCGAGGACGCCGAACGCACCTTCGTCCAGTCGAACCTGCGGCTGGTCGTCTCTATCGCCAAGAAGTACCAAGCCTCCGGGCTGCCGCTGCTGGATCTCATCCAGGAGGGCAACCTGGGCCTGATGCACGCCGTCGAGAAGTTCGACTGGCGAAAGGGCTTTAAGTTCTCGACGTATGCCACCTGGTGGATCCGTCAGGCCATCACCCGGGGCATCGCCAACACCGGTCGAACGATCCGCCTGCCCGTGCATGCCGGTGACACCCTGGCCCGCCTCCAGAAGGCCCGGTCGCGGCTAGAGCTCAAGTTTGGCCGCTCGGCCACGCTGGCCGAACTGGCCCTCGAGGTAGAGATGCCCGAGGACAAGGTGACCGAGGCGCTGCGCTTCGCCGCAGAACCCCTGTCGCTCAGCGAGCCGCTCCGTGAGGACGGCGACGCCGAGTTGGGCGACGTGGTCGAGGACCGGGCGGCCGAGTCGCCGTTCGAGGTGGCGGCCACATCCCTGCTTCCCGAGGAGATCAGCCGCCTACTAGCTCCACTGGACTCCAGGGAACGCGAGATCTTGAAGCTGCGCTTCGGTTTGGACCGCGGCGAGCCCCGGACCCTCGAAGAGGTCGGGGAGCATTTCAACTTGACCCGGGAGCGAATTCGCCAGATCGAGGCCCGGGCCATGTCCAAGTTGCGGCACCCAAGCAGCGACACGGGCGCCCGCGACCTGTTGGCCGTCTGATCCGCCGGTCGGGTTCCGAACGCCCCGCCGGCGACCGGTCCGAATGATGAGACTGGCGGAGGTGGACGGGAATCGAACCCGCCGGACGGGGATCGCCCGTCCCACCCGCTTTGAAGGCGGGGGAGCCCACCAGGTACTCAGACACCTCCACCGGTGACGGTACGGGGCATCGGCCCCGATCGCCACGTGGGGACGACCAGCCGTGCGATCGCGGGTCGGGTCGTCGTAGCATGCGGGGTATGAAGAAGCTCCTAATGCTGGGAGCCCTGGCCGCCCTGGTGGCTGTGGCCGTACGGAAGGTCCGCTCGATCTAGTCCCAGCCGTTCGGTGCCGTCGGTCGGCTCCGACGGGATGGCCGACGGAGCCTTCGGACACCGGCTATTGCGCCCAGCAGCACTACCGCGGTAAGAGCGCTGGCCGCGATCCAGTTTCGGTCAATCGGGACCCGGTCGCCCAGCGGTACCGGGTTCTCAAACTCGCGGATCGGCCAGCCCCGCTTCTCGGCCTCCCGGCGAAGTTCCCGATCGGGGTTGACGGCTACCGGGTGCCCGACCGCCTCGAGCATCGGGAGGTCGGTGGCCGAGTCCGAGTAGGCCCACGAACCCGCCAGGTCGATCTCCCGGTCATGGGCCAGGCGTCGCATGGCGTCGGCCTTTCCCGGGCCCTGGGCGTAGAATTCGACCTCCCCCGTGTAGCGGCCTTCGGCATCGACCATGGGGGTGGTGGCCACGAACTCGTCCACCCCGAGGTGGTCGGCCAGTGGGGCCACGATCTCGATGGGCGAGGCCGACACCAGGACCAGCAGCCGTCCTTCGGCCCGGTGGTGGGCGAACAGGTCGAGGGCCTCGTCGTAGACGATGGGCTCGATCACCTGGGCCAGGTGGTCGTGGGCCAGGCGCCGGAGCCCCTCCTGCTCCCAGCCGGCAGCTAAGCGCAGGGCGGTCCTCCGGGCCCGGTCCATAGCTGACTCGTCGGCTCCGAAGAACCGGAAGAGGAGCTGGCCCCAGGCCGCCCGGAGGGCCATCGGAGCGCTCAGGTAGCCCGCCCGGTGCAGAGCGGGGCCGTAGGCGGCCATGGAGGCCCGTGCGATGACCGTCTTGTCGAGGTCAAAGAAGGCCGCCTCCACACCCTCGAGCCTAGGTCGGCTCGGCGACAGGGCGGTGTGGTACAGCCGGTCGCGGCGATTCTCTCCGACATGGTCCTGACGGCCACGGCGACCATGCGCCCGTTGGACTGTCGCCAGGCCGGACAACGACGGCCCGACGGATTGGGTGTCGTCTAGCGTTGGGTGTGTTCGGCAGTCGAAGAGGGGTGCGGGAGACCAATGCGGCTCGACGTCCATCGTTCCCCCCGCGACGAATACGTCGTCCTCGTTCTGGTCGGCGAGTTGGACCTAGCCGGGGCGCCCCGACTCCGCCAGGCCGTGGTCGCCGAGACGGCGGCCGGGGAGCGCCACGTGGTGTTGGACCTGACGGCGGTCGACTTCATTGACTCCACAGGGTTGGGGGTCGTGGTGGGGGCCCTGCGGAGGCTCCGGACCCACGACGGTGAGCTGTCGGTGGTCTGCCCGGAGCCGCGTCTCCGGCGGGTTTTCGAGATGTGCGACCTGGACCGGGTGTTCACCCTCCACGGGTCGGTGGACGAGGTGGCCCCCGAACGGGAGACGGCGTGACGCTCCGTCGGGCCCGTGGGGGTGCCGTGGAGTTGGTGGTGCCCGCCCGGGCCGAGTATCTGCAGTTGGTACGGGCCATCGTTGGCGCCACGGCGGGGCTCGAGTCGTCCATGGACCCGGGCCGGGTGGCAGACCTACGGCTCGTCGTGTCCGAGGCGGTGTCCAACGCCATCAAGGCCCAGGCGTCGGTCGGAGTCGTCGATCCAATCCTCGTCCGGTGCGAGCCGTCAGGGGACCGGATCGTGGTGGAGGTAGCTGACCACGGGCCCGGCTTTGACGCCGGGTCTGTTCCGGATCTGCCACCCGTGGAGACGCCGGAGCGGTTGGATTACGAGTCGGGGCTAGGCGTGTCGCTCATGCGGCGTCTGGCCGACGAGGCGGTCGTGGAGAGCGGGCCGGACGGCACCGTGGTGCGCCTCACCCTCGGATCGCGGAGCCGCTGAGCCGGATTCCGGCCCATCGCGGCGGACGTTGTCGCAACCGTGTCCGGTGGGATGCCGGGGGCGACCACTACGGTGCCTCCGGTCGCGAACCCACCGGACAGGACCCATGACAGGCAGTCGACCCGTACCGAACCTCACGTGGTTGGGGAGCAAACGCCCCTGGCACGCGCCGTGGAACGCCCGATAATGCCGTTCCCGGGAATCGAGACAGCCGGCGGGATCCTCCCGATCGTGGCCGCAGTGGTCGGGGTCCCGGTGCTGTCCGGCACTCGGCCCGTCTGGCCTGAGGGGGTCCCGGTGGCTGTGGCCTCCGATGGCCCGTTGGTGGAGGGTGCTTGACAACGCACGGCCCCCGCGGCCAACAGTGGACGGCGTGAGCACCTCCCTCGTCATCGTTGAGTCACCGGCGAAGGCCAAGACAATCGCTGGTTACCTGGGCGCTGGCTTCGTCGTGGAGTCCTCGATCGGCCACGTGCGTGATCTGCCGCAACGGGCCTCCGACGTGCCGGACGCCTACAAAGGTGAGCCGTGGGCCAAGACGGGCGTCGACATCCACAACGATTTCAAGCCCCTGTACGTCGTAAACGCCGACAAGAAGAAGCAGATGGCACACCTCAAGCGCCTTCTGAAGGACGCTGACCATCTCTACCTCGCCACCGATGAGGACCGCGAGGGCGAGGCCATTGCCTGGCACCTATTGGAGGTTTTGAATCCCAAGGTGCCGGTCCACCGGATGGTGTTCCACGAGATCACCAGGGGGGCTATCACCGAGGCGTTGGCGAACACCCGTGAACTGGACCGCCGCCTCGTTGACGCCCAGGAGACCCGGCGAATCCTGGATCGCCTCTACGGATACGAGCTCTCGCCGGTGCTGTGGCGGATGATCGGCGCTGGGCTGTCGGCCGGCCGGGTGCAGAGCGTGGCCACACGGATGGTGGTCGAACGCGAACGCGAGCGGATGGCTTTCTTGGCGGCCGGGTACTGGGACCTGACGGCCACCGTGGCCACCACCGACGGTCAGGCCTTCACTACCCGCCTGGTTGAGGTCGACGGCCGCCGGGTGGCGTCCGGGCGCGACTTCGGCGACGATGGCCGTCCCGACCGGGACGACGTGTTAGTCCTGGACCAGGCCTCGGCAGACGCCCTGACCGCCGGCCTGCAGGGGCGGACGGCGACCGTGGACTCGGTGGAGGCCAAGCCGTATCGGCGGCGTCCCGCCGCGCCGTTCACCACGTCGACCTTCCAGCAGGAGGCGGGTCGACGGCTACGGCTCTCCTCTTCGCTGGCCATGCACGCCGCCCAGGGGCTATACCAGAAGGGCTACATCACATACATGCGGACCGATAGCACCACGTTGTCGGACACAGCGGTGCGGGCCGCCCGGGCCGAGGTTCGAGAGCGGTTCGGTGCCGACCACCTACCCGATGCTCCCCGGACCTACGCCAACAAGGTCCGCAACGCCCAGGAGGCCCACGAGGCCATCCGTCCGGCCGGGGACCGGTTCCGCCATCCGGACGAGGTGGCCGGAGAGATCCCGTCGTCAGAGGCCCGGATCTACGAGATGATCTGGCGTCGAACCGTGGCATCCCAGATGACCGACGCGGTGGGCGAGACGGTCAGGGTCCGGGCCAACGCCGACGTGGGGCCCGAGGGGTCCGAGGTGGGCCGGGCGACAACCCTGGCGGCCAGCGGAACAGTGATCTCCCACCAGGGCTTCCGTCGGGCGTACGAGGTGGAGTCCGACGACGCCGATGGCGAGGAGGCCGAGCGGGTCCTCCCGGCGGTGGCCGTCGGCGCGACGGTGGACGTGAACGAGGTGGTTCCCGAGGGGCACACCACCCAGCCGCCAGCCCGCTACACCGAAGCCTCGCTGGTCAAGGGGATGGAGGAGTTCGGGGTGGGCCGCCCCTCGACCTACGCCTCGATCATGGAGACCATCCAGCGCAACTACGTGTGGAAGAAGGGCTCGGCCCTGGTGCCCACGCTGAGCGCCTTCGCCGTCACCACCCTCCTGGAGCGGCACTTCCCCCGGCTAGTCGACTACGACTTCACGGCCGCCATGGAGGAGGACCTGGACCAGATCGCCAACGGAGAGGCCGAGCGGGTGCCGTGGCTGCAGTCCTTCTACTTCGGCTCGGACGACGACATTGGCCTGCACGCCAAGGTGACGACCCGCCTAGGGGAGATCGACCCCCGGGGCGTCTCGACCGTGCCGCTGGGCGCCACGGAGGACGGCGAGCCGGTGGTGGCCCGGTACGGAAAGTTCGGCCCTTACGTGCAGGTAGGCGAGGAGACGGCATCCATCCCTGACGACGTGCCGCTCGACGAGTTGACCGTGGACCGGGCGCTGGAGTACCTGAACACCCCCGGCGACCGGGACCTAGGGACCGACCCGGAGACCGGCCTTCCCGTAGTAGCCCGCTCCGGCCGGTTTGGCCCCTACGTCTCGCTGGGGCGCCTCCCCGAGCGCCCGAGCCCCGGATCTCCCGAGGCTCGGCTGATGGCGCTGCCCGGAAGCCGCCGGGAGGTGAAGGTGGCGATGGCCTACCTCCGCTTGGCCGCCGGTCGCCTCACCGGGGAGGCGACCCGTCTTGTGCTTACCGCCCCCAAGCGGGGGGTCGGCAAGAAGGCGCTAGACCGCCTGGAGGCCGATGTGGGGTCCGGGTCGACGCCGACAGAGGCTCTTGCTCGGTCGGCCGAGCTCGGGATCACTGGCCGACCGTTGGCTGGCATCGGTGACGTCCTCAGGCTGGTCGATGGCTTCGACCCCGACCAGCCACCAGACGTGGTGCTTCAGGGAATCTTGGAGGCCTCCGGGTACCTGGACGAGGTCCGGGCCGACGACAAGGCGGAGGCCCGTTTGGCCAACCTGGACGCCCTGGCTGAGGTGGCCGCCGAGTTCCCCGACGTCACTGCCCTGGTCGACGAGGTGGACCGCCAGGCCGAGGCCGACGACCAGCCCCAGCCTCGGACGGCGTCGCTGTTCCAAACCATGACCCTGGAGAGGATCACCTTCGAGGACGCCATGCAGTTACTGAGGCTGCCCCGGATGGTTGGCGCGGACCCCGCCGACGGTGTGGAGATCACCGTGCAAAACGGACGCTTCGGCCCCTACCTCAAGAAGGGAGCGGACAGCCGCAGCCTCGACAAGGAGGAGCAGCTCTTGACCATCACCCTGGAAGAGTGCCTGGAGGTGCTGGCCCAGCCGAAACGCCGGGGCCGGACGGTGGCACGACCACCCTTGCGGGAGTTGGGCGTCGACGCGGCGTCCGGCAGGACGATGGTCCTGAAGGACGGCAACTGGGGGCCCTACGTCACCGACGGGGAGTACAACGCCTCGCTGAAGCGGGGTGACTCGGTTGAGGAGCTGTCCCACGAGCGGGCCGTTGAACTGCTGGCCGAGCGACGGATGAAGGGCCCGGCTAAGAAGAAGAAGCGCTGACCGGATTCCAGTAAACGTCCACCGGCCCGGTTCTCCACCCGGCACGCCTCCGGGGACCGGCCGCCCCTCTTCTAAAGTGGAGGGGTGAGCGGATCGACCGGACGGGACGCGGCCAGCCGCCGGGACGATCCGGCGTCTGGCGACGACCTGGCGCCGTTCCTGCCCGTCGGGGGCCGTCGGGCGCTGCGGGCTCGCCTGTTTGGAACGCCGGCCTTCTTCCGGTTGTGGCTCGCCCAGGTGGTGTCGGCCACTGGCGACTGGCTGGGCTTGCTGGCCATCGCCATCCTGGCCATCCGGTTGGGTTCGGGGAACGAAGGCGCCGCGCTGAGCCTGGTGCTGGCCGCCCGGATCGTTCCCGGGTTCTTCTTCGGACCGGTGGCCGGAGTGCTGGTCGACCGGTGGGACCGCAAGCGGACCATGGTGACGTGCGACGTGGGTCGGGCCCTCGTCATGGTTGCCCTGCCGTTCGTGGACACCCTGATCGGCCTGTTCCTGGCCTCGCTGCTCCTGGAGGCGTTCACCATGCTCTGGGGGCCGGCCAAGGAGGCCTCGGTCCCCCATGTGGTACCCGAGGACTCGCTGGCCACCGCCAACTCGCTCTCGCTGGTCGCCGCCTACGGCACCTTTCCTCTGGGTGCCGGACTGATGGCCTTGTTCGGTCGCCTCTCCACGGCACTATTCGACTCGGCGTGGGCTGACAACGTGCGCCTCGACGACATGGGCTTGGCCTTCTATGCCAATTCCCTGTCGTTCCTGGTGACCGCCTACCTGATCTTCACCCTGGACCTGCCGGCCCGGTCACGGGCCGAACGCCGCTCAACCGGTGGACGTCGGGCCGCCCTGGCCCACCCAGTGGCCGAATTGCGGGAGGGATGGCGGTTCGCCTTCGTGAACCCGGTAGTCCGCACGGTGATCATGGGCCTAGCAACCGGGCTGATCGGCGGGGGGATGTTGGTGCCCCTTGGAGCCATCTACGCCGACGAGGTACTGGGGGCCGGGAAGTCGGGCCTCGGCGTACTAATCACCGCCCTGGGCCTGGGCGTGGCCGCCGGGGTAGCTGTGGTGTCGGCCCTACAACGTCGGCTCGACAAGGCCCGGACCTTCACCCTGTCGCTGGTCGGCGCCGGGACCTTCCTGGCTCTAGCGGCGTCGATCAGCCAAGTCCACGTCTCGACGGCCATGGTGGGTTGCATCGGCATGTGCGCCGGGTCGGTCTACGTACTCGGCTTCACCCTGCTCCACGAGAACGTCGAGGACCAACTACGGGGTCGGATCTTCGCCACCTTCTACGTGCTGGTCCGAGCCTGCGTACTCCTGGCCCTGGTGGTCGGGCCCCTTATGGAGGACCTACTGGACCGGCTGTCCAGCGTGCTGTGGGATCGGCACGTGGAGGTCCGGGGCGTTGGGGGGGACGTTCCCGGGGTGCGCCTCACCCTGTGGTTGGCCGCCCTGATCATCCTGGCCTCCGCGGCGGTGGCCGTCGCCTCGCTGCGGGCCGGCCAACTGGGCCGTCGATCCTCGGACGACGGGGACGGCCCGGCATGACGGGGCGGTTCATCGTGGTGGAGGGGGCCGATGGCACCGGCAAGAGCACCCAAGCCCGCCTGCTTGCTGAGCGCCTGGGTGCGGTGTTCACCCGGGAGCCCGGCGGTACCCCACTCGGCGAACAGATCCGCGACCTAGTCCTGGACCCGGAGGGTGACGTCCCGGTGGACCGGGCTGAGGCCCTTCTGATGGCCGCCGCCCGGGCCCAGCACGTGGCCCAGGTGGTCGCCCCGGCCCTGGCTGCCGGACAGGACGTGGTTTCCGACCGCTACG
>JAKURX010000289.1 GCA_022451505.1 Acidimicrobiales bacterium | reverse complement strand
GTCCGAATATGCTGGGTACGGTGTCCCCATTCTCGGTCAGCGCGAACGCCTGGTTGATCTGGTTTCCGAGCCTGGCCTCATCGAGCGCGTCGCCATGCAGCGACCCGGGGTCGTCAGCGATCATTCGGGTTCCGGCGTGGTTGTGCCACGGGCCACCGCCGATACGGCCCCGCGCATTGACCGAGATTGGGGGACCGGTGCTCAGGTAGGCATGCCAAGTTCTGTCTCCCGCGCCGGCAGCCACTGCCAAGGACTGGCAGTGCGCATCGGCACCGATCAGACCGTTGAGATCTGCACCATTCCCCATACCGACGCTCGTGACAAAGAACGTCATGGGCGGGTTGTCCTGCTGGGCGGCTGCCACAGACGGGATTGCGGCAACCAGCGCAACGACGACGAGGGCAAGACGTCTCATAATCCCTCCTCAGCGTGAAGGCACTGCCCCTGCAGCGCCAAACGTGCTACTGATGTACGTGAGTATAGATCTAGCTTGAAAGTCCAGTGGTCCCTTGTCGATTCATCACACGCCACGAGGTAAGGACTCCGAACCGCAAGGACCAAGCGTCGCTGGGCAATGTCCTGGCCGGGGTGATGGGCGAAAGCGGACGTTCAACCAGTGGAGCAATCCCGTTGGCGACGCCACTCTGAGTTGAACGATGCTGGCGAACCGGCCCGCCTAGCGAACGGGCAACCCGTCCAGGACGAACGTGTAGACCCGACCTACCCTTCTGCCTGCGGCGATCGACACGTACAGTATTCCGTCGAGCTCGTAGGTCATGGGAGTCCCGGTGCCCTGCCCGACCGTGGCTGACCACAGTTCCTCTCCGGTGCGGGCATCGTGGGCGAAGAGCCGGTCCCCGGACCCCCTGAATACCAGGCCGCCGCCGGTCGACATGGTCCCGCCATGCGCTCCCTGGGAAGCCACACGCCAAACCTCGGTATTGGTAGCCGGGTCCCACGCAAGCAACACGGTACGGGGTCCCTCAAGCTCCGGTCTCTCAGGGCGATCCGCCCGAGCCGTTCGTGCAAGTCCCGTGTTCCATACGCCCTGCCGATATTCGAAGTCGTCGGTCTTTGCGTAGTAGGAGCTGCTGTTCTGGGCTGGCAGGTAGACCAGCCCGGTATCGGGATTCCAGGACATCGGCGGCCAGTTGTGCGCTCCGCCGGGGCCGGGTGACAGGTAGACCCCTTGCCCGGTCCGTCCGTACCGAGCCTCAGGTGTCTCGATCGGCCGACCGGTGTCTACATCCACGCCGATCGCCCACGTCAGGTCGTCAGCGAAGGCCGTGGCGGAGATGAGCTCCCCGGTCAGGCGATCGACCACGTAGAAGAAGCCGTTCTTGGGAGCCTGAACGATGACCTTGCGCTCGCGCCCGGCGATGGTCAAATCCAACAGCATCAGTGGCTGCGTGGCGGTGTAGTCCCAGTCGTCGCCCGGAGTGGTCTGGTAGTGCCACACCGGCTCACCGCTGTCGGGATTGAGCGCGAGGATCGACGAGAGATAGAGGTTGTCCCCGCCACCAGGGCTGCGGGTGTCCCGGTTCCAGGGCGAGCCGTTCCCGGTGCCCACATACAGCAGGTCGGCCTCTGGGTCGTAGGCCATCCCGTCCCACACGGTCCCCCCACCGCCGATGACCCACCACTCGCCGGTCCACGTCTCGGCCGCCCTCCGCATCGCGTCGTTCTCGAAGCCATCAGCCGGATTGCCGGGCACCGTATAGGAGCGCCAGACTTGGTCGCCTGTCTCGACGTCATAGGCCGTGACGTAGCCACGCCCGCCGTACTCGGCCCCC
>JAKURX010000288.1 GCA_022451505.1 Acidimicrobiales bacterium | reverse complement strand
GGGGGGTGCCCAATCGGGATGGTCGGCCAGGAAAACCAGGTGCTCCTTCCGGAGATCCCCGTTGAGTTCCCGGGCGTCGACCGACGGGAAATACAGGTCGATGACACCGGACATGCTCAACTCACTGTCGAGTCGTCTTACCGAAGGCGCGGGTCATGAATTATTCTCGGTGCCCTCGGGGAGACACCGTTCGGCAAAGTCACGGAGTTTGCCCAGGACCTTGTCGATATCGGCTGACCCTCCCAGGTTCTTAACCGTGTTGGCTGTTGTGTTGTAGGCCAGCCACTGGGCGCTACATGCCTGGTTGCGTTCCTCCTGCCAGGTCCGAGCCGAAAACAAGGCGATCACCACCAGGGCGATTGCTGAGATGACCAGGGCGACCGTACGCGTTCTGGCGTACTTATACATGGGGGGATTGTCTCACGGGAAGCGGGATGGTGGACATGTCGGGACTCGCTCTCCGGCTAAGCCGTTAGGAGGGGGCCAGATATCCGGCCTGGGCGGTACTCAGGTGACCAGCAGCGGCCAGCCACTGAAGGGTGTCGGTAATCGACTTTTCGAAGTCGTAGCGGGGATAGCCAAACTCCGTCCGGACCGGCCCGTCGTCGATGACTCCGGGGCCCCCGCTCCGGACGTTCTGGGTGAATAGGCGGGCCGACTCGACGCACAGTGGTAGGCGACGGCGGGTGATCCGGGTGGCGACCTCGGCCAGCAGTCCACCGACATCGACAGCGAACAGCGGGAGGCGTCGGAGACGGATATCGCGCCCTGTGACCCGGTTTACGACTCCGACCATCTCCCCAAGGCTGGTAGGGGCTCCCCACACGTGGTAGCGCCGTGGGCCGCGCCCCGGTTCGAGTGCTCCCACGCACACTGCAGCGACGTCGCGTACATCGACCATGGCTAGACGGGCACCCCCGGGTACGAGGGCTGTGTCGCGTCCAAGGATCGTCGTGACGAGGGACATCGAGTCGCTCAACTCCAGGTTCGGGTCCCGTGGGCCGATAACTCCCCCTGGGTAGACGCACACCACCGGTGCCCCGTCAGCTTGGTAGTGGCGGGCGATATGTTCTGCAGCGATCTTGCTCCTGGTGTAGGGCCCACAGCCGGTTGAGACTTCTGTATCGGAGCCGATGGGCTCTCCGGTGGACGGCAGGAAGGCACCTGACGTGGAGACGTAAACCATCGGGTCCATCCCGAGGGCTGTCGACTCCTCGAGGATCACCCGGGTGCTAGTTGGGTTGAACTCCTGCATTGTCCGTCCGTCCAGCGGGTTCAGGCTGAGTACTGCCGCCGAGTGGATCACCGCATCCGCTCCGATCAGCCCGCTTCGTAGGGCGGGATGGTCTCTGAGGTCGGCCTCGCGGATCTCGACGGCATCTGGCGGTAGCTCGTGCAGTTCCAGTGTCGCCCTGGCCTTGGAGGGGTTCCGGACCAGCATTCGAACCTCATGACCGGCGGCTACGGCCTGGGCCACACAGTGTGAGCCGATGAAGCCCGTTCCTCCGGTAATGACCACCCTCACATCCAACTCCCGGTTGATGCGAACACTATGGGGACCCAGTTCTGACGGCCGGACATCAGTACCAGCGGTCCTCGTCGGAGGCCTTCTTTGCGTCCATGAAGTCCCGGAGTTCCTCAGCGACCGTCTGGCCAAACGCCGGAGAGTGGTAGTCGGCCAGCATCTCCTTCCACCTCAGGTTGGCCCGATGGGCCGAGTCGAGGGAACCGGCGTCAGACCACTGCTCGAACGAGGTGTCGTCGGCCAGGTCCGACTGGTAGTTGGCCGTCTCG
>JAKURX010000287.1 GCA_022451505.1 Acidimicrobiales bacterium | reverse complement strand
CGACGAGATGGCGGACCGGATCGTCTCCGAGGTGACCGAGCGGCTCGTTGGCGAGGAGGCGGCCCAGGCCCAGTGAAGCGGACACTCGCGGATTGGAGTGTGCGTACTTCACCCGCAGGACTGTGCCTCGAGCCCGATCAGGGGCCTGTCGGTACGCTGGGCCGGTGACCCGAGTTCGGTTGGCTCTCGTCCAGGTCAACCCGGTAGTCGGGGATCTGGACGGCAACGCGGAACGCATTCGGCGAGTCCTCGACAAGGTCGACGGCTGCGACCTGGCCGTGTTCGGCGAAATGGCCCTGACCGGATACCCCTTAGAGGACCTCGTTCTCAAGCCCGGTTTCGTCGTTGATAGCCGGGCCGCCCTGGAAAAGGTGGCCGGGGCGTCGGGCGACTGCACGTTGATCGTTGGGTTCGCCGACGGCGACGAAGATGTCGTCTACAACGCGGTGGCAGTCTGCCAGGGAGGGAGGGTCCACGGCGTGTACCGCAAGCGCCACCTCCCCAACCTTGAGGTGTTCGACGAGGTCAGGCACTTCTCACCCGGTGTCGACCCCCTGGTCCTCTATCGGATTGGTGGGGTCCGGGTCGGCCTGGCGATCTGTGAAGACCTGTGGGCCCCCGATGGCCCGGCCGAAGCCTTGGTGGCCGGCGGCGCAGAGTTACTGGCGGTGGCAAACGGTTCGCCGTTCCACCGCGGCAAGCAGACGGAGCGGGAGTCGGTGGTTGTCGCAAACGCGACCTCATCCGGTCGACCGCTGGCCTACGTCAACCTGGTCGGTGGCCAGGACGAACTCGTCTTTGACGGGGGCTCGATACTGGCGGACCCATCGGGCCGCATCGTGGCCAGAGCGCCCCGCTTCGATGAAGCGGTGGTCATCGTCGACATCGACGTACCCGACGTGCCCGAGGCGGAAACCGACCTACAGATCGTGGAGGTCTCCGAACCGCGCCCACGCGACGACCACCGGGTGGCCACCCCGGTGGCCATCTTGGATCCGCTGGCCGAGCTTTATCAGGCGCTGGTTACCGCGACAGGCGACTATGTGCGAAAGAGCGGCTTCACCGACGTGGGCCTGGGCCTGTCCGGGGGGATCGACTCGGCCCTGGTGGCCACAATCGCTGCCGACGCGCTCGGCGCTGACCAGGTCCATGCAGTGCTAATGCCATCGAGGTACTCAAGTGACCATTCGGTGGTCGACGCCCAGGAGCTCGCGGCGAACCTGGGGATTAGTACCCTCACCGTTCCCATCGAGTCCGCGCACACGGCCTTGGGCAGCGAATTGGTCCTGGCGATCGCCGGCACCCTGACCAGAGTGGCCGACGAAAACCTGCAGGCCCGAATCCGCGGGGTGATGCTCATGTCGTTAGCCAACACCTTCGACTGGTTGGTGCTGACCACCGGCAACAAGAGCGAGGCCGCGGTCGGGTACTCGACCCTGTACGGCGACACGGTCGGCGCCTACGCACCGATCAAAGATGTGTACAAGACGGTGGTCTACGAACTGGCTCGTTGGCGCAACGAGCGTGACGGTGCCCCGGTGGTACCGGTGAGCATTGTGGAGAAGGCCCCGTCGGCGGAGTTGCGCCCCAACCAGCGAGATGACGACAGTCTCCCTCGCTACGAGGTTCTCGACCCGCTTCTCGAGGCGTACATCGAAGGGGACCGGACCCGGGTTGAACTGGTCAGTGACGGATTCGACGCCGGCTTGGTTGAGGAAGTGGTGCGTCTTGTCGACCGGGCGGAATTCAAGCGGCGCCAGCACCCGCCGGGGGTTCGGGTGACTCAGAAGGGTT
>JAKURX010000286.1 GCA_022451505.1 Acidimicrobiales bacterium | reverse complement strand
CCCACCGGCCCCGGCCCGACGACCGGCCAGCCGGTAGGGTCGGGCGCCCTCCGGTGGAACAAGGGGAACGAGTGAGCAAAACGAAGACGGCGAAACCCAACCGGGTAACCGACGAACGGCCCTGGTGGGACACCTTCCCCTGGTGGGCGGTCATCATCATCGGCGTCCTGCTCTGGATGGGCTGGCAAATCCTGACCAACGACAACTACGAGTTGGCTTGGGAACGGATCATCCCCGGCCTCAGCCTCACTATCTCCGCGACCATTCAGGCGTTCGCCTTCGCCCTCGTGATCGCCCTGGTGGTCGGGATAGGTCAAATGTCGCGGAACGTGGTCCTCCGGACCATGTCCCGGACCTACGTGGAGTTCGTGCGTGGCATCCCGATCCTGCCCCTGATCTTCACCGTGGCCCTGATCCTCGTGCCCGAGGTGACCGATGCCATCAACGGCCCCCTAGAAAGGTGGTTCGGCTGGGAGTTGAAACTCTCCTTCATGATGCGGGCAATCGTGACCCTCTCTGTGATCTATGGGGCCTATATGGCGGAGATCTTCCGGGGCGGTATCCAGTCCATCCCGCCGGGTCAGACCGAAGCAGGCCGTTCCCTGGGCCTCAGCCGGCACCAGACCATGCGGTCGGTAGTCCTCCCCCAGGCCATGCGGGCCATCATCCCGCCGCTAGGCAACGACTTCATCGCCATCCTCAAGGACACCTCCCTGCTCTCTGTGCTGGGAGTCCTGGAAATCACCCAGAGGGCCCGTCAGTTCTCAGCCAGCACGTTTAAGTTCCGTGAGGGCTACTTCGTGGTGGGCTTCGTGTACCTGGTCTTGACGCTCGGACTCTCGGTACTCCTCGGGCTCCTTGAGAAGCGGATGACCCGGGACCGGAAGGGGGAACGATGACCGCTGGGACCTCCGATAACGCCCCCGCTCCCATGATCGTGTTGAAGGGTATGTCCAAGACGTTCAACCGGACCATCCACGCCGTTCGTGACGTGGACCTGGAGGTGGCCGAGGGCGAGGTGGTGGTCATCGTGGGCCCCAGCGGGTCGGGTAAGTCCACTGTGCTCCGTTGCGTCAACCTGCTGGAAATCCCCACTGAGGGGACGGTCGTGGTGGACGGCTTCGACCTAACCGACACCTCTACCGACCTGGACCACGTCCGGGCCGAGGTGGGCATGGTGTTCCAGCAGTTCAACCTGTTCCCCCACCTGACCGTGCTGGAGAACATCACGCTGGCCCAGCGCAAGGTCCGTAACCGGTCCAAGGCCGAAGCCGTCGACATGGCTATGCGCCAACTCGACCGGGTCGGCATCCCCGAAAAGGCTGAGGCCTACCCCCGCCAGCTCTCCGGTGGACAGCAGCAGCGGGTGGCGATCGCCCGGTCCCTGGCCATGGAACCACGGGTGATGCTGTTCGATGAGCCGACGTCGGCTTTGGACCCCGAGATGGTCAAGGAGGTCCTGGACGTCATGCTGGAGTTGGCCAGCGAAGGCATGACCATGGTTGTGGTGACCCACGAGATGGGTTTTGCCCGGGCGGCCGCCGACCGCCTGGTGTTCATCGACGAGGGCGAGATCGTCGAGGTCGGCCCCCCGGAGGAGGTTTTCGCCAACCCGACCCAGGAGCGCACGCGAGCGTTCTTCGACAAGATCCTCTACTGCGCTACAGACGGCGACCCTGCCATGACCACCCCGGCCGTTGAGCTCTCTGGCATTACCAAGCGCTACCCGGGCGTGGTGGCCAACGACGCCGTCGACCTGCAAGTGGCCGAGGGTGAGATCCATGCCGTGGTCGGAGAAA
>JAKURX010000285.1 GCA_022451505.1 Acidimicrobiales bacterium | reverse complement strand
CGCCACGGGTCTGGTTACCGAGCCTCCGGGGATGAGCCTGGCGGCTGCATGATCCCAACCGCTGGGGTCAGGACCGTCGACTGAACCTATCCGGGCCGGACCAGGCCAGGAATCGGTCCTCTCTCAGGGTCGGACCTCGTAGTAGATGTTGGTCGGGTCGTCGAGGTCGTGGCGTGCAAAACGGGTGAACCCAGCCTCCATGGTGAGCTCGGCCAGGCGCTCGGGATGTAGGCCGAGGGTACCCAACCCGAGGGTGTCATGGTCCGACATCGCCGACGACAGACAGGACGCCACCGAGGTCGCGTACATCATGGGCAGCACGGGGTTCTTCAGGTTGGCTGACCAGTGAGGGGACGATCTGATCTCCTTGACAACCAAGGTCCCTTCGTCAGTGACCGCCTCCCGAATGGCGGTCAAGGTCCGGTCGGGACGGGGCATGTCGTGAAGGCAGTCCATAGTGAGGACCAGATCCACATCGCCAGAGGGCGGCACTTCCTCGCCGCCGGCCCTAACAACCGAGATGTTGTCCCGGTCAGCGAAGCGCTCCCTAGCGGTGTCGATGGCCCGGACTGACGGGTCGTAACCCACGTATGTGGAAGCCGGAAAGGCATCCGCCATGAGCTCGAGGGCTAACCCGCTGCCGCACCCAACGTCGAGTACCCGCGCCCCGGCCTTGAGCTTGTCCTCCACGCCATCGAGGAGCGGGAGAAGCACCGGCACGAGCAGGGCCCGCGACATCGGCCCGCACATAGCCTCCACCGCGTGCTCGGACCCTTCACCCTGTCCGTCGTAGTCAAGGCCGGTCCCTGTCCGGAAGGCGTCGGCCAACCCGTCAACCACCTCCCGGGGTCGTAGGGTGGCGAATACGGCCGCCGTATAGGTGGGCTCCCCTCTCCGGGCCAGCACCGCAGCTGCCTCTGCTTCAAGGGTGAACACGTCACCATCCTCAGTGGTCAACAGCCCGGCGGCGCCGTGGCAGCGGAGCCACTCCAACAGCCACCGCTCATGGCAACCGGTGGAGGAGGCGAGTTCCCCGGCGGTCAACGGCCCGGCACCGTCCATGGCCTCGTAGAGCCCGAGGCGGTGCCCGAGGTGGATCATCAACGAGACCATCTCTCCCTGCTTGAAGCCCCAGGTGGTCAGCGCGTACCGACGCACCAGGTCGATGTCAAGGTTCTGCCCCTCGGCCACGTCCTTCCTCCCCTCGTCAGGCAGTTCGCCTGACCCAGATCCGCCCGTCTACCTCGCGACAGGGGTGGACATCGATATCACCCTTTCGGTCGCGACGCCCGCCCATATTGGCCTTCCATCCCTCACCGCTGGTCGTGAAGCGCCAAAAGTGGGCCCGGCAGACCAGTTCCTCACCATCCACCGAACCCTCCTGGGCAAGATGCGACCACTGGTGAGGGCAGCGGGCTTCCATGACGCACACTTCGCCAAGGGCGGTCCGCCAAACCACTAAGTCTTCAACTCCAAGCGCCGCCTCAGCCACCGATCCGGGTCCTGGCGGTTCTACCTCCAAGGCCTCCCAATCCCCATCGAGATCATCGGAGGGACGCTCCTTCGACTGGCCGACCACCGCCTCAGACATCCAAGTAGCGTGTGACGGCAATCGCTGAGCCCACCATGCCGATTGCCGCACCGATCACCAGCATCCAGATGCTGGTGTTCCACACGTAGCCGTCTGGCACGGCGAACCCTCGGAACAGTGGAACGGCCTCCGACTCCTGGAAGTAGGCCAGCACCCGATTGTCGACCACGAACAGTGCCGGAATGGCCATCGCGGCACCGAAAATGCCATGGATGGTGCCCTC
>JAKURX010000284.1 GCA_022451505.1 Acidimicrobiales bacterium | reverse complement strand
CGAAGCCCTGGAAGTCGAGGACTACGAAATTGTGGATGGGCACACCGATCTCGCTAGTGATCGTCTCGACCAGCGTTGGGGCCCCCTTCTCCATGCCGCCGACCAGCAGAGCCGAGGCCAGCTTGTCCTTACGCACCGGAACGCCGTTGCGATGGACTGTGACGTACAGGTCCCGCGGCAGTGACACTAAAGAGGCCCGGGCCAAGCCCGGGTCAAGGCGCATCAGCATGATGACGTCGGCTAGGGCCACGCCGGGGGTCCGGTCCCGCCAGCCAGCCGGGTCGTCGTCGTCCAGGCCGCCGGCACTGTCGGTGCCGATCAGCAGAAAATTGCGGGGCGGCTGCGGCCGGTCGGCCTGGTCTTTGTCGTCACCGGAGGACGGCCCTCCGGTAGACCCGTCGTCGTCAGCAGCGGTGTCAGAGGGCTCAGGCTCGTAGACGTCGGCCAACACACCGGCCGGGACCTCGATGCGAACGATGCTGGACACTGCCTGTTCAAACGAGGAGAGGCGAGCCGAGGCCACGAACATCCCGGACGCCAGGAGAACGCTGGACAGGATCACCAGCCGCTGGGGCCACGTTCGCCGTAGCCCCTCCGCGGGTCGCTCCGTCACGCGGGCGATGGTACCAGCGCGCCTTTGGAGCCCTGGGCGCGGCCTAGCC
The DNA here is from genome assembly GCA_022451505.1 of Acidimicrobiales bacterium. GTDB lineage: Bacteria > Actinomycetota > Acidimicrobiia > Acidimicrobiales > MedAcidi-G1 > UBA9410. The sequence continues at coordinate 1,156 of JAKURX010000284.1, read as the reverse complement.
TGCGCCGATGGTCAACACGGAGCCCTGCGACCCCGTCGGCGCCACCTGGGCCGACGGTCGGATCCTCGCCCCGGGAGAGGCCGCAGTACGGGCCAATGACCACTCGGTGGTGGTCGGCGACGGCGTGTTTGAGACGACCAAGGTGCTGGACAGGGTGCCGTTCGCCCTGACCCGCCACCTGGCCCGGCTGGCCCGCTCGGCAGCTGGCCTGGGGATCCAGGCCCCGGACGACGCCCGAATCCGGGAGGCTGTCGCTGAGGTGGTGGCCGCCGACCGGCGGGCCGGGCTACTGCGCATCACGTGGTCCAGCGGGCCGGGACCGCTGGGATCTGGGAGGGGCGACGGGCCGGGCACTCTGGTGTTGTCCACCGGCCCGGGCAACGTGTGGCCGACCACCGAGAAGGTCCATCTGGGGCCGTGGGCCCGCAACGAGCACGGGGCGCTGACCGGCCTAAAGACCACGTCGTACGCCGAGAACGCTAAGGCTCTGGCCGTCGCCCACCGTCATGGCTGCACCGAGGCGCTGTTTCGCAACACGGCCGGCCACCTGTGCGAGGGCACGGGCACCAACGTGTTCCTGGTGGTGGACGATGTGCTGGTCACACCGCCTCTGTCGTCGGGCTGTCTGGCCGGCGTGACACGGGGCCTGCTTCTGGAACTGGTCGAGGTGGTGGAACGCGACGTGGCCCTCGACGAGATCGAGGTGGCCAGCGAGGCCTTTCTGAGCTCGGCCACCCGGGACGTCAGCTCGATCGCCGCGGTCGATGACCACGACCTGCCGACGGCCCCCGGCCCGGTGACGACGGCCGTGGCGGCCGCCTTCGCCGACCTGGTGGCCCGGACGCCCGACCCGTAGCCGGCTACCCACCGGCCGAGCGGGAACGGAGCCGCGGCGACCAACTGGTCAGACGGGGCGAAGGTGGACGACGTCGCCGGCCCGAACAGCCACCGGGCCGTCCCCGGCGTCGACGAGCAGCGACCCGTCGAGGTCAAGGCCGACGGCTGTGCCGACCAGCGGGCCATCGGTTGCCTCGACCCGCACCTCGGATCCCACGGTGGCTGACCGGTCCCGGTGGGCGGCCTGTAGCCGTTCGGGCCCGTCAGTGGCCTCCAAGTCGCCCAGGCGAGCCTCGAACTCGGCCAGCACGGCAGTCAG
>JAKURX010000283.1 GCA_022451505.1 Acidimicrobiales bacterium | reverse complement strand
GGCCCCCCCCCCCCCCCCCCCGGGCGGGGCCCCGCCGGGCGGGGGGGGGGGGGTGGGGGGCCCGGGGGGGGGGGCCGCGGCCCGGGCGGCGGGCCACGACCTCTGAGACCAGTACCCGGACCGTCCACCCCGTCAGCTGGTGCCAGCAGGCCAGGCTCCGGGCCATCAGTCGGTCCGATCGCCTCGCAGGCGCCGGCTGGCGCGGGAGGTCCCTACTTCAGGAAGCTCGGAACGTCGAGCTCGTCGTCGTCTGCCACGGCGAACGGATCGCTGTCCGGCGCCCCGGAGCTGACACCGGCGGTCGTGCCGGCTGCATGGGAGCGGGAAGCCGGGCGGTCACCATCCCAGCGGTCGAATCCGGCGGCGATGACCGTGACCCGGACGTCGTTCTCCATCTCGTCGTCCACAACGGTGCCGAAGATGATGTTGGCATCCGGGTGGGCGACGCCGTGGATGACCTCGGCAGCCTCGTTGAGCTCGAACAGGCCCAGGTCGCTGGGACCCGAGATGTTGAGGAGGATGCCGCGGGCGCCCTCGATGGAGGCCTCCAGCAGCGGGCTGGAGATGGCGTTGCGGGCGGCATTCAGGGCCCGACTCTCGCCGGTGGCCTGGCCCACGCCCATCAGCGCGGAGCCGGCGTCTGCGAGCACCATCTTCACGTCGGCGAAGTCAGTGTTGATGAGGCCAGGCGTGGTGATCAGGTTCGTGATTCCCTGAACGCCCTGGAGCAGGACCTCATCGGCCATCTCGAACGCGTTCTGCAAGGCCGTCTTGTCGGTGGAGATGGTGAGGAGGCGGTCGTTGGGGATGACGATCTGGGCGTCGACCTTCTCCTTGAGGCTCACGATGCCGTTCTCGGCCTGGACGGCTCGGCGGCGACCCTCAAACCCGAAGGGACGGGTCACCACGGCGATGGTCAAGGCGCCGAGGGACTTGGCCAACTCGGCGATGACAGGGGCTGCACCGGTCCCGGTGCCACCGCCCTCTCCGGCGGTCACGAAGACCATGTCGGCGCCCTCGAGCACCTGCTCGATCTCGTTGCGGTGCTCCTCCGCCGCCTGGCGACCGATGTCCGGGTCGCTGCCGGCGCCGAGGCCCCGGGTCAGGTCACGGCCGATGTCCAACTTCACGTCGGCGTCACTCATCAGCAGCGCCTGGGCATCGGTGTTCACGGCCACGAACTCCACGCCACGCAGCCCCGATTCGATCATCCGGTTGACGGCGTTCACGCCACCACCACCGACACCGATCACCTTGATCACCGCCAGGTAGTTCTGGGGGTTCGACATCATCGCTTCTCCTAGTGCTCTCTGCCGACCCGCTCACCGAATCGGTCCTGTCTCTGGCTGGGCTACTCCGAGCTACAACCCCCACCCTGAAGTGGAGGGTCAGAGTTCAAAAACTCAACCTCTCGTTGTGGTCGAGAGACTACGTTGAGTAGTCGTCCGATGTCAACCCGATCGGGAAAGTCTTTCGGAGGACCCCAGTGCCGGAAGCACTGCCCCACGGAAGCACGGGCCGGGCACGGGACCCAGGGACGCCTTCAGCAGGTGCCGCGCCGGACCACCGGATTGTCGGGAATCGAGACGTCCACCTCCCGGAGGCAGGCCAACGTGACCCGGGTGAGCACCGTGGCGAGGGACCGGGCCTGATCCCGGTAGTCGTCGCTGAAGCCCAGTTGCGCCACTGCGCCCCCAACCAGATCGGCACGGATACCGTCCCCGGTCGGCACCAGGGCGACGATCCACGCACCCAGGTCCGGTGGTATGGCCTCGGCGGCGCGCAACAGTGGCCCGATGCCCGACACCCGACTCCCCGG
>JAKURX010000282.1 GCA_022451505.1 Acidimicrobiales bacterium | reverse complement strand
GTTCGACAGCGGCTACGAGGCGGGTGACGAGGTGAGCCAGTTCTACGACAACCTGATCGGGAAGCTGGTCGTGTGGGGTCCCGATCGGGAGGCGGCAATCCGGAGGGGCTTGCGGGCACTCTCCGAGTTGGAGGTGACCGGCGTGGCGACAACCGTGCCAGCCGGGACGGCCATCCTCGACCATCCGGATTTCGGCGCCGTGGCCCATTCGACCCGCTGGGTGGAAGACACCCTCGACCTGGATGGGATCGAGCCGTTTGCGGTCGGGCAGGACCGGGATAGTTCCACCGGGGCGGTGCTCCGGGAGGCCACAGTGGAGGTCGACGGCCGTCGGTTCGCAGTCGGCGTGTGGGTGCCAGACGATGGCCGGTCGGCCAGGCCCCGTCGGTCAAATCCAAGGGCGGATGCCACCCGATTGGGCAGCGGCAAGGTAGTGGCCCCTATGCAGGGCACGATCATCAAGGTGCTGGTCAAGGCGGGTGATGCGATCGAGGCCGGTGAGGCACTGTGCGTGCTAGAGGCCATGAAGATGGAGAACCACGTGGTGGCCGAGAGGTCGGGAGCGGTAGCCGAGGTCCGGGTGTCTCCGGGTGATTCGGTGGGCGTCGGTGACATCCTGGCGCTCATCGAATAGGCACCATGATGGCGGGTGGTCAGCCGGGCCGGTGGCTGGGCGGGCGGCAGTGGGCCACCGCGTGGCGGCTCCTCCGGTCGGGCGACCTGACCGGCCTTTTCCGCCGCTTGGCCGCCTTCCTCGGGCGCCTGGGACACCAGCCGAGCCCGGTCGACTACAACGAGTGGCGAGGCCGGTGGGTGGAGCTAAACGACACAGCGCACACCCGGATCGACAACCTGATCACCGCTCTCCCCCACCGGCCCACCTTCACGGTGCTGACGCCGGTCGACGGGGCGGACGTCGAGATGGTCGCCGCGACGGTAGCCAGCGTGGCCGCCCAGCGGTATCCCGACTGGGTGCTGTGCCTGACCGGCGAGAAGCCACCAGATCCGAGTGTGGCGGCCACGGTGGCTGCCGTCGGTGACGACCGGGTGCGGTTCGCCGGCCCGTCACCGGCGACGTCCGGTGAGTGGGTGGCCGGCCTGGCCCCCGGTGACCTACTGCACGAAGCAGCCCTGTTCGCGGTAGCCGAGGCGGTCGCCCCCAACCCCTCGGCGACGGTGGTCTACACCGACCACGACCATGTCGGACCGGACGGGCGGCTCGTGGACCCGCACATGAAGCCCGACTGGAACCCGGACCTGCTCGCCGGTCTGGACTACTTCGGGATCCTCACCGCCTACCGGGCTGACCTGTGGGAGGCCCACGCCGACGAGGCGATGGGTGCCCACGACTTGGCGGTACGGGCCACGGCCCGCCTGGACACTGGTCAGGTGATCCACGTACCCCATGTGTTGGCCACCCGCCGGGTGTCCGGCGACCGGTCGCATCTGGTCCCACCTACCGTCCGGGTCACTTATCCCCTACCCGACCCGCCGCCTCGAGTGTCGGTGCTGATCCCCACCCGGGACCGGGGGCGGATGCTGGAACGGTGCCTATCGAGTCTGCTAGAGACCACCGACTACCCGGACATGGAGTTGGTGGTCGTCGATCACGAGACCACCGAGGTCCGGGCTCGGGGGGTACTCGACGGGCTGGACGGCGACGCGAACACGCAGGTCATTGGCTTTTCCGGACCGTTCAACTTCGCGGCGATGATCAACCGGGCCGCCGAAGCGGCCTCGGGCAGTGTTCTGGTGTTGTTGAACAACGACACCGAGATCATCGACCCAGGATGGCTAAAGGAACTGGTCGTCCAGGTATCG
>JAKURX010000281.1 GCA_022451505.1 Acidimicrobiales bacterium | reverse complement strand
ACGATGGCATCCTCATATGTGGGAGTCGGCCCGACGAGTGGACCCTCTACGCTCCGGAGGGCCGATCGGCCCAGGTAACAGCCTCGGTCCCCACTGGCGGCGTTGTCACCGTCATCGATCTCACCCACGGTCGTGCCATGATCCGGATGTCCGGCCGCTCATCGGTCGCTGCGCTGGCCAAGGTCTGCAACATCGACTTGGCCGACGACATGGTCCCTGCCGGCGCCGTGTTCTCAGCTGCGGTGGCCGGGGTGAGCTGCGACCTGGTCCGGGATGACCAGGACGGGCAGCGGTCCTACCTTCTAACCTGCGAGCGTTCCTTTGGCCGCTACCTGTTCGTGGCCCTGGCGGACGCCGGGATCGAGTTCGGGATCGACGTGCCGGAGGGCTGGACCCTGCACTAAGGCCCTGGAGCCGTAAGGTCCTCAGGGTGGAGTTGGCCGATCTCCCAGCGGTCGAGCAACTCAACCTTCTCAACACGAGGCAACTCTCCTGCCGGGAACTCCTCGCGGCCTGCCAGGAAAGGGCCGAGACCACCGAACCGGTGGTCAACGCGATCCCCATCAGCGACTGGGAAGCCGCTGGACTCCTGGCTCAACGCCTCGACGACGATCCGTCCGCTCTGTCGGGTGCGCCCCTTCGAGGACTGGTGACCGCGCACAAGGACCTTCTCGAGACCGTCGACTTCCGTACCACCTACGGCAGCCCGATCTTCGCCGACTTCACCCCGGGGGAGGACCACCCCCTGGTAGCTGCTCTGCGACAAGCAGGCCTGGTGGCGGTCGGGAAGACAAACACGCCTGAATTCGGAGCAGGGTCGCACACCTACAACCCTCTCCATGGCCCCACCCGCAACCCTTGGAATCCCAGCCGTTCGGCCGGTGGCTCCAGTGGAGGTGCGGCGGCCGCTCTGGCCTGCGGGACTCTCTCGGTGGCCGACGGCGGCGACTTGGGAGGTTCGCTTCGGAATCCGGCGTCGTTCTGCGGAGTAGTTGGTTTCCGGCCCACCGCCGGGACAGTCCCCTACCAGGTCGAACAAGACGGCCGGATCCGCATGCCGACCTCCGGGCCGATGGGCCGCACCGTAGACGACGTCACTCTCCTCCACTCGGTGATGGCGCCAGCGATTACCGAAGCCCCACCAGTACCGTCGGCGCCCAGGCTGGCCGTGTCGGCTGACCTTGGCGATCTGCCGTTGGACCCCGCTGTGCGGACGGTGGTGGAACAGGCGGTCATCGAGTTGGAGGCAGCCGGCTGGGCCGTCGAGGCCGGCCTCCCCGATCTCGAACACGCCGACCTGTGCTTCGAGGACCTCCGGGCCCTCGGGTTCGCCCTCCGCTTCGACTTCCGGCCAGCTGATCCGCGTGTGAAAGACGTCGTCAGAGCCGAGGTCGCTGCCGGGAGGTCCCTGGAGGAGGCCCGAATCCTCACGGCGGTAGCTACTGAAACCCGTTTGCAGACGACCTGGGACGACTTCTTCGCCGACTATGACGTCTTCGCGTGCGCGACCAGCCAGGTGCCGCCCTTCCCCCTCGGCCAGCCTTGGGTTGACCGGATCGACGGTGTTCCCATGGACCGCTACACGGATTGGATGCGGTCCTGTTCACGACTCAGCGTCCCGGCCGGCCCTTCAATCTCCATTCCGGCCGGTTTCACCGAGGACGGCCTTCCGGTCGGAATCCAACTCTGTGCTGCCCGTCACCACGACCAGGCGCTCCTTGGTCTGGCCCGATTAGCCGAACAGGTGCTCTGCGTGGAGCGACGGCCGCCGATCGAACGCATCGCCGGTCTGGATCCGGCCGACCTTCCGGCCGGTCCGCCACCTGAGAGC
>JAKURX010000280.1 GCA_022451505.1 Acidimicrobiales bacterium | reverse complement strand
TCTGTCCGGGGCCACGCATCCCTAACCCGCACACCATACCGATCAACTACACTCACTGCCAGTGAAATCTTCCTCCGTAGGAAACTGCCTCCACACACAGGGGTGGTCCCCTCTGGAAGCGCTGGTCAGCGGTCCGTTCTGGTGCCAAGATCGGGTCGCAACCCGCCCAAAATGGGCGACGAGATGGGGGCGAGGATGACGATCACGGTGGCCGAGGGGCCCCGCCTGCTCATGCCGGGAATGGCCAACTTCGAGCCCGGTATCGAGCGCTACCGGATCACCGGAGGGGCCGTCACCGCGGTACTACTCGGACCCGGCGACCGCCTGGAAGTCATCGACCCCGAGGGCTGTCAACCGGTCGAGGTGGCGGCCTTCGACCGCAACGGGAACTCCGACCCAGGTCTACTCGGCGAGTCGTCGGGCGCTCCGGCGACCGGCATCGCGGCAATCCTGTCCGGAAACCAGCACGACGCTCGGCGGGTGGCCGACGCCCTGGCCGTCAAGGGGATCGATCTGGGCTCGGCTACCGCGGTTCACCTGTTCGCCCCCGACTCCCCGGCTGCCGAAACGGCATGGCTGACCGCGTCGGCCGACGTGGTCTGTGTAATCGGTGTACCCGGCTCGAAGATGTCGCCCGACGAGCAGAACCCGCCGACCGACATCATCACGTTCGTCCACCGGACCACCCCCCCGGTACCCGGCCTGGAGGTCCTCCCCACTCCCCTGGCCGACCAGAACCAGGACCTGCGGGTACCAGCCGCCACCGCCCGAACCTACGAGGTGAAGGCCGGCGAGTTCATCCAGATCATCGACGTGGAGGGCAGGGAGTGCTCCGACTTCCAGTGCTTCGACGCCACCCGACTGGATGGCGGCGTGGAGGCGGCGCTGGACGCCACTATCACCCGCAGCCTGATGGGCGCCAGTTACCCCATGCCAGGCCTCTACGCCAAGTACTACACCCTGGACTTCCAACCCATGGTGGAGGTTGTCCATGACACCGTGGGCCGCCACGACACCTTCAACACCGCGTGCAACGCCAAGTACTACGAGGACATGGGCTACCCGGGCCACATCAACTGCAGCGACAACTTCAACCGGGTCCTGGCGCCCTACGACATCGCTCCCCGGCGCGGCTGGGAAGCCATCAACTTTTTCTACAACACCAACCTCGACGACGCGAACCAGCTGTACTTCGAGGAGCCCTGGTCACGTCCCGGCGACTACGTCCTGTTGAGGGCGCTGACTGACCTGGTTTGCGTCTCGTCGGCCTGCCCGTGCGACATCGACGCCGCCAACGGCTGGCAACCCACCGACATCCATCTCCGCGTCTATCCGGCGACCAACACCTTCAAGAAAGCGACGGCCTTCCGCATGTCTACCGATGCCGACCCCGAGCTGACCAAGGAGACCGGCTTCCACTCCCGGACCTCCGCGCTGACCCGGAACTTCACCGAATACGCCGGCTACTGGCTGGCCAACAGCTACACCGGTCACGGAGCCATCGACGAGTACTGGGCCACCCGCCAGAAGGCCGGGATCATCGACCTGTCTCCACTCCGCAAGTACGAGGTCCTCGGACCCGATGCCGAAATCCTGCTTCAGACCTGTGTGACCCGCAACATCCGGAAGCTGGCCATCGGCCAGGTCGTCTACACAGCCATGTGCTACGACACCGGCGGCATGATCGACGACGGAACGGTGTACCGCCTAGGCCAGGACAACTTCCGGTGGATCGGCGGCTCGGACGCCAGCGGTCTGTGGTTACGCAAGCAGGCGAAAGAACTCGGCCTCCACGCCTGGGTTCGGGACTCCACCGACCAGCTCCACAACGTGCAGGTCCAGGGA
>JAKURX010000028.1 GCA_022451505.1 Acidimicrobiales bacterium | reverse complement strand
TCAAGAAGGCGTGGGCTGCACTGGGAGACTCGATTGTGGTGGTCGGGGGCGACGGGGTCTGGAACTGCCACGTCCACACCGACGACATCGGCGGCGCCATTGAGGCGGGGATCGCCGCAGGCCGCCCCAACCGGATCCGAGTGACCGACTTGTTCGAGGAGGTCGAAGAGCAGGCGTGGGTCCGCGACCAGATCTCGGCCGACGTCGAGGACGTCGGCGACCCGGTGCCGTGCGCCGTGGTGGCCGTGGCCAACGGTCCTGGCATCCGCGACATCTTCCGGTCCCTGGGGGTGCGGCGCGTAGTGGCCGGGGGCCAGTCCATGAACCCGTCCACGGCCGACCTGCTGGCCGCAGTGGAGGCTGTCCCGGCCGACGACGTGGTGGTGCTACCTAACAACGGGAACGTCGTCGCTGCGGCCGAACAGGTCGACGCCCAGAGCGACAAAAACGTCCGGGTGGTCCCGACCCGGGGCATCACCGAGGGGTTCGCCTCGCTCCTGGAGTACGACCCCCAGTCCACCGCCGAGGACAACCGGAAGACCATGGCCGCGGCGGCTGAGGCCGTGGTGGCCGGCGAGGTGACAGTGGCTGTACGCGATTCGGGAAGCGACGTGGGCGACATCGCCGAGGGCGACCACCTGGGCCTCACCGGGGGAAAGGTCCGAGTGGTGGCCAGCACGTTGTTCGAGGCCACCACCGGCCTCCTGAGCGAGATGGTCGACGATTCGCATGAGATCATCACCATGATCGCCGGAGAGGATGCCGAGGAGGCCATCACGGCGGCCGTCGTCTCGTGGCTGGAAGCCGAGCACCCGGGCGTCGAGGTCGAGGTGCACGACGGCGGCCAACCCCTCTACCCCTACTTCTTGGGCGTCGAGTAGGCGATTGTCCCCCGGACCCGGGGAGCCCCGGTCCGTCCGGGTGCTGGGGGTACCGTCGGCCGGTGGCCGACCACGGCATCACCCTCCGGGAACTCGACGGGCACCCGGTCACCGTCCTGAACGGGGTCGGGGAGGCCCGGGCCCGCTCGCTGGCCGCCGTGGAGGTCCGGTCGGTGCTGGACCTCCTCGGCTACTACCCCCGCCGCTACCTCGACCGGAGCCGCGAGGCGACCGTGGACCGGCTAACTCCCGGCGAGGAGGGCATGGTCCTAGTCCGGGTGGAGGCTGTGACATCGCGTCGGACCCGCAACGGGCGTTCGCTGGTCGAGGTCCGGGTGGCTGATGACACGGGTGGGCTGCGCCTGGCGTTCTTCAACCAGCCTTGGCGCCTCAAGCAACTGACCGAGGGCCGGGAGGCCGTGGTGTTCGGGAAGGCCGACAGCTTTCGAGGTGACCTCCAGATGACGAACCCCGTGGTGGACCTGGTGGGCGACCGGACGGGACGCATCGTGGCCGTCTACCCGCAGTCCGAGGCGGCCGGCCTCCAGAGCTGGGACGTGGACGGGTTCGTGGGCGAGGCGCTCCGTCGGGTCGGGAAGGTCCGCGGCCTGTCCGACCCGGTGCCGGTCGGCGTCCTCGATCGGTACCGGATGGTCGGGCGCTCGGACGCCTACCGGTCCATCCACCGCCCAGAGTCGATGCAGGAGATGGTCGAGGCCCGCCGCCGCCTCGTGTTCGACGAGCTGCTCCGGATCCAGCTGGCCCTGGTCCAGCGCAAGCGGGACCTGGAGCGCACCTCGGTCGGGATTGTCCACGACACCGCCACGACCATCCTGCTGGAGGGGTTCCGGGCCGGTCTCGGCTTCCCGTTCACCGACGCCCAAGACCGGGTGGTGGCCCAGATCCTGGAGGACCTGGCTCGACCCGCACCCATGCACCGGCTCTTACAGGGCGACGTGGGCTCCGGCAAGACGGTGGTCGCCGTCTCGGCGCTGCTGGCCGCCGTCCAGGGTGGGTATCAGGGCGCCCTCATGGCGCCTACCGAGGTTCTGGCCGAACAACACCACCTGGGGGTGGCCGAGATGCTGGACGGCATCACCGTCGACGACCCGGCCACCCTGCTCGGGCAGCGACCGCTGAAAGTCGAATTGCTGACCAACCGCACCACCACAACTGAGCGTCGGCGGATTGGCACAGAGCTGGTGGGCGGCGGCATCGACGTGCTCATCGGTACCCATGCGCTGATCCAGGAGGGGGTCAGGTTCGGGTCGCTCGGCATGGTGGTCATCGACGAGCAGCACCGGTTCGGTGTCGAACAGCGGGCCGCCCTTCGAGAGAAGAACGACGACGGCACGGTTCCTGACGTGCTGGTCATGACGGCCACGCCCATCCCTCGTACGGCTGCCATGACCGTTTATGGGGACCTCGACGTGTCGGTCCTGGACGAGATGCCGCCGGGGCGCAACCCTATAGCGACGTCTTGGCACGAGGACGACGCCGACGTGTGGTCGGTCGTCCGGGGTGAGGTGGAGGCCGGCCGGCAGGCCTACGTGGTGTGCCCGTTGATCGAAGAGTCCGAGAACCTGGAGGTGCGGTCGGCGGAGGAGGCCTTCACGTCGCTGTCGGACGGCGAGCTGGCCGGGCTGCGGGTTGGACTGCTCCATGGACGGGTGGGTCGGTCCGAAAAGGACAAAACCATGCGGCTCTTCCGGTCTGGCGCCCTCGACGTGCTGGTGGCCACCACGGTGATCGAGGTTGGAGTCGACGTTCCGAACGCCACCGTCATGGTGGTGCTCGACGCCGCCCGGTTCGGCATCGCCCAGCTCCACCAGCTCCGGGGTCGGGTGGGGCGCGGCGAACATGCCAGTCACTGCTTGCTGGTTGGTAAGGCGCCTACCCCGGAGTCCGAGGAGCGCCTCCGAGCGGTGGTCCGAACCACCGATGGCTTCGAGTTGGCCGAGGTCGACCTGGACCTGCGGGGCGAGGGCACGATCATGGGGGAGCGCCAGAAGGGGCGCAACGACCTCCGCCTAGCCTCGCTGCGCCGCGACCGGGAATGGGTCGAGGCGGCCAGAGAGGAGGCCCTCCGGCTGGTGGACAGCGGAGGAGGCCTGGCTGACCACCCCGAGCTGGCCGACGAGGTAACCCTTTTCCTCGGAGACGACGAGTCCGGCTACCTGCTGAAGTCATGACGCCGTCGAGGTCGTGGTCACAGCGTCCACCGGGCTAGGAAGGGTCCCATGACCGATGCCCGGACGATCGGACCCGGCGAGGTGCCCGACGTGGTCGCCACCCTGGCCGACGCCTTCGTCCACGACCCCGTGCTGGCGTTCCTCTTCGACGACGTCGACCGGAGGCCCGCCCAACTGGCTGCCCTGTTTGCCAACCGGCTGGCTGCCGGGAGCGGGCTCGATGAGGTGTTCGTGCCTACCGACCCGGACGGGGTACGCCGGTGCGCCGCCCTGTGGGTCGGGCCCCACGACCCTGACGATGCGGAGGCGGCCGCCGCCGAGGCCGGGGCGGCCAACCGGGCCCTCCTGGAAGATGCCGGGGCGATGGAGCGCCTGAGTCGGTTGTTTCCGATCTTCCAGGCCCACCCGCGAACGCCCCACTGGTACCTGGCGTTCGTCGGTACCCGGGGGGCGGATCGGGGTCGGGGGCTGGCCTCGGCTTGCATCGGGGCGGTGACTGACCGTTGCGACGCCGACGGCCTGGGGGCCTATCTGGAGTCCAGCGATCCGGACAACGTGCCGCTGTACGAAAGGCACGGGTTCGTGGTCACCGGTGAGGTGGCCGTCGACGGCGGTCCGACGGTTCCGCTCATGTGGCGCGACCCCCGCTGAGGCGTCCAGTTCAGAGGGCCCCGGGCACCTCGTCGCCCTGACCGCCGTCCTCGTCGTCGGCCATCACCAGGTCCCAGCGGTCTACGCAGTCGGCACAGCGGTAGGCCACCGGGTCTCCCGGGTCAAACTCGGTCTCAGGGTGGGCCAGTAGGTGACAGGTGCCCCCGCAGTCCACGCACACGATGGTCTTCGGAGCCCGCACCCGGCCGACCGTAGTTCGCGCCGACCACCGGGCCTCCATACTGGTCAGATGCGAGTCGTGGCCGGAACAGCCCGGGGCCGTCGTCTGGCCTCACCATCAGGTGTGGACGTGCGTCCCACCAGCGACCGGGTCCGGGAGTCGGTGTTCAACGCCCTCCACAGCCGGGGGGCTGTCGTGGACGCCGACGTCCTCGACCTGTTCGCCGGGACCGGGGCCCTGGGCATCGAGGCGCTCTCCCGGGGTGCCCGACGGGCCGTGTTCGTGGACCGGTTAGCCGAGGCGGTGGACCTGGTGTCCCGGAACCTCCAGTCCTGTGACCTGGAAGACCGGGCCCGGGTGGTTCGGGCTGACGGGCTGCGATGGCTGGCCACCACCGACGACCGGTGGGGCCTAGTCCTCCTGGACCCGCCGTACCCCTTCGACGGCTGGGCCGACCTGCTGGTCGGGTTGGCCGGCCGAGTCGACGGTCCGGTGGTCGTCGAATCCGACCGCCAGATCGAGCCGGGACTCGGCTGGCATGCCGAATCGTGCCGTCGGTACGGGAGTACCGTGGTAACGCTGCTCCTACCGGGAGCCGAGGCGGCGGGGGCCGCCGATCAACCGACCACAATCGAGCGAGAGGTACCGAGGCCGTGACCCGCGTCCTTTATCCAGGATCCTTCGATCCGGTGCACAACGGCCATGTCGAGATGGTCGAGACGGCAGCCGGCCTGTTCGACGAAGTGGTGGTGGCCGCCCTGATCAACCCGGCGAAGGGCGACGGCCTGTTCGATCTGGAGGAGCGGATGGCGATGCTCGACGAGTGCTTCTCCCACCTCACGAACGTGCGGACCACCATGTTCGACGGTCTGGTCGTCGACCTGGCCACTGAGGCCGGGGCCGACTTCATCATCAAGGGACTGCGGGCCGTGTCGGACTTCGAAAGCGAGCTCCAGATGGCCCAGATGAACGCCGCCATCTCTGGGGTGCAGACCCTCTTCCTGCCCACGGCGTCCCGTCGGTCGTTCCTGGCTTCCCGGTTGATCCGCGAGGTGGCCCGTCTGGGTGGCGACGTCAACGACATGGTGCCTGTCCCGGTGCGTACCCGTCTCGAAAACCGGCTGGCGACATGACCGATCCCGCCGAGGTGACGCCCCTTCAGTCGGTCGGCCCGACTTCGGCGCCGCCACCGCAGCAGCCCATTACGCCGACGACCCCGGACCCCTACCGACCGCCCCAGATGGAGACCATCCTGCGTCAACTCCGCGAGCAGGTGGCTAACGCTCGACCGATGCCGCTGTCTGCCTCCTCCATGGTCAATAAGGATGAGTTGCTGGGCCTGGTCGATGAGGCCATCACCCGCCTTCCCGACGAGCTCCGGTCAGCCCGCTGGTTGCTCAAGGAGCGGGAGGAGTTTCTGTCCAAGGTGCGCCGGGAGGGCGACGAGATCCTTGAGTTGGCCCGGTCCCGAGCCGAGCAGTTGGTCCAGCGGACCCAGGTGGTGAGGACTGCCGAGCAGAAGGCCCGCCACCTGGTCGAGAAGGCCGAGGACGAGACCCGGAAGATGCGCCGGGAGACCGAGGACTACTGCGACCAGAAACTGGGCAGCTTCGAGTCGCTGCTGAGCAGTACCCGTGACGCCATCGCCCAGGGTCGACGCCGCCTGCAGGAGACCGTCCTCGACCGGGACCGGGATCGCCGTGCGGCCGAGGCTGCCCAGGCCTCCCGTGAGGCGGTGGCCGGTCGACCGGGCGTCACGTTCTTCGACCAGGACGCCGAGACCGACAGGCCATGACCCCGGCGGGAGCGTGCCGGCCTACCCCGGTGGCCTCCCGGTGACCGACGACCTGCGGATACCGCTGGCCGTCCTGCGTCGGCGGGCAGATCCCCGACGGATCCGGACCTCGGTGGTGCTCGACGACCTGCGGGTAGGCGACGTGTCGGTGGTGGATGACCGGGTGGTCGTGGACCTGGAGGCCGAAGCCCGCGGTGCCGAGGTGGTGGTGACGGGCAGCGTCCGGGCCGGATGGTCCGGCGACTGCCGACGCTGCCTGGAGCCGGTGGTCGGCGAGGTCGACCTGCGGGTCCACGAGGTGATGGCCCCCGACGAGCCGGGTCGGTCGACCCCCGAGGCGGGCGACGCCGACGTCTACCTGCTGGGTGGAGATGAGGCCGACCTGGAGCCGGTGGTCCGCGACGCCGTCCTGTTAGCTCTGCCCCTCTCGCCGCTCTGCGCCGACGACTGCGTGGGCCCCGACCCGGAGTGGCTTCCGTCCGCTGGAAGCCCATTGGAAATGGGGGACGGGCCGGTGGGCGACCCGCGGTGGGCAGCGCTGGATGTTCTCCGGTTCGACGAATCCGATTTGGGGTGAAGCGGCTGGTTCTGGGACCGGTGCTCGTCACGGCCGTACTGGTTCGCAGCCGGTGCCGGTAGCCTCGTCTAGCCGTCGGCGCACCCAGCCGACGTACCTGATCTCTACCCCACCGACCGCCTCCGAGGAACCGACGATGGCCGTCCCAAAGAAGAAGACCTCCAAGGCCAAGGGCCGTAGCCGGAAGGCGTCTGCCTGGACCCTGGACCGCGCAGCCCGGAGCGCCTGCGACCACTGCGGCGTCACCAAGCGCCCACATCGCATCTGTGGGAACTGCGGCTGGTACGCGGGTCGCCAGGCCATCGACGTCGACTGACCTACCCCTTCCTCGCATCATGTTGCCCGTAGCGGTCGACGCCATGGGCGGTGACCACGCACCGGCCGAGATCGTCGCCGGCGCCCGGCAGGCCCACGAGGAGGACGGCGTCCCGGTACTGCTCGTCGGCCGTCCCGACGAGCTCGCCGATGTCGGCGACCTCGAGGTCCTCGAGGCGTCCGAGGTCATCGCCATGGACGCCGAACCGGGTTCCAGCGTCCGTCGGATGAAGGACTCCTCGCTGGTCCGGGCGGCCGAGGCGGTTCGCGATGGCCGGGCATCGGCCATGGTCAGCGCTGGTAACACGGGGGCCACCATGGCCAGCGCCCTGCTCCGCATGGGGCGGATCTCCGGTGTGGCCCGTCCAGCCATCGCCACGCTGATTCCGGTGCCCGGTGGGACCCCAACCGTGCTGCTGGACTCCGGGGCCAACGCCGAGTGCAGCCCCGGGTGGCTGGTTCAGTTCGGCCAGATGGGCGCCGTGTTCTCCCGAGCCCGCCTAGGCGTCGAGCAGCCCCGGGTGGCTCTGTTGTCCATCGGTGAGGAGCCGGGGAAGGGAAGCCCCTTCGCCAAAGACGCCTATGCGGCCCTGGCTGCCGCCGAGTTCCGTGGCGCCGAGTTCATCGGCAACGTGGAGGGACGCGACCTCCTCACCGATACTGCCGACGTCATCGTGACCGACGGGTTCACCGGGAACGTAGCCCTCAAGACGGCCGAGGGGGCCTTCAAGGCCCTCCTTACCGCCCTCCTGGCCGCTATGGCCGAACGACCGGAGGCCATGGCCGCGGCCGACGTGCTGGCTCCCGAGTTGGACAACCTTTACCGGGAGTTCCACCCGGATACCTACGGCGGGGCCATGCTCCTAGGCGTCAAGGGGGTCTGCGTCATCAGCCACGGCTCCACGAAGGCCGTGGCCATGCGAAACGCCATCGGCGTGGCCGCCGAGATGGTGCGAGCCGACGTAGTCAACCACCTCACGGAGGCCGTGGCCGCCCAGGCCTGACCTTCCCACCATCTCCATCCCTTTCGACCACGCTCCGGCCCGGGGTTGTGGCCGGTAGAATGACCCACCGTTCTCGGGGCCGATTCACTGTCCCCGGCGGACGATGACCACCCCACATCTCTGAACGGCGAGGAGCCGACGTGCCCGCAGAAACCCATGTCGAGGGCGTCCCGATCGGACGCGACGAGGTCCTCGAACTGATCCGGGACCGCCTCGCCGACATTCTGGAGATCGAGCCGTCCAAGATTGGCGAGGGCGACTCGTTCGCTGACGACCTCGACGCCGACTCGCTGGCCCTCATCGAGTTGGTGGAGGCCCTGGAGGAGGAGCTCAGCGAGCGTTCTGCCGGCTTCCGGATCGAGGACGATGACCTCGAGGACCTCAAGACGGTCCGCGATGCCGTCGACTATGTCGTCTCCCGTCTCGGCTGACCCGCGGTCCGTCGTTTCGGAAGCCCTCGAGGACGGTCTTGGCCACCGGTTCGGTGATCCCGACCTACTGGAGATCGCTCTGACCCACCGGTCGTGGTGTGCCGAGCACGAGGCCTTCTCCAACGAGCGGCTGGAGTTCCTGGGTGACGCCGTGCTGGGCTTCGCGGTCGCTGAACGTGTCTACCGCGACCATCCGGGCCTGCCCGAGGGCCAACTAGCCCTGATCCGGGCCGCTGTGGTGAGCACCCCGGCGCTGGCCGACGTAGCCCGGTCCATCCCGTTGGGCGAGGCAATCCGCCTGGGGCGGGGCGAGTCGTCGACCGGTGGGAACGACAAGGACTCCATCCTGGCCGATGCCCTGGAGGCTGTAGTCGCCGCTGTCTACCTAGACGGTGGGCCGGCGGCCGTGAGGACGGTCGTGGACCGGCTGTTCGCCGACGTACTGGCCGACTCGGCGGTCGATCCCGGCCTCCACGACTTTAAGACGCGCCTCCAGGAGTTGGCCGCCCGTCTATCCGACCCGCCCCCGCGCTATGTGTTGACCGACGACGGTCCGGACCACGACAAGCGGTTCCACGCCATGGTCGAGGTGGCCGGACGTTCGTACGGCCCGGCAACCGGCACGTCACGCAAGCGGGCCGAGCAGGAGGCGGCCCGGTTGGCCTGGGACGCCCTTGAACACCCACCCCCGGTCAAGGCTGGGACCCCGACGACAGGTCAGGAATCAACGTGACTCTCGAACACGAACTACCCGAGGTAGAGATCATCCGCTACGCCCTGGACCGGGAGATTTCCGGCCGCAAGGTGAAGACGGTGGAGGTCGCCTCGATGGCCACCCTGGGCCGGTACCGCACCCGCCGGTCGTTCGCCGGAACGGTGGAGGGCTGCAAGTTGGGTCCGGTCCGCCGGATCGGCCTCACCCTGGTCGTCAAGATGGAAGACGACCTACTGGTCATCCGCCCGGGCGCCGGCTCCAGCATCCGGCGGCACGCCGCCCGGGACGCGAAGGCGCCCGGCACCGAGATGACCTTCACTTTCACGGTGGGCGGTCAGGTCCGCCTGATCGACCCCGGCGGCACCTCGGAGGTGTGCGTGGTGTCCGGCGACCAGCTGCTCACTGAGTTCCCAGACCTGGCCACGCTGGGCATCGATCCGGCCGGCGAGATGGTTCCGTGGACGATGTTCGGAGGACAGGTCCTGGCTAGGGAGGTACCGCTCAAGGACCTCCTGTGCGACGACACGGTGGTGGTGGGTATCGGCGATGTTTACTCCGACGAGATCCTGTTCCACGCCGGGCTGCGCTACGACCGGATCAGCAACACCCTTTCCACCCAGGAGGTCCGGCGCCTCCATGGGGCGATGATTTCGGTGGTCAACGATGCCATCAAGTACCGAGGGACCGACCTCGAAGAGCGCCCGTTCGTCGACCTGTACGGCGAGCCCGGGACCTACGGCGACCACCTCGCGGTTTACGGCCGGGCGGGCGCGCTCAGCCCGCGCAACCGGTCACCCATCCAGCGAATCAAGCTCAAGGGGAGCTGGACTTACTTCTGCGAGACCCAGGTCTGACGGAGCGCCCCTCGGGCGCTTCCGGCGCGCCTAGGGTGGCGTGAATGGCGAATGACACCCCTGTGATTCGGGCGGGCGGCGCGCGGGGTCCTGCGTGTTCCTGAAACAGCTGACCATCAAGGGATTCAAGTCGTTCGCCGACACGGCGACGTTGGAGATGGAGCCCGGCGTCACGGTGGTCGTGGGCCCCAACGGCAGCGGCAAGTCCAACGTGGTGGACGCCATCGCGTGGGTGCTGGGCGCCCAGGCGCCGAGCGCCGTGCGATCTCAGAAGATGGACGACGTCATCTTTGCTGGCACGTCCACCAGGGCTGCCCTGGGCCGGGCCGAGGTGTCGCTGACCATCGACAATTCGTTGGGCCAGCTCCCAGTGGAGTTCGCGGAGGTGACCATCACCCGGACCCTGTTCCGGAGCGGTGACAGCGAGTACTCGATGAACGGCGCGCCCTGCCGCCTGCTGGACATCCAGGAACTGCTGTCCGACGTGGGGGTCGGTCGCCAACAGCACGTCATCATCTCCCAGGGTCAGATCGACGCCGTCCTGAACGCCCGTCCGGAGGACCGGCGGATGATCATCGAGGACGCGGCCGGGATCCTGAAGTACCGGCGCCGTAAGGAGAAGGCCCAGCGGCGGTTACGGGCCACCGAAACCAACCTGGACCGGCTGTCCGACCTGCTGCGCGAGGTCCGCCGGCAGCTCCGTCCGCTGGAACGTCAGGCCGACGCTGCCCGCCGGCACGGCGACCTGCTGGGCGAGCTGACCGCTCTGCGCTTGCACCGGGCGGGACGGGAGCTGGACACCCTCCGAACCAGGGCCCAGGACGAGGCTGGGCGGCGCTCCACGCTGGCCGCCGACGAGTCGACCCAGGGTGGGGTGCTGGCCCGAGTGGACGCCGAGGTCGCGGCGGCCGAGACCGAGTTGGCCGCCCGGGGAGGCGACGACCTGGGCGACCGGCTGGTGCGGCTGGAGTCCCTGCGGGAGCGGGGTCGGGGTCTCCGGGCCCTTCTGGTCGAACGGCTTCGGGGCATTGAGCGGGAACGGTCGTCTCTGGCCTCCCAGCAGGTGGTCGTGGGCCTCGAGGTGGAGTTGGAGCGGACTGAGGCCGAGGTCGCCGAGTTGGACGCTGAGGCTGACCGCCTGGCGCCGGAGGCCGAGCGCTTGGCCGTGGCCGAGACCGAGCTGACCGCCGATCGGGCGGCCTTCGAGATGGACTGGTCGGAGGGCGTGCCGGCCCTGGGCGGTCACGCCGCCGAGGCCCGTGGCGAGCTCGGCGTGCTGAGGGCCGCCGTCGCTCAGGCCACCTCCGAGCGTGAGCGCCTGGGTATTCGACTGGCCGGGTTGGAGGAGGCATCGACCCGCCTGGATGCTGAGGCCGATCGCCTGCGCTCCGATCTGTCGGTGGGAGAGACAGCCGAAGAGCCCCTGGTGGAGGCCGTGGCCGAGTCCGAGACCCGGGCCCACGGGGCCGCCGTGGCCCGGAACGCGGCCTGGGAACGGGTCATGGCCGGCGAGGCCGAGGTCCAGTCGGTGACAGCCCGGGTGGATGCTCTGTCCCTGGCCCTGAACGAGGCCCGGTCACGGGCCGGTGCCGAGCACCTGGCCGGCATCGAAGGCGTCTTGGGGACGCTGCTGGACCTGGTCGAGGTGGATGATGGCTTCGAGGCGGCTTTCGAGGCAGCGGCGGGTTCGGCTCTGGACGCTGTGGTGGTCGGCGACGTCGGCCAGGCTCGGCACGCCCTGGCCGCCCTGCGCGAGGGTCGACTCTCGGCCGCTGTGCTGGCCCTGGACGCTGGCTCAAGCGGTTGTTCTTCTCCGCCGGTGGGGTCGCCTATTCGGTCCCGGGTCCGGGCCCGACGGGAGGGTGTCGACGGCCTCCTGGACCGCTTGCTTGGCCACGCCGTGGTCGTCGACGGCGATCTTGACACCGTGGTCGACCTGGCCCTGAGTCACCCGGAGTCCATCATCGTCACCCTTGCCGGTGACCGTTTCGGTCCGTCGGGCTGGCGGATCGGTGGGGACGGGCGGGGAGCGACCGGAGCGGCCCTGGCCGACGCCGAGTGCCGGCTGGCCGATGCCGAGGTCGAGCGGGGCGAGGCCACCCGGGCCCTGGACGTGGCCGAACGAGCGCCGGGCGACGCCGACCACGACGTGGCCCGTCGGAACCGGGCACTGGACGAGCATGACGGCCGGTTCACAGCGTCGACCGAGGCGCTCCAGCGGCTGCAGGTCGAACGTCGTGACCTGACTACCGAGGCCGAGTCGCTGCGGACCCGCCTGGGCGAGCTAGGCCAGCGCCTAGAAGACGAAGCCCGGAGGGTCGATGACCTGGAGCGGCGCCTGCCCGATCTGGAGGCGGCCGAGGAGGCTTCCGTGGAGGCTGGACACCGGATGAACGCTGCCCGGAGTTCGCTGGAGGAGCGAGCCGCCGAGTTGGGTGCCCGACGAACCGGCCACGACGTTCGGGTCGCCGAGGCCACGGGTCGCCAGACCGTGGTTCGGGCCCGGGCCGCCGACCTGAGGTTACGGCTGGGCCAGTTGGCCGACGAGCGGGCCGCTGCCGCTGCCCAGCGCGGTGACCTGGACGGGCGGGAGGCCGCTACCCGCCAACTCACAGCGGTGTTGGACGAGCGCCTGTCGATGGTCGATACCCGGTTGGATGCCCTGCGCGATCACCGACGTCGGCAGTCCGAGCGAGTCCGGGCCGTGGCCGCCCGGCTGGACGGCCTACGTCGTGAGCGCTCGACTGCCGAGACCGCCCTCCGGGAGGCCCGTGAGCACCAGTCGAGGCTGGAGATCGAGCGGGCCGAGACACGTTTGCGCCTCGAGAGCCTTACCGAGTCGATTCGCGCCGAGTTCGACCTGGAGCCCGACGCCGCCCTGGACGCTCCGTGCCCCGAACTGGACGAGGGGGTAACGGCGGCCAACCGGATAGCCGACCTAGAGCGCGAGCTGAAGTTGATGGGTCCGGTCAACCCGCTGGCTCTGGCCGAGTTCGACGGCCTCCGGGAGCGCCACGAGTTCCTCCAAGAGCAGTTGGACGACATCCGTTCCACCCGCAAGGACCTGAGGAAGGTCATCCGGTCGGTGGACGAAGAGATCGTGTCGGTGTTCGCTGCTGCCTTCGCCGAGGTGGCGAGCCACTTCACTGACCTGTTCGATGCCCTCTTCCCCGGTGGTGAGGGGCAGCTACGCCTTACCGATCCCGACGACCTGCTGGAGACGGGCCTCGACGTGGAGGCGCGACCCTCGGGCAAGAACGTCAAGAAGCTCTCCCTGCTGTCCGGCGGCGAGCGGTCGCTGACCGCCCTGGCCTTCCTGTTCGCCGTGTTCCGCAGCCGTCCCTCGCCGTTCTACGTCATGGACGAGGTGGAGGCGGCCCTCGACGACGTCAACCTGCACCGGTTCCTGGGCCTGGTTGACCAGTTCCGGGACCACGCCCAGCTGATGATCGTCAGCCACCAGAAGCGGACCATGGAGGCCGCCGACTGCCTCTACGGCGTGTCGATGGCTCCCGGCGGGTCATCAAGGGTGATCAGCGAGCGGGTGGAGGCCGAGCGGGTGGCCCGGCGGCTCGGAGTCTTGACCAACGGCTGACCTGGAGTCCCGCGGTCTGGCCGCGGGGAAGGTCGGAGTACCGTCGTCCCCGTGCGCATCCTCGTGGTCGACGATGAGGCCGACCTGCTTGACGCTGTGGCCCGGGGACTCCGGCGGGAGGGCTACGCGGTCGACACGGCCGATGGGGGAGCGGAGGCGATCGAGAAGGCCACCTTCATCCCGTACGACCTGATCTGCCTGGACCTGACCATGCCTGGGATTGATGGGCTGGAGGTCTGCTCAACGTTGCGGGCAGATCCGCCGGGCGAGGTCCCACCCCGCATCCTGATGCTGACGGCTCGGGACACCATTGAGGACCGTATACGGGGGTTGGACGTCGGGGCCGACGACTACCTGGTCAAGCCGTTCGCCTTCGACGAACTCTCGGCCCGTATCCGTTCCCTGCTGAGGCGCGACCCGGGCCGGTCGGGGGCCGTCCTGGAGGTCGGCGACGTGGTGTTGGACACGGCCCGCCACCGGGCCAGCCGAGGTGGGCGTGATCTAGACCTCACGGCCAAGGAGTTCGCACTGCTGCGGTACTTCATGACCCGTCCCGGCGACGTGGTGTCCCAGGAGGTCCTCCTGGACCACGTGTGGGACGAGCACGCCGACCCGTTCACCAACACCGTGCGGGTGACCGTGGGGACATTACGCCGCAAGCTCTCCCTGGAGGGCGAGGAGCCGCTCTTGGAGACCGTGGTCGGGTCGGGCTACCGGTTGGTCGACGAGCCGGTGGACCGGTGAACCGGACTGGGGTGGGCCTGGCCGGGCGCTTTCCGGACCGGTTCGGCAGTCTGCGTACCCGGTTGGCCCTGCTCTACTCCATCGTCCTCTTCGCGCTGGCCGCCGTGATGGTGGGGGGCATCTACCTGGGTCTGTCCCGGGCGCTGTCCGAACAGCCCACGTCGCACCTGGCCCGGTTCGAGCAGTTGGCCCAGGAGGGTTCTGGCGACCAGGCCTCTTTGTCGGTCGACCAGCAGAAGGACCGTCCGTGGCTGGTCATCTTCGAAGAGGAGGTCAACCGGAGGGCTCTCGAGCGGCTGCGGGCCTACTCGTTCACCGCCCTGGCCGGCGTGTTCCTCGGGAGTCTGGCCGTGGGCTGGTACGTGGCCGGCCTGGTTCTTCGGCCCATTGGTCGGATTTCGGCTGTGGCCCGGGAGATCACCGCCACCGATCTGTCCCGGCGGATCGAGTTGGGCGGCTCGTCGGACGAGCTCCGGGACCTGGCCGACACCTTCGACGAGATGCTGGACCGGCTGGACGAGGCTTTCGAGGGCCAGCGGCGATTCGTGCAGGAGGCGTCACACGAGCTGCGTAACCCGTTGGCTGTGCTGCGCACCAACCTGGACGTGGTCATGGCCGATCCAGAGGCCGGGCCGGAGGACTTCCGGGCTGCCGGGCGGGTGGCCCTTCGGGCCGCCGAGCGCATGTCGGCTCTGGTCGACGACCTGCTGCTGTACGCCCACCACGAGCGCCCGGACAGCCGCCGCGAGCCCATCGACGTGGGCACCGTGGTGGGTGAGACGGTCGAGGACTTCGCGGCGGCTGCCTCGCGGTCTGGTGTGGTGCTGGACCACAACCGGACCGCCGGCCTGGAGGTGGTGGGGGACGCCGTGGCCCTGCGCCGCGCGGTGGCGAATCTCCTGAGCAACGCCATCCGGGTCTCGGAGGGGGGCGGGACGGTCCGGGTCTCGGTGGGCCGAGACGAGGAGATGGTCTGGGCCTCGGTCATCGACCACGGACCGGGGATCGCTGTCGATGACGTCGACCGGGTGTTCCAACGGTTCTGGAGAGGTGACCGGGCGTCGGCTCGGGAGGCCGGGCGGTCTGGCCTGGGTCTGGCCATCGTGCGCCAGATCGCCGAGGGCCACGGCGGGCGGTCCACTGTGCGGTCAGTGGAGGGTGAGGGGGCCACGTTCACCCTCTGGTTGCCCCGGTACGTTGACTCCTGAGTCATCCGATGTGTGGAGTTGGGCGCTAGACGCCCTATTTTCAGTCTGATGGAGGACGACCAGACCCACCAGCGACGATCCGTCGACCGCCGGTCCATCGAGGTCGGGGGGCATCGGCCCGTTGAGCCCACCTTTCCGGGCCTGCTGCCGGCACCCGTACCGCCGATCGAACCTCCGGTCCGTATCAGCGGCCGACTCTTGGCGGGCTTGTTCGCCGTGGCCGTCCTGGTGGCCGCACTGGTGGCTGGGGCGGTAGCCGGTTGGATGCTGCGGGGCGAGGACGGCGATGCGGCTTCCAGCGTCCCGTTAGAGACCCGGTCTGAGGAGGCGATCGGGACTGTCCTGGCCACCGGGGGGTTGTCCGAGGCCGAGGTGACGGCCCTGGTCGAGGGTGTCCTGGCTGCCGAAGGCCTGTCGGCAGCTCAGGTGACGAATCTGGTAGAGGCCGTCCTTGCTAGCGAAGGATTGTCCGAGGCCGAGGTGACAGTCCTGGTGGAGGCTGTCCTGGCTGACGAGGGGTTGTCGGAGGCCGAGGTGACGGCCCTGGTCGAGGGAATCCTGTCCGAGCGCGAGGGGCTCTCGGCCGCCGACGTGGAGGTCATCGTGGCCGACCGTCTCTCCGAGGCTCCCGGTCTGTCGACCGATGACGTGGCTTCTATCGCCGCCTCCGTGATCGAGGAATCGGCCGGGCTGTCGGCCGAAGAGGTGGAGACCGTGGTCGGACGCCTTATCGAGGAGTCGGCCGGTCTGACCGCCGAAGAGGTCGAGTTGCTGGTGGCCCGCCTGTTCGCCGAGGCGCCGGTCGACGACTCGGGCGACGAGCCGGTGGTCGCCGTGGCCGAAGCGCTGGTCGACTCGGTGGTGCTGGTCTCGGTCCCCGAGGCCAGTCACGGTTCCGGCATCGTCTTCGACGACGGGGGCCGGATCGTCACCAACGCCCACGTGATCGATGATGCCGACGAGGTGGTGGTCAGTCTGCCCAACGGCCGGCAAATCGTCGCCGAGGTGGTGGGGTTCGACGTTCGGCGCGACGTGGCCGTGCTTCAGCTGACCGAGCCGGACAACAGCCTGGTGCCGGCGGTGTTTGCCTTCACCGAGGACGTCCAGGTGGGGCAGTTGGCTGTCGCCCTGGGGAGTCCCTTCGACCTGGACCGCACGGTCACCTCAGGAATCGTGAGCGCCGTGGGAAGGGTCATCGACTCGTACGGCTGCCAGTTGGGATTCGGCGCCGAGTGCGCCGGGGTGTCCATGATCCAAACCGACGCGCCGATCAACCCGGGTAACTCGGGAGGGCCGTTGGCCGATCGCGAAGGCCGGGTTATTGGCATGAACACGGCCATCCAAAGTACCGGCCTCACAATCGGCAATATCGGCGTGGGTTTCGCCATCCCCAGCGACACGGTGGTGCTGGTGGCACGTCGTCTGATCCTGGGCGAGCCGATCGGAACGGCATGGCTGGGCATCCGGGGTGAGTCGACCACTGACGGACGGCCGGGCGCCGTGATCGTTGAAGTGGTGGAGGGATCGCCCGCCGAGCTGGCGGGCCTGCTGGTCGGCGACCGCATTTTCCGGTCGGATGGCCGGATCATCCGCGATATGGCCGCCCTGCGGGCCGACATCCAGATCCGGCTACCGGGATCACGGGTCGAGTTGGAGTACGAACGCGACGGCGAGGTCGGCCTGGCCCAGGTTCAGCTGGGCGACCTCGACGACCAGTTCACCGGCTAGCGCGCCGGTTGGAGCCCCGGGGTGGGTTCGGACCCCACCGGTAGGATGCGCCTCCCATGGGTCTCCGCTCCCGTCTTGGTCGCGCTCGCGACGCCTGGTCCACACACCTAGCGCCGGTGCGGAACAGCTCGTCGATCGACGACTCCACGTGGGAGGGACTGGCCGATGCCCTGCTTCTGGCCGATGTGGGTGTGGTCACCACCGACGCCCTGGTCGACGGCCTCCGGAAGCAGGTGGGACGCGAAGGGGTAGCCGACGCCGACGGCCTGCTGAGGCTGCTCAAGGTGGAGTTCCTGGCCCGACTTGGCGATGCGGATCGCAATCTGACCCTCGGGGGCGAGCCGTCGGTTTGGCTGTTTGTCGGCGTGAACGGTGTCGGCAAGACGACGACCATCGGCAAGCTGGGCCACAGGGAGTCGGTCGCCGGTCACCGGGTGGTGTTCGCCGCCGGCGATACGTTCCGGGCCGCGGCGGCTGACCAGCTGTCGCTATGGGCCGACCGGTCGGGTTCGGCCGTGGTGCGAGGTGCCGAGGGCGCCGACCCCAGCTCGGTGGTGTACGACGCCGTGGCCCATGCAGCATCCCGGGGGGCCGACCTGGTGCTGGCCGACACCGCAGGGAGGATCCATACGAAGGCCAATCTCATGGACGAGCTGTCCAAGGTCCGGCGGGTGGCCGAGAAGGGGGCCGGTACGGTCACCGAGACCCTGCTGGTCATCGACGCGACGACCGGCCAGAACGGCTTGGTCCAGGCTCGACAGTTCGCCGAGGCCGTCGATGTGACCGGAATTGTGCTGACCAAGTTGGACGGTTCGGCACGCGGGGGAATTGTGGTGGCCGTCCAGGACGACCTCGGCATCCCGGTGAAGTTGGTCGGGGTGGGAGAGGGCGTGGACGACCTGGTGCCGTTTGATCCCGAGGAGTTCGTGGACGCTCTGTTCGCGGCCGACGTTCCGGCCTGAAACGGGTTCAGGAGGCCGCACGGTGTTTGAGAGCCTGACCAACCGTTTTGACGGGATCCTGCGGAAGGTCCGCGGCAAGGGTCGTCTGGGTCCCGACGACGTCGACGAGTTCCTCCGAGAGGTCCGGGTGGCGCTCCTGGAGGCCGACGTCCACCTGGAGGTGGTGCGGACCCTCCAGGACCGGATCCGGGAGCGCGCCGTGGGCGCGGAGTTGGCCGGTGCGCTCAACCCTGGCCAGCAGGTTGTGAAGATCGTCCTCGAAGAACTCACCGAGATCCTGGGCGGCGAGGCGGCCCGCCTTCCGTATGCCTCGAAGCCGCCGACCGTGGTCCTCCTGGCGGGCCTCCAGGGAGCGGGCAAGACGACCACGGCGGCCAAGTTGGCTCGGTGGTACAAGGCCCGGGGACGTAACCCGATACTGATCGGGGCCGACCTTCAGCGGCCGGCGGCCGTCGAGCAGTTACGGACCCTGGGCGACCGCATCGGCGTCCCGGTGTTCAGCGAACCGTCGGATCCTGTGGCCGTTGCCCGGGCTGGCCTGGCCGAGGCGGCCCGGCTGGGACGCGACGTCGTGGTCTGCGACACGGCGGGACGTCTAGCCATCGACGACGACCTCATGGCCGAGGTGGCCGAGGTGTCCGGAGTGCTCGAGCCCCACCACACATTCCTGGTCATCGATGCCATGACCGGCCAGGACGCGGTGTCAACGGCTGAGGCCTTCCACGCCCGCCTGGGCCTTGATGCTCTGGTCCTCACCAAGCTCGACGGCGATGCCCGCGGTGGTGCGGCCCTGAGCATCAAAGAGGTGGTTGGCTGCCCGGTCGCCTTCGCCTCGACGGGGGAGGGCCTAGAGGACTTCGAGACCTTCCATCCGGACCGCCTGGCCGGGCGGATCCTGGGCATGGGTGACGTGGAGACCCTCATCGAGAAGGCCGAGGAGACCTTCGAGAAGGAGCAGGCTGAGGCGGCGGCTGCCCGGATGCTGGAGGGCACCTTCACCCTGGACGACTTCCTGGACCAGATCCGAGCACTCCGCCAGATGGGGCCAATCAGCAACCTGATGGGCATGGTCCCAGGCATGGCACAGCAGATGCGCAACGCCGACGCCGACGTGGACGATGGGCGTATCGACCGGATCGAGGGGATCATCAGCTCGATGACCCCGGCCGAGAGGTTTGATCCCGACATCATCGACGGCTCCCGTCGGGCCCGGATCGCCCGGGGCAGTGGCACCCAGGCAGGGGAGATCAACCAGCTGGTCAAGCAGTTCCGCGAGATGCGAAAGATGATGAAGCAGATGGGTGGCCGGGGTGTGGCGAAAAAGAAGAGCCGGAAGGGTCGGAAGGCAGGCGGTGGGCGGACCACGGCCCGGGGCCCAGTCCCGGTGGACCGGAAGAAGGGGCTCTCCCTGCCCGGTTTAGGCGACCAGGCGAGCGTTCCGGGTCTGCCGAGCGACAGCTTGGACCTGCTGGGGGACCGGCCGAAGGGCTGATTCCGGACACTGCATCCGGTCGGTGCGACAGCTGCCATCCGCGGCTTCCGGCCGGAGGGGCTGGAAAACGGGCCGCGTCACGGCAGACTGTGCGGACCGAACGGGCGCACCGTCGCCGTGCCCCGATCCCTGCCCCGCCAGACCGTGCGGGGCCACACACGAGAAGAGAGTGGTACCGACGTGGCCGTGAAGCTCCGCCTGATGCGGATGGGTAAGAAGAAGCAGCCGACCTACCGTGTGGTGGCCGCCGACTCGCGCAAGGCGCGCAACGGGCGGATCATCGAGGCGGTTGGTTTCTACGACCCCCGCCGTGATCCGTCCGTCATCGAGATCGACAACGAGAAGGCCGTCGGGTGGCTTCGCAACGGCGCCCAGCCGACCGAGCGCGTCGAGAAGCTCCTGAAGATCACTGGGGCTTGGGACGAGTTCAAGGGCCAGCCGGTCGGTACCAGCGTTACAGCGGCGCCTGTCGCCCCCGCTGCGCCGGCACCTGTCGAGGAGCCTGTCGAGGAGCCTGTCGAGGAGCCTGTCGAGGAGCCTGTCGAGGAGCCTGTC
>JAKURX010000279.1 GCA_022451505.1 Acidimicrobiales bacterium | reverse complement strand
GCGTCCTCCCGCTGTAGGACCAGGGCCTCGATCTGTTCCCCAAGCGCCACCACGTCGCCCGGATCGGCGTTGTTGCGAATCGAGAGTTCTTTCTGAGGGATCACGCCCTCGGACTTGTAGCCGATGTCGACGAGGACCTCGTCCCGGTCGATCCTGACCACCGTGCCTTCCACTAACTGACCGTTCGCCACGTCGACGAGGGTCGCTGCGTAGGCCTCCTCCAAGGTAAGGGAGCCGAGGTCGTTCTCGGTGATCGGACGGGGGTTGTATTCACCGTTCTCATCGAAGGTCCCCATAGGCGGGGACTCGAGCACGGTTGTGGTAAGGGTCGAGTCGGACACGGTTAGTTCTCGGGTGGTTGTGGACAGGAAGAGTGCTCACTTCACAGAACACGCCCCCGTTGAAACGGGAGCGTGGAGCAGCCTACCGGGGTCGTCGTTGCTCCGTCACAGGCCCGGCGGGTGTCGCAGCCGGGCGCTCGGCCACCAGAAGGTACTCGGGGCTTTCAAGGTCGGGTGGCCGAGGTCGGTAGTCGCCCGGGGTCACTGACCACACCCCGCGTACCGTTAGTCCGGCCCGGTCAGCCAGAAGTCGGAGCTCCCGGGGAGTGAAACAGCTGGTCCACAGATCTGCGTCCATCCGGCGTTGTTCGGGACTCTTCAGGGTGGTCCTTTCATGGTTCACCCCGGAGGCAGCATCGAACGAGTCGTCCTCGTCAAGGAACCGGACCTGGAAGTAGGCGGAGAACGCGGAGATGGCCAAGCGCCGGCCGGGACGTACCGCGGCAGCCATGCGCTCTAACACCAGCCCGTCAGGATCAACCGGTACCGGATCCGCGCCGGGTCCGGCCGCCAGGCCGAAACCTCCCTGGCACAGGGAGAACACCCCGTCGAACTCTGACTCGAAGGCCATCCGTCGGGCATCCATTCGCTCGAAGGTCGCTCCGTCCGGTGCCTCTGTCCGAGCCAGGTGGACGAACGTCTCCGACACATCGACCCCGAGTACATCGACGCCTCGGCGAGCCAGTTCGTGGGCGTGTCGGCCCGGACCGCATCCGACGTCGAGCACCCGGTCACCGGGGCCGATTCCGAGCACCTCCACCAGACGGTCCACCTCGTTGGTCGTTCCGTAGGTGAAGGAGTAGTGCAGGTAGGCCGACCCTAGGTGCTCGGCCAATGGTTCGAACCAGTGTTCCCGGAAGCCACCGCGGGCTCCGCTGGAGACGCTCATCGTTTGGCGTCCGCCCATGTGGCACCAGTGGCCAGGTCCACGGCCAACTCGACCCGGAGGTCGAAGGCACCGCCCATCGTCACCCTTACCAGTTCGGTTACTTGGTCAAGTTCGGTGGGTTCCACTTCGAGGAGTACCTCATCGTGAACCTGGAGAACCAGACGGGAGGCCAGGCCCGCAGCGGAAAGCCCGTGGTCGATACCCACCAGGGCTACCTTGAAGATGTCGGCCGCCAGCCCCTGTATTGGGGCGTTCATGGCCTGCCGCTCCCCCGCCTGACGGACGTTGAAGTTGTTTGAGGCCAGCTCGGGGATAGGCCGCCGCCGGCCGAAGAGAGTCTCGGTGTAGCCCCTCTGACGGGCCTCATCCACCGATCGATCCATGTAGTCCCGTACCCCGGGGAAGGCTTCGAAGTAAGCCTCCAGGATTCCCGATGCCTCGCCGGTGGGAATGTCCAGCCGCTGGGCTAGGCCGTAGGCCTCCATCCCGTAGGCCAGTCCGTAGGCCACCATCTTGGCTCGGTTCCTCAACTCCGTGGTGACCTCCTCCGTCGGGACGCCCCAGGTCCGGGAGGCCACGGAGCGGTGGATGTCATCACCCGCCTCGAATGCTGCGATGTGGCTGG